>JAJDJF010000019.1 GCA_030267065.1 Desulfovibrio sp. OttesenSCG-928-C06 | reverse complement strand
GCCTGAGGATATCGGAAAAATGCGGCAGGAGCTGTACGGCAGCTCTTACCGTACCATTGACCAGCACGCTTCTTTGCAGCTGGATCAGCAACGGTTAATTGCCCGGCTGTCATCCGAGTTTGTCAGAAATTCGGACTCCTCGCCGGACAAGCTGTTCGCCTACGCTCTGCGCGAGCTGGGCTCTTTTATGGGCGTGGATCGCTGCTCCATTTTCGGGCATGACCTCGAACACAAGACCTACAGCGTCCTGTATGAGTGGTGCGCGCCCAATGTGCCTTCTACCAAGAACCTTCTGCAAAACATTCCCTATAATGACGATGACGAGGGCTTCATCCAGCTAACTACCCGGCCCTATATCGCGGTTGACGATACCTTCCAGTATTCGGGCGAGGCCTATCGGGTGCAGCGCGAGAGCGGCGTGCATGCCTTTGCGGATCTGCCAATTCTGTGCAACGGGCAGTTCTGGGGCTTTTTGGGCGCGGACTACGGCAGCGGACCCCACTACTGGACGGAAAGCGAATTCCACATGTTGCAGACCATCGGCAGCATCATTTCGTCCACGCTGGAAAAACAGTCTGTGGAAAGCCGCCTGCACGACGCTTACGGCAAGCTGCGCGAGCTTGTAAACAGCTACCCCGGCATTACCTGGGCAGTGGATAAGGATAACAACATCACCCTGTTCGAGGGGCACGGCCTGAAAGCGCTTGGTGTATCCAGGGATGCCTTTATGGGCGTGAACGTGGATTCCCTGCTGTCTGCAGACAACACGTTTGACGCCAGCCTGCTGGCAAATCACAACGCAACCTTTACCCGCGGAAGTCAGAGTTATTACGCCGCCATTAACGGGCGGCATTTTGCCTGCGAGACAACCCCGCTGCGTGCGCCGGACGGCAGTGTGAGCGGTGTGCTGGGCGTGGCGCTGGATGTGACGGATATGCAGCAGATGCAGCAGCGGCTGGAAGAAGCCATGGAACAGGCACAGCAGGCGAGTCAGGCCAAGTCGGAATTTTTGTCCCGCATGAGCCACGAGATACGCACGCCCATGAACGCCATTATCGGCATGAACGAGATAGCCAAGTCCACCGGCGATCCGCAGCGCATACAGTACTGCCTTGCCAAAATCGAGCAGGCCTCGCACCAGTTGCTGGGGCTTATCAACGATATTCTGGATCTGTCCAAAATCGAGTCCGGCAAGATGGAAATCACGCAGGCGGAGTTTGATTTCGAAAAAATGCTCCAGAGCGTTTACAACGTGGTGCAGCCAAAGGTGGAAGAAAAGCGCCTGGAATTCTCGTTCGATCTGGAACCGCGCTACGAGCGCTGCCTGTTAAGCGATGAGCTACGGCTGACGCAGGTTTTCATCAATCTGCTCTCCAACGCGGTCAAGTTCACGCCCGAGGGCGGCAAGGTCACCCTGCGCTCCCGCTTTGTGCGCAAAACCGAAACCGGAGCCGTGCTTAGGGTGGAGGTTCAGGACACCGGCATCGGCATCAGCGCGGAAGAGCAAAGCAAGCTGTTTCAGGCGTTCGAGCAGGCCGACGGCAGCATCACCCGGCGTTTTGGCGGTACCGGTCTAGGGCTTTCCATTTGCCGTAAGATCATAGACCTGATGAACGGTAAAATATGGGTGGAGAGCAACCCCGGCGCGGGTTCCAGCTTTATCTTCGAAGTGCCGGTGCTGTTTGGCGCACCCGGCACGCTTCAGACCCAGAACATGTCTGATCCGGAAAATGTGCGCGTTCTTGTGGTGGATGATAGCGTCGAAACGCTGGAATATTGCCAGCAGGTCATTACCGGATTCCGCATGCATTGCGATACGGCCTGCGGCGGCGAGCTGGCCCTTGCCCGGATTAAGGAAAGCGCCCAGCCCTACAACGTGATTTTTTTGGACTGGCTGATGCCCGGCATGGATGGCATTCAGACCGCAAAAGCCATTCAGGATATTGTGCCGCCCGAGACCATTGTGATCATGATTTCGGCGGCTGACTGGAGCGATCTTAAAACACAGGCCGCCGCCATTGGCGTTACGCGGTTTTTGGCCAAGCCCCTGCTGCCTTCCGCCCTGTTCAACTCCATAGTGGAACTGACCGGCGGCAAAGCGCGGGCAAAAGAGCGCTCCACCCGCGCCAGCTACGAATGGCCGGGCAAAACAGTGCTGATGGCTGAAGATATCGAAATCAACCAGGAAATCATGCTCGCGCTGCTGGAACCGACCGGACTGGCCATTGATTGTGCCAATAACGGAGCGCAGGCAGTGCAAATGTACTGCGCAAGCCCCACCCGCTACGACCTTGTGCTGATGGACGTGCAAATGCCCGAAATGGACGGCTACGAAGCCACCCGTAGACTGCGAGCCAGCGGCTGCGCCAACGCAACCACCATCCCCATCCTCGCCATGACCGCCAACGCCTTCTCGGAAGACGTGGGCCAATGCCTCGCCGCCGGCATGAACGGCCACATCTCCAAACCCTTAGACGTAGACGAACTGATGCAGAAGCTGGACGAGGCGTTGGGGGGTAGGTAAAACAAATCCATGGCGACAGGCCGGAATCAGCATCAGATATATGAAACCGACCGGAGTAAAGCGACTGCCTGTGTGCCGCCAACTGGTCTTGTATTCATACCAGCGGAGTCAGCGTGAAGTTGGATATGGGTACGATTCAACTTGTATTTGATATTAAATAAGGCCGCAGGAGTTGCGGCCTTAAAGCTTTAACAAGTTTGCCTTGTTGCTTTGGGATTTGATGTGCCAAAGTTGCTGAGTCCAGTGTGTGCTAAGACTATGGACAGCATGACCTGGAGGATACGGACTAATTTTTGAATTTTAAAAAAATATCAATTAAGTTGACAGGGATAATTTTATTACCATTACAGAACTCAATTCTATGGTAGCCAATTTCTTCAATTTCATCATTGCACTCATGTAAAAATTGATTCACTGCAGGTGTGACTCCCGGGCAATCAACATTGGCGTAATCGTTAATCATCATGAGCCCACCACGGGACAAGATTTGCTTGGAAGATAACATGTCACTGTATGCTGTTTGCTGTCTATGATCTCCGTCAACATAAATAAAATCAAATTTTTTTGTATTACTCGCAAAAAAGTCGTCTGACCGTGCACGAATCAATGTCGCCCCAATGCTGTCGTAATACTGCTTAGTGCTGTTATAAACTTCTTCAACATTATCTAGCCTCCAGTATGTATTGACATAAGGGTCGTCTGCCCCGCCAGAATATGGGTCAACTCCAACGTATGAAGCGAGTGGAAGGCCAAGGTGTTTTATAAATTTGGTAAAGCCAGCTTTGTATACGCCAATCTCCAGAAAGTTAGCTGGTCGACCTGCCGGCAGGTAGCGTTCAAATATTTTTCTATATTCGCCTCGATTTTCTTGCCCATTCGTTATGCTTTTCAAATATGGATAATTGGTGCCGAAGAGTGAGATTTATCCCATCAAACATGTATGCTCTTCCCCCAAAATCTAGTATGCGAATGTGATTCATTTTCTTTTATCATAGCGTATTGCCCGATAAAAATTTCATCATAAGATACCTCAGGGAGAAAAAAACTTTTCATTGGAATTTCTAAGTTCCAAATAAAACTAAATTTGTGCTGAATGCTGTTTTTGTTTTTTAGATGCACAAAGAATCTTTCACTGCACGAAAAAGAATCTTCTTTGAATAAGCATATACTATTCGCTTTTTTGTCTATATTTAGATATAATCCATGATGTATTTCTGACATACAAGATGGGGAAGTGTCACATTTATATATAGTGCATGTGAGCATTTCTTTGTTATGTACAGTTTGTTCTGATATTTTATATGGTAATCCATTAATACATTCGTCTAGCAGATGTGCTTTAGACATGCTCCATATTAATAATGATTGATCGACTGGTGTGAAATTCCATTGATGAAACCCAACATAGCCAGAATTCAGTCCTTCGTTTTTAAAAACTGAAAATACGACATAGCTTTTTGGCTTGCATACAGTTAACATTGCTTTAATTGCTTCGTAAGGATCGTGTGAATGGTCTAGAGCATTTCTGGAATAAACTAAATCAAATGAATTTGGAGCGAAATAGTCTAAGAGTCGCTCACCTTCTCCCTGTATAGGCTCAAATGTCAAATGTATATCATATTGGCTTAACAGTTCCTGGTAATATTGCGTAAGAGGATCTATGCCTATTAATTCGATTGACTTGCCTTCGTATGTGGTGCCTAGCGTAGATATTGGGCCACAACCCACATCTAGGATTCTGTAAGTAGTTTGGCTTGGTTCAAGATATTGGCTTATCTCATGTTGTAGAGTTCTGTGTGGGTTATAATCACTAACTTTCCTTTCAATCCAAAATTTGTGATGTTCTTTCTCAAAAGAAATTCCTCTTTCTCTTATATGGTCATACATTATCTATTCACTCCAAAATAAAAATTGGTTTATAGTTAAACCAAGAATAGCACGTCAACTAAACTTAATACTACCTGAGATTCCCCAAAATAACCGGGCTACAAGATACAGCCTCAAGCGTCTACATATTTGGAGCGAGCAGGTAGTTAGTGTTATCAATAATATCAATAACTTTGTAATCTATATATTTAATAAATTGTGCAAATTCCTCTAATGAGTACCCACATTCGTGTTCAAATGCTTTTTCATATTCAACAATGATAGCCATTTTATGTTTTTTTATAGTCTTGGTTGCTCCATGTAGCGCAAACAAATCACTGCCTTGGAGATCGATTTTCATAAAGCTTATTTGCCCTGGAAAAGTTAAATCATCAATAGCTACGCTTGTTACTGGAACCCCATCTCTGGTTGTATAATCAAGCCCATAAGATCCATAGCAAGCAAATCTTTCAAAATTTAGTTGCGGAAAGTGTAGTGTCTCTCCGCTTTTACTGTACACGGCTCCAAAGTATGGGGTAACGTGCGCATCGTTTATGGCTATATTCTTTTTAAGTACTGAATATACAAATTTATTTGCTTCAAAAGCATAGACATTTCCAAGTTTTCCAACATGTTTTGCCATTAATATAGACATTTGGCCAAAATTTGCCCCTAGATCAAGAACAATTGTATCCTTTTTTATAAATTTACAGGCCGCTTTGTATACTGCCTCATCAAAAACATAATTATTTTTGATTGTTTGAATGATGAGATCCCCATCCGCGTTATTAGGAAGAAAATATTTACCTGTCGAAGTATACCATAATTCTAGTTTTGTGCTTGGGGAAGTTTTTTTTATCTGCAATAATTCTATAAATATGCTCTCTATTACTCTTAAATGACATTCTAGCCACCTGGGCTTATACACCGTTTGCAAATAAAATCATTTGGCGATTCTTGACGCCCTGTAACCTTTGCGTACAAGTTGCGAAAATTTTCGCTTGAAAGAATATCATTTAGTTTTGATTCTCTTATATCTCCGTAAACCGTTTCACGTTGATAATCCATACAACATAGAATCAGCTCGCCTGTGTAGAGAAAGTGAAGCCAGCCTGGTATTCTGCTACATTGAAAATTCTGCAAATCCGGTCTGACTATCTCTGGCATGCGAATATTATTGCGGCTAATACTTCCGGCCCGGTCGTGGTATGTAAAAAAAGCAACGTCATGAGTTTTTGTTATATTCTGTTGCTGAAATACATCGCGCCAAAACTGCGTGAATTCATTGGCGGAAAAAGAGTATGGATGCTTCAGGCTCGCATGTCGGCCATAGCCTGCCCCTCTGATTTTAATTCTAAGTGGGAGTTCTTCTGCCTTTTTAAGCAATCCGGCAATATTATTCAGGCATTTCTCAAAAGGTAAGCCCATTACACCTTCGTAGGTGTATTTATCTATGCCGTGAAAGCTTATCCATATCTCGTGCTCACCGTCAGCAAGCTCTTCTATAAGCCGAAGCTGGTTAGGCTCCGACAAGGCTAACGCATTTGTTGATACTTCTATCAAAGAATTAGGCAAGCTTTTTCTGATATGCCGAATTCTCTCAAATATTTGCGGATCTGCCAGTGGTTCATTTTCCAGGTAGGGACAAATCTTATCTATCTTGTATTCAGTAAGTTGAGTAATAATATCTGCAAAAACATTGTCAGTCATGACCCCGGGGTTGTGCTTATGCCAACTCTCAGGGTACGGGCATATTATGCAGCTGCCTGTGCATATTGACGTAGTTTGTATTTGAACATTCATATTTATATCTATAGCTCTCTAATTACTGCACGTTTAATTCTTGTAGTTTCGTGTTCATAGAACATTTCATATGTTGAATATAGTTCATCGTTATATATGAACATTTCATCACTAGGTAGAAGTATATCTTTCAAAGAGTCAAAAAAGTGCTGCTTGTGATTGCTTGGGGTAATTTTATTTGCAACAAGTATCATGTTGATTTTATATTGCACAAAGCTTTTTTGTAAGTCACAATACATATTTTTTGACAGTAGATCGTTATTCATTGACTGTATTGTATCTATAGCTGCTAGACTTCTTGCATGTACTTTTTTTGTCATGGCATTAGAAGTAGTTCTTATTCTGTAATTATAAAAATAATCTTGATAAACAATGGGGTTTTTTGCTGCAAGTAACAGTTTTAACCCTTGTGCACTGTCTTCAAAAAATGACCATTTTTCATCATAGTAAAGCTCCGATGCTGTAAAGCTCTCTCGTCGGATCAATTTTGCCCATGGGAACATGTAGTGCAGCATATATTTAAAATACTTCTGCTCCAATTGAAAAATGCTTTTTTGGGGGAAGAATTTTAAATAACTCAAAAAACGGGGGCGGTGGTAACCATTTGGGGCGTGATGCACGCATCGGTAAAAATAATATATTAGGTCTGATTTGTGCTCGTCTGCGGCGCTGACAAGCCGTTGGTAAGCGTCAACTGATAACGTGTCGTCACAGTCCATAAAATGTATATATTTCCCCTGTGCTTCGTCCATGCCAAGATTTCTGGCTATGCCTAAGTGTGCTTTATTGTAGGTTATTATTTTGAGTCGCGGATCTTTGCTAGCAAATTTCTCCAAGATTGCCGCGGAGTTATCAGTTGAGTCGTTATTAACCGCGATAATCTCAATATCACGCAGTGATTGTTCAAGGATAGATGCAAGACAGGTATGAAGATAATCTTCGCCATTATGCACGGCTAAAATGACTGACACCACAGGGGCTGCCGACTTGACAGGTTTGTGCCATGCGCTCATTTGTGATTTTGTTGCATTGTACTCTGGAATGTAGTGTTGTTCAGGCTTGCCATCTAGTATTGATTCAATAGCATTTGCCATATCACTAACATTACGCTGGTGTGGTAACTCAGGATGACCAGAGAATACATAGTATTTGAGCAGGCGCGCCACATGCTCCAGGAAGGATTTTTTTTGCCGTTCACTAATGCCGTGCTGTAAACTCGTCTCCAATGTCTGTTCAAAGTCAGCACTTGTGTCGACATTGTAAACTGCTCCTGAGTTCGTTAGCTGATTTATTCCCAGCTGCACAACTGGGGTGTTATTGAGCAGTGCAACATAGCTTGATTGAGAAACCAGTGTAATAGCGCAATCAGCCAATTCCAGACATTTGCTCAGGTCTCCAATCCTAATAAGGGTAGTGTTATCATAGTTGAGCTCAACATCTAGGCCGCGCGCCTGAGTTATTGGATGCGGCTTGTACAGTATGTGCCAGTCTGGATGTCGAGCGCAGAGTTCTTGTAAGTGGGTATAAGCTTCTGCATCACAAGAGAATACAGGCGAATGTTCACGGCCATATTTTTCGTAAGGTGTATAGCCGGAAGATGGTGCATTGCTTCCCATATACAACAGTAATTTTTTGTTTTGCCTGTGCAGAAGGTTAATTCTTTGCCAGATATGCGGAGGAATATTGGTTGGCATATTTCGTGAGTATTCCTGGCTAGGAGCTATCGCCAGATATTTATCAGCAACCTCCCGATCTGAGTCGTCAAGAGGGAGGTTGTTGAAAAAGTTATGCTCTTTGTTTACCCAGCTGGCACCCATATGGCCCATGAAATCAAATGTCATTGTGCCCGGCAGTACTGCATCTTCTTGCGACGCAAAAAGAACTCGCTTTGCTGGGCACAGTTTTTTCAGCATTCTGCCAAGAAAGCCATAAGCTCCGCGCATTAAAATCAGGTCTGGCTGATAAAAATCCATTACATCGGAGATATATGTAAATGCTAGGTTCATAATAGCTCTGGCCGCCCTTGCATTACAATGATACTCCAGCATCAATGTCTTGATTGACTCTTCTATGAACTCTTCCGGGATATCTGTATTGACCGACCCAAACTGTGTGGCGATAAATGGGTCTTTAATTGAATTAGTTGCGTAGGCCAAAACATCTGGCATGTCCTCAACAATATACTCAGAAAGGTCATCTCCCAATAGATTGGCATTGATAACACATGTATTAAAACGCGGATCCGTTAGAAAGGGTTCCAAGGCTGGAAATTGAGATTTATGGCTGTGCGAGTTGAGCCACCCGATAAGTAGTACCTTCTTTTTGGAATGGTCTGTTCTTATCCAGCGTTTTCTTGCGTTACATTTGCTTCGTGCATTTAACGCAGTGTAGTATTTGGAGTTATTTTCAAACAAATATAAACGTGCTCTGTTGCGAATAACATCATACTCTGTTGAGTCTATTTGTGCCTGAAAGTAGTCTTCGTATGGCACTTTAAAGTAAGGGGCGATAGTTGGATAGTGCCTCCAAGTGCCACCTGCAAAATGTACAACCGTTGGTGCTTTCAGTGTTTTTTTGTGTAAAAACTTGCCAGACTCTTCTTCTTTAATTGCAGTGTGTCCGCCATTGCATACGTGTATCACTTTTCCTTCATCGAACATGGAGAATAGTTCTGGGTGCATTGCCCGTACAACTCTTGTGCAGTCCTGTTCGTGCCAGTGATGATCCGTAAAAAGCTCTGGAGAAAGTGAGAAAAACAAAGAATCAACCATTTTAAATATATGGCGCAATGTAGATGGGCGTCCAGACAAAAATCCTACATTGATTTCATGCATTCCCAGGTCTAAATTACTCGCTCCCTGCAAACGGAAAAAATGTCTGTTTTTTTCCCATAGCCAAGTTCCTGGAGCTATTTCATTTTCTTCATGCCAGTAGCTGATTTTATCAGGATTTTTGTCATAAGCTGCTTTCAAGAGCAAATTAAAGTCATTTTGAATATAGATGTCGGTATCACATAGGGCGATATAGTCATAACGAGCGCCAAATTTTTCCACCCAGTCGATCAAGATAAGCTTGCTCATCAGCCTGTTCTTGAACTCCCAAAAGCACTCCTCAAGGAACCGGTTGTTATCCTTGTGGACATCATGCGGCGTATTCTGATATTTTTTTTGTGCTTTGGCCACGCCTTTCCAAGCATTCCATTGAAGCATCCGTTCCAGTGGGTTGACTAAAAAATTTATCCCTTTTGCCTCTAAAGAATTTTTGGCCATGCTAGTCAGATGTGTTGACATTGCCCATACATCCCCTTGGAAATTACCTAGGGCGGGGTTGCGTAGGGAACCAATCAGAAGTTCCGCCTGGGCAATCTGGGGAGTATTGGTGGTAAAGAGCACAGCTGTTCTTGTAGGAGAGAGCATTTGGGATCCTTTTCCGAGTTTTTGCTAGTGGGTATGAATCGACTGCGTGGCACCATATTTGCAAAGTCATGTGTCTACGCTTAGGTCATTTTGTCTTATATGCGGGGTTCTTTATGAGTCAGGGTTGGCTTTTTTTGCGATGCGATTTTTTTTGGTGCCCCGTTCTTGCTTGCATGATGTTTTTGTTTTGTTTTAGATCTTAGTTTCGTATGAAGCATATTATCTAATTGTTTTTTTTTCAATTGCTACGTTCATGCAGTGGTGGGCTAGGCGTCTGTTCGCACTACAGCAATTATTATAGCTGACAACAATGTAATTGTTCAAAAATGCTATGTGGTTTACTTCGAGCATAGAGACCGGTGGAAAATGAAACAGAAAATAATATTTGTGGTAGCGCCACATAGTCAGTCCATGGGCATACAGCGTGCTTGCTATATCAACAATGGTTTGTTGCTTCAAAATGGTATTCTTTTTCCTAAAATCAGCGAGATAAACACAATACCAGGCTGTCCGTCTCAGCATACTCTGCAGCAAATCGTATCAAATGTCGCCAGTCAATTCAAACTTGAAACACAGCTGAAATATATAACAGAGCAAAAGAATAAATACAAATGTGATAATATAATAATATCAAGCAGTAGTTTTATCTTGTCGCCAGCATCGGTCGTCAATCTTGCCAAAAAAATGAATGAATATATGCCTAATGCAGAACTCTATCTTTTTTTTGTACCCACAAGGCAAGATATCGTGCTGGAGGAACTGTATTCGATAGCAAATCTTGTCAATTTTTTGGCACCATACCATACATGGTTAAAGTCAGTTCAACCTGTTTTTTACGATAAGATGCTGCTCGATATTCAGGGTTGTTTTGCCAATATCAAGACATCATTTTCACGAAATATTACCCCAGATGGAGCGCTGCTAAAGGAGTTTTTTATATTTTGCGGGTTACCCGAAGAGGCAGCGCAAAATGCGAATTTATCCTTTAAGCAGATTCAACTCCCTTTGCCGCAAGAATTTGAGTTGTTTAAACACACTTGCCGTCAAATCGGCATAACAAGCGATTTCTTTACGTCACAATGGTATGTTTCCGCATTGAATATTGAGAGCCCCCATGATGTGGCAAAAAGAGAGCAGTATGTTTTTACAAAGCAGTACAGAGATCAAATAAATTCTCAATGTAAAAATTCAAATGCCCGTGCAAGTAAGATTTTGGGCATAGATCTCGCCGAGATATTCTCTCAATATCCAGAACTTGAAGAGCCACCCTATCCGCAACAATACTTATCCCTGGAAGATGCTTGTAAGGTTGTTGAAGTACTACCATGTGAGTTTGCAAGCGAGATATGTCGCGCCTTTGACAGCCGCCCCATTCAGTACTGCAGTCACAATGAGCGTACTTGTTATGAGGCCATTTATTCAGTATATCCTGAATTTTTCCCATTGCAACCGCTGCGCCGTATAAAAACATCACCGGTCATGAGTGTGCTGACTCTCACTTATAACCATGCAAATTTCATTGAACAAAATATTCACAGCATACTTGAGCAGCAATGCAACTTTAACGTCCAGCACATAATCGCTGATGATTGTTCTACGGATGGTACGCAAGAAATTATTATGGATTATGCTGCTAGGTATCCATCCATTCTTCCTGTTTTTCAAAAAAATAGAGATGGTGCAAGTAATATCAGGACTATGTTTAACATGGCTCACACTGAATTTGTTGCGCTGTGTGATGGTGATGATTATTTTACTGATTCTGGCAAGCTTCAGCTCCAATATGATTTTTTGCAGGAACACCGTGAGTGCGCGTTGTGCTTTCATCCTGTTGATGTGCTTTATGAAGGAGCACCATCTAGGAGCAGGGTGTTTCCACCTGCTGGCTCACTGCCTGCAGGACGAAATATATTCGCGCTGGAGGATTTAATACGATATAATTTCATACAGACTAACTCTGTTATGTATAGATGGCGCTTTGCAAAAGGGCTGCCGGCATGGTTTAAATCGAACCTGGTTCCAGCGGACTGGTACTGGCATTTATTGCACGCAGAAAATGGTGGTATAGGTTTTATAGATAGAATTATGGGTGTATATCGACGCCACTCTGAGTCTTTTTTCCGTATGTCTGAAGTAGACCCGTTGATGCATAATGTTTCCATGGCAAGGAACCAATTGTTTACATATAATTTTTTAGATGCACATTTTAAATCAAAATATTTTGACGTCTTCTCTGATATGGCAAGTTCTGTACTTGCTGATTGCTTAAAATATGCAGAATTGAATGATGATTTTAGTTTATTTGATGAGCTTGTCACTAGGTATTCCAAGTTCGGAAGTGCTTTTATAAAATCTTTAGCTCTTTAGTGTAATATATCAATTTGAGGACAACATGTTATATGATGTAATAAAACTTGAGATGCATGTTACGCATACTTGTAATTTAACATGTAAATATTGTTCACATTATTGTGACTATGGGTATCATGGCGACATTGATTTCGACACTGGGGCCAGGTGGCTGAGTGACTGGTCCCAGCGCGTCAATCCAAGTCGTTTTAGCATACTCGGCGGCGAGCCTCTTCTCCATAAAGATATCAAGAAGTATATTATTCATGTTGCTAATTGTTTTCCAAAAGCAGCAAGGGATCTGACAACCAATGGGTTGCTACTGTCTAAGCATGAAGACATACTGCCGCTGTTGATTGAAACGGGTACATTGTTGCGGCTCAGCATACACCCGCTACAAACACGCAAGCAGGTCGAGCTTGTTGAGCGCGCGTTATTATTAGCACATAAGTGGGAAACCAAAGGCTTACGCTTGGTGACGCCGGAGTTTTCTTCCTGGACTGCCTATTATCACGGGGAGGGCAAAAATATATACCCTGCCCAGAATGAACGTCCTGATATTGTTTATAATGCATGTCGCCAACATGAGTGTACAAACCTGCACCAAGGGCATCTTTGGATGTGTCCACTTATTGCCTATTTGCCAATGATTGCAGACAAGCTTAATAACAAAAGTGCCTGGGAGCATTATCTGTCATACCGTCCGCTTTCAATTGACTGTTCTGATGCAGAGTTAAAACAGTTTTTTGAAGGGCCGCATGATTACAGTTTTTGTGCTATGTGTGCAATGGTAGAGAAAGACGTTCCTGGCATTATGCCTGAAAATATTTGTGCTGACATTAAAAATGAATATTTGCAATTGCTGCGCAATAAAGATGGTGAACTGAGTAGCCTCAAAATTGAAAATACAAAATTGAAAGAATGTGTAGATAACATGCCTGATTTACTTTCTGAGTTGCAGCTTACAGCTGGTAGTCTTGATGGCTTGATACACTGGGCCGGAATGAACAATATTAATTCGCATTCAATCAGGCCGGGTGAACTTGCGCGGTGGCTGCATGAAACAAGAGATGATCTTGAGCGCATGACACAGCAACTTGCCAAGCTGTCTGCCCATACCAGTTGACCAAACCACATACTCCTACCGCTCACTAAAAAGAATAAGGACAAACATTATGACCGATTCATCAAAAATATCTGTTATTGTTATTGGCGCTGGCTCGATGGCTGAAAATATATTTCCGGCCATTGATGCTGACCATGTGGAATTGCTGGCTTTTGTTGACGAGCGGCCGGATATGCAAGGCAGGGAGCTTTTTGCAACAACAATTGTCGCTCTGGATCATGCGCTGGCGCTGTCTTTTGACTACATCCTGGTTGCATGCAGGCCAGCTGACTTTGTCATGACCAGGCTTAGAGAAGATCATAATATCCCTGAAGAAAAAATTATCTCGCTTGATTTTGAGAAACTACTCCCGGCGTCTTCACCTAGGCAGATGTATAGTACTGTGCACAGCATTATAAAAAAATATCTGAAAAAAACGCCAGGACTTTCGCGTGCGCTGAATTTGGAGATTTTGCTGAAAAGTCACTGGATATCACGGTTTATAGAGCCAGAAGCGGGGAGGTCCCCAAGGGTAGATGTCTCCGTGCAGAATAGATATCTTATCAGCGATGCACAGCTCGGTGAATATGAAGATATGATTTTGTATCGATTTTTGCACAATGTAGAAAACGGTTTTTATGTTGATGTTGGCTGTTCAGACCCATTATTCATGTCTGTTACAAACTTCTTTTATTCACGTGGCTGGAGCGGCATAAATGTGGACCCACGTCCGGAAGCAATGCATAAATATGATGGTGTAAGGTCAAGAGATATTAACTGCTGTCTGGCGCTATCATCAGAAAATGCTACAAAGCCGTTCTGGGTATGCAAAAACGGTAATTTGTCAACAATGGATAAAGATACTGTTGAAAGACTGATCAAATTTCCTCCAAATGGGAATGCGTTGTATTTCATTGAAACCAGCATGGATGCGAGAACATTAACTTCACTTTTGGACGAGCACCGTCCAGATGGAGATATTCACTTCTTGAAGGTTGATGTTGAGAAACACGAAAAAGAAGTTTTGCAGGGGATGGATTTTAATAAATACCGCCCATGGATGCTAGTTGTTGAATCTACTTTGCCAACCACGCATGTCCCATGTTTTGAGGAATGGGAACATCTTATCACAGATTTTGGATATGACTTTATTATGCAACAAGGCATAAATCGTTATTACATCAGTCACGAGAAAAAAGAGGAGTTGATAGCAGCATGTGTTAATCAGAAATTACAACCATTTCTGCCACGTGCACATGCAAATTTGTTTTTTGGTATGTAATTATAAACATACTGATTTGTATTATATGTCAAATAAAGAAGGACGTACTGCTTTTATTCTGGGTAATGGACCTTCGCTAAAGCATGTTGGTCTAAGCAGCTTGCCAGGCGTAACTTTTGGCATGAACGCCGCTTACCGTTACTGGGATAGAATTGGCTGGTATCCTACCTATTACAGCTGTCTTGATGAAATAATGGGAATACAGCATCAAGAAGCAATCTGGCGGCTGATCGATCAGGCCGCAACAAATGGAATCTGCAAATTTTTGTTGCGCCAGAATTTGATTGATGTTTTGGGGGTGGCCGGTCAGGATTCGATTGTTTTTTCTTGGGATCGATTGTCACAATCGAAGGAGAATCTTTTTTTCAGCCCACACGTTTGCGGAACCGGCAGCCAGACTTGTGCCTGGGCAGCGCATCTGGGATACCGGGATATAGTCCTGCTGGGAGTAGATGGTCACTATGTAGACCAGGTTGATGGTGCGGTGGAGACAGGTCCGGACACCATGAAAATGGTGAAAACACCTGAAGTGAATCCAAATTATTTTTTTGACGATTATCAGCAGGTCGGCGATACCTACCATAAGCCTAACTTGCCTTCCTCACAAAACAGAACAGCCCAGCATGTGAGCTGGAGTTCCATGCGCCCGTTAGTGCAGCGGGCCGGGGTTATCATTGTGAATGCAAATCCTGATTCATTTACCGATGCGTTCCCCAAAACATGTTTTGAAGGTTGCCTTGATTTGCTTGCAGACATAAGACAGGCTAGGCATGATAGCGCATCGGATAATGGTCTCTGCTGCACCTGCTCGCAAGAGCAAAACATTTACGTTGATGAAAATAGAATTTTGCTGGAATTATTGCCCCCACAAGGCTCTTTACTGATTGCGGGGGCTTATGACGGAAGAGCCTGTCTGCCTTTTTTGAGAAAAGGCTGGAATGTCTACGCACTGGAAGCTGATGCGGACAATTTGAAAGCATTACGCTCCGCAACACAAGCCTATGCGGACAAAATAACAATTGATGACAGAGCACTGTCATGCATAGATGGCGGAATTTATCCTTGGCACCAGGTTATTGGAGACGGTCTGCAAAGTGGGATGTTTCCATATTCGTGTAAGCATGCAAAAAATGGATTAGTAACTACAGTTACTGCGGAAAAAATATGCACCGAGCACGGACTTGCAAATATTAACTGTGTAATTCTTGATATTAACGGCTTTGAATTGCCAGCATTATGGGCATTTCCGTTTGATTTTGTTTCGCCGGATTATTTCCTGATATCATTCAATGATGCGATCACGGCTCCCCTTGGCTATACTCTTGGCCATAATATGAGCGATACTGCGGACTTTATGCAAAAACACGGTTACAATGTTTATGTCAGTGAATGGTATACGGCAGCAGATGCAATAAAAGTGTGGAGAAAACTTGCAGCCTACCCAATGTGGCCCATTTCTGATAATCCGCAAGGTGTCTTGATAGCTAGCAAAAATAATATCGCAGATAAGCTTGCCAGTGCGTTTGAGGCCTATTCTCGGCTACTGGCGGGACTTATTGACGGCACCAGTTAGTCCCCATACACTTGCATTACACCATGATTGGCTTGGTGATTCGTACTTAGGTCTATTTCTAGCACTGACTTTTTGTTTGATATAAAAATATGTGCGGTCACCCCTTCAACTTTGTTGTCGCAAACCGATAGGCAGTTTGTGACATTTTTTGCATTTGCTTACTCCAGAACCGAGGATCTACATGGCCAGCAGTTGCTTTTCAAAAGTCAAAATCGCAGGTATCAGTGCTGTTGTCCCTTCCAGCGAAATCCGGCTTGAAGATGAGCTTGAGTTCTTTGGTGGCGATATCAAAAAAGCCAACCGTGTGACTCAGATTGTCGGTATCAACAAGCGCCGGATTGCCGAGCGTGGTGTTACAGCCGCCGATCTGTGCCAGCAGGCTGCCGAGAACATGCTCTTCGGGATGGGCATCGACAAAGCAAGCATTGATGCGCTTATTTTTGTATCGCAAACTCCTGATTACAAACTACCGGCCACTGCCTGTATTTTGCAGCATAAGCTGGGCCTGAGCAACGCTTGTGCGGCTTTTGATGTGAATCAGGGGTGTGCTGGATATACTTACGGCTTGTGGCTTGCCGCCTCGCTGGTAGAGTCCGGTGCCTGTAAAAGAGTTTTACTGCTTGTTGGCGAATCGCTTTCCCGTGTAATTGATCGTGATAACCGTATCATTGTGCCGCTTTTTGGTGATTGCGGTACGGCTACGCTGATCGAAAAGAGTGATGCAGGCCACCCGTCCTGGTTTGAACTGGGGACAGACGGTAGCGAGCATGAAGCTCTGATCGTCCCGGCCGGGCAATCCCGGCTGCCGTTGCCTGATTCTCCAGAGGAATACGCCGCGTTGTGCGAGCGTATAGTCGATGGCAATGGCACACCATGGCGGCTCATCCGCACATATATGGATGGCGAAGCCGTTTTTGACTTTACCATGAGCGTGGTGCCAAAGCACATTGCCGCCTTGCTTGAAAGCGCCGGTAAAAGCGCTGACGACATTGATTATCTGGTTCTGCATAAGGCCAACAAGCAGATTGTGACGGCTGTCGCAGCCCGGGCCGGGTTTCCGGAAGAAAAGGCCCCATATTCCACGTTTTCCGAATTCGGGAATCTGGCCGGAGCTTCTATTCCCGCCGTTATCTGTCATCTGTTGGCAGAAAAGGTCTGCAATGGTGAATTGAACCTGCTCCTGAGCGGTTACGGTGTGGGGCTTTCCTGGGCATCGGCAGTGCTGAAACTGGATAGAATCTGGTGTTCCGGCATGCGTGACTATGTCAGGCCGGAGGGACATCAGAATCCGGATGATATTCTCGCCTACTGGCAAGAAAAACTTTCTGAATAAATTTATTAGTATAGGTGAGTTATGGACGAGAACAAATTTTTGGCTTTATTTCAGGATACCTTGCAGCGTGAAACTCCTCTGAATATGGATGACATTCTGGCAAGCCTTGAAGAGTGGGACTCCTTGGCTGCCATGGCTTCTATTGCGCTGGCTGAGCGGGAGTTCTCAAAACGTCTCAAGCTGAAGGAACTCAAGCAGCAAAAAACGGTGCGTGATGTTTATGAACTGTTCCGCGCCTAACAAGGTTCTACCGGATTTTGCAGAATCTGATGTGATTCTTGTAACCGGTGCCAGCTCCGGCATTGGGGCTGGCATCGCCAGTTTGCTGAATAGTCTGGGGGCAACTGTAATCGCTTCCGGAAGGAGCCAGGAAAAGCTCAACGCCTTGCGCAATGACTGCGCAGAGCCAGAACGTTTTCATCTGGAACCAAAAGATTTGCTGGATGAGATGGATGCGCTTCCAAAATGGGTAAGCGGTCTGGTCGCAAAGTATGGCAAACTTAAGGGGATGGTCTGTTCTGCCGGAATTGCGTCCCCAATGCCCTTGCAGCTCATGGAGCTTGAAAAGGCCAGACGGATTTTTGACATTAATTACTTTGTTCCCATGCTGCTGGCCAAGGGCTTTTGCGACCGGCGCAATAACGCTGGGCGCGGGGCGGCAATCTTGTTTTTAGGCTCCATGGCCGCGACAAATCCTTTACGCGCCCAGGTTGCCTATACTGGCTCAAAAGCAGCGGTAGTTGCCTCGGCCAAGGGAATCTCGCTGGAATACTCTTCTGCCGGCATCCGCGTGAATTGTATCTCTCCGGCAGAAGTAGCGACCCCGCTGTTTTACGGGTTTAGCGAAGAACTCGGAGATGAAGCTCCGGAAGAAAGCGTGTCCGGCAGATATCCACTTGGAATAGGCAGCCCGGGTGACATCGCCCCGCTGGCCGCATTTCTGCTTTCCGACCAGGCGGGATGGATTACTGGACAAAACTACATTCTTGACGGTGGATACAACGGATGCGGCGCGAACTGGTAATAATAGGCAACTCCGGTGCAGCCCGTGAGTGCTACTGGCTGGCCCAGGATATGATCAAAGTCGGGGCCGATTTCACCTTCAAGGGATTTTTGGCTTTTGAGGGGTATGAGGGCGATTTGAAAGAGCTGTCTGGTTATTTTTTGGGAAGCGATGACGAGTACACGCCAGACACGCATGATGTTTTTTCAATAGGCATTGGACATGCCGAACTGCGGCGGCGGGTTTATTCAAAATGGAAAGACCGTGGCGTAGTTTTTAAGAACCTCATTCACCCAACTGCGGCCATACAGGAGTCAAGCAGTTTGGGCGAAGCAAACATTGTTGCCCGTGATGCTGCCATATCTTGCAATGTTAACGTAGGTTGCTGCAATTTTATCAATGGTGGGGTTATTATCGGCCATGACGTTAATATCGGGGATGTGAATATTTTTGCTCCCCGTTCTGTTATTCTGAGTGATGTGACCATTGGTGCCAATAATTTGTTTGGCGCCCAGTCTGTGGTTTTTCCTGGTGCTACAGTTGGCAACAACAATATTTTAGCGGCTGGCGCTTTTCTTTACAAAGGGTGCCGCGACAAAAATGTGATGGCTGGCAATCCTGCCCATAAAGTTGGTGAGGTCACGGACCTGAATTAAGCTGCAAGTGTTGTCTGAATTTCTTACTTCACCCGAATAATAAGTGGAGGCGCAAGTGCGCGAGCCAAAATTGATAGCAATGATTCCAGCGCGAATGGGGTCAAAAAGAATTCCACAAAAAAATATACGTTACATTGATGGTAAGCCACTAATAGCACATGCCATAGAGTTGGCCATGAATTCCGGGTGCTTTGATTCCGTATGGGTCAATAGTGAAGACAGGGTCCTGGGAGACCTGGCTATTTCTTTGGGAGCCAATTTTCATGAGCGGCCGCAAGATTTGGCTACAGACCTTGCTACTAACCGTGAATTTACTACGGAATTCCTGGAGAAACATGACTGCGATTATGTGGTGATGGTCAATACCACGTCGCCTACGCTGCGTATGGAGACATTGCAGGCATTTTGCGCGTTTGTTCGCCAGGGGCATTACGATACAATACTCACCTCAGTGGCAGAGCAGGCCGAGACTTTTTATGAGTTTAAGCCACTCAACTTTTCTCTGGAAGAAAAAGTTAACTCGCAACTGCTGACCCCTGTCGAAAAAGTTGTTTGGGCCATGACTGCATGGCGGAAAGAGACCTTTCTCGAAATACAGCATGCCGGTAAAAATCCCATTTACGGCGGCAAATTGACTACTTTTAAAATACCAAAAGATGAGTCGTGCGATCTCGATACTGAAGAGGACTGGAAGATTGCTGATGGAGTCCTGCGCTCACGCTCTTTGCGTATCGCTCCTCAATATTACAGCATTTCTGCAAAAGCCAATCCCAATGATGTGGTGAGTACGCCGAACAGTTTTAGTGAGTATGTGGACTATGTAAAGACCGGGCTTGATAAAATGGTGGTGGTTGATTCTGAAGGCGCAGAAATCAAGAATGACATTGCTATCCAGAAATGGGCGCAAATGACTTTTGATGTACACCAGAAAAAAGGAACAGTATTTTTTGCTGGAAATGGGGCCAGTGCTACCATGGCAGAGCATATGAGCGCCGACTTGTACAAAAATGGTCAGGTGAATACTGTCAGCTGCTCAGAAACCGCCTATTTAACCGCAATTAGTAATGATATTGATTTTGCTGAAATTTTCGCATTCAAGATTAGAAAATCCTACTTTGAAAACGACCTGCTCATAACCATTTCAAGCTCTGGCAATTCCGATAACATAATACGGGCTATTGAGGCTGCAAAACTTAAGAACGGACGTGTGGTCACCCTGTCCGGGTTCAAGTTCTCAAATAAGTCCAGGCAGCTTGGGGACTTAAACTTTTTTGTCCCCAGTCTTACATACGGTGCAGTGGAAGTCGCTCATTCCAGTATACTGCACTGCTGGCTGGATCAGTATCTGTTGATGCTCAACAAATCAGTTCAGACAAGCCAGGGCAGAATATGAGAATTGTTGTAGGAGCGTCTTCATTTGGCCAGGCATCGCCTTCGGTTATTGAAGCCTTGACAGACAAAGGCATTGATGTGGTCTTGAATCCATTCGGCCGCAAGCTAAATGAAAAAGAAACAATTGAATTTCTTGCCGGCGCTGACGGGCTACTCGCCGGGCTTGAGCCATTGACTGAAAAAGTCCTTTCACATCATGTCGGAAAACTCAAAGCAATATCCAGAATCGGTATTGGCATGGACAACGTGGATATTGCAGCGGCAAAAAAGTTCAATATCGCAGTTTCCAACACCCCAGACGCGCCGACCAGTGCTGTTACCGAAATGACTCTGGCAGTTATTCTGGCATTTTGCAGGCAACTGATTCCACAAAATAGCGCTTTGCATGCTGGTCAGTGGCAAAAAATTCTTGGGCGTTCAGTCAGCGAACTGTCAGTTCTGATTGTCGGCTTTGGGCGCGTTGGTAAAAGCGTATATAACGCTTTATTGCCGTTTGGAGCGCAGCTTACGATATACGATCCCTTTCTTGCCGGATGCGATAATGAGTTTTTTGAAGATGCTTTAGGCAAAGCGGATGTGGTCACGTTGCATGCCAGTGGTAATCAGCTGATTATGGGCGGGCCAGAAATTGCAAAAATGAAGCCGGGAAGCATACTTTTGAATTGCGGTCGCGGCGGACAAGTTAATGAGAAGTCCTTGTATGACGCGCTCCAGAGCGGACATCTTGGCGGGTGCTGGCTGGACGTGTTTGAAGACGAGCCTTACACGGGACCGCTCAGAGAGTGCCAGAGCGCAATCTTGACACCGCATTCATGCTCATACACAGGCAAATGCCGTATTGAAATGGAAATGCAGGCTGTAAATAACATTTTGCGGGATTTACATGTTGCCTGAATTTAAAGATACAGCAATTTGTGCAGCCAGAGCCGCCGGTTCTTTTTTGCTACAGCTTTCTGAGGTGGAAGTTTGTTCCGCTGAAGGCCGGGATATCAAACTTTATGCGGATAAAAAATCAGAAGAGATTCTGCTTGCGCACCTGTCTCCAACGGGTATCCCTGTGCTTTCAGAGGAAACTCCCGCAGATGATAGTACGATGCAGGGGATGCGCTGGATAATCGATCCGCTTGACGGCTCATACAACCTGTTCAAAGGGATGCGGGACTTATGCTGCGTCTCTGTGGCTCTTTGGGATGGTGTGCGTCCGCTTCTGGGGGTGGTTTATCGCTTCGCAAGTGACGAGCTGTATGTAGGAGTGCCGGGGGAAGGCGCGTATCTGAACAACCAACGGGTTCAATCATCAGCAGTACAAAATCTGAACCAGGCTTCATTGGCAACTGGCTTTCCTGTTAATACAGATTTTGATGACTCTTCTACCAAACAACACATGGCGTTGCTTCAATACTTTAAAAAAGTGCGTATGCTCGGCAGCGCCGCGCTTATGTGTTCGTTTGTTGGGAGTGGGCGCATTGATGTTTATGCTGAAAGAAAAATATTCATCTGGGATATTGCGGCAGCTCTTGCAATAGTATTAGCAGGCGGGGGCGTTTATGACTGCGTTTTTCTTGACAAACACATGTGCGATGTGAGCGCTTTTGCCAATAAAAGTTTGCAGAATTGTTATGCAAGCTGCCTTTGCAAAATGTGAACAGGCGAAAAAAGTGATGGAAGCCATAAAAATGAAGCGCTCACCTTATGATGAAGTCACCATATTGGGTGCAGGTGAGGTCTTTCAGCTAAAAATCAAAGAATGCCTGTCATCGCTTGGCGTAAAAAAATTCAATATTTATGATCCGGGTCTCTATCCAGATATAGATTGGCATGATTTTAAACTTGTCGGTCCTGTCTTCATACTTTCGCCTAATCATCTGCACTTGCAGCAATTGAGACATGTTTTACATCATGGCTCAGCCTGCTATGTAGAAAAGCCAATGGTTATAAACTGTGATGAACTCGAAACACTGGCAAAATTGATGCGCGATGCATCATCGCCGGTATATTTTGGCGATTACTACTTTTTCAAGGCATTGCCGCTGCTTTGCGCTAATGGGCATCTCAGGCAATATAAGAGCTTTGTAATGGAACAGGGCCGCTATGATCATTCTATAAATGATGTTGTTGCGGTAGAGGCTCAGATACTTGAGGGAGGCTGCGAGAAAAGTGGAACTATAGAGCACCGCAACTGGCTGACCATCAAAAGCGCTGGTGGTGGGATGCTTCTAGATCTGCTGATTCATATTACCAACATTCTGAACCTGTTGGGCTTGCATCTTGAATCAGTATCAAACTCTTCGCATAAATATTTTTCTCATGAATCCGGTAAGTATGAGCCGATCGTGCAAAACGATCGTGCAGAAGACTATGCAGGAGTTGAGGGATATCTAACTGGTGATATTCCGGTAAAGTTGCGTGTAGGCAAGTATGCTGCGGAGCATTCACGCTACATAAAATTGCATCATGCTAACGGCGATATCACAGCATTATATTTTGAAAAAAAGAACTTTGCACATCTGATAAACGCCAAAGGTGATATACCTTGGTATTCTGAATTAAAAGTAAATCCTTACTTGCTGACAATGCGTGATGCGTTAACTTTTTTTAAGGCTAATCAGAGCAAAAAATATAGTAGTGACAGCAAATTCTACGCTGAACAATCTCTGTCGATAGAGCAAATAGCTATGATCGGAGAAGCTCTGGAAGTGAACACGTCTCCCGCGCCTATCGTAAGCCGGAACCGTGTCTGATAGTAATGCACAACGTCGCGGAGATAAGGGTGCAATGCTTAACGGTTATACCTCGGCCGAAGTGATATTGTTTTGAAAAACAGATATCACTTCGGCCGCTTTGTCGTTGAAATTGACAGGTATGTTTTCAGCCTGGACCTCAACAATCCAGTGAGTGTGCTATTTAGGCTGACTTGTCTAATTCTACATCACAACCGGACTCGCTAGGCATAATTTTCCCTATAAGATACGGCATCGAGCTGGCCGGTACGAGCTTAGCCAGTTGGGATAATTTTTTAGTCATTAATATATTGCGCACTGCCGATGCGCTAATTGCTACGCCGCCTTGCTCCAGTCTCGGTATCCGTATCGGTAATATACCACCTTTGGGGAGCAGATCTTCCAACTGCTCATGATATGCAGATGTAACCGCACAAAATGGCTCATCGCCGAACAATCGAACCTTAATGCCTAATGCCGGGGCTATAGTTGAAGCAAATATCAAAATATCTGTACTAGTGTCAGGCTTATAGGTAATTGTTTCTTTACTGAAATAGTCTGGAAAGGTTGATGATGATATAATAAATTGACCGCTAGGCACAACACTGACTCTGTCGCCAAATTCCTTTACTCCTTCGCACACCATGGCGTACCTTTCTTCAAAACTAAAAAAAGATCGATCTTCTTCAACAACAAATATGTAGAGCCTCTCCACCTTACGCATTGCTTCTCGTATTATATACTGATGTCCCAACGTGAAAGGGTTACAATTCATTACAATTGCGCCAATTATTTCGTCTTTGTTTTTTTCAAAACGTGGAGTTTTGGCGAGCCACTCCATAATTGAGCTACTATTTTGTGAAAAATGAGCAACACGTGGTAGTTGTGCCGATATTGCATCTGCGTAAACAGACTCATCTTCATATTCAGGCGTTGTCTTTAGAATGAATTCACATATGAATGAAGCGATTGTAGCATTTGCTGGCCCATGAAGATGTCCGGCATTATCGCATGCTTCACCAACTTTGAAAGATGATCGACCTTGTGCGCTATCGAAAATGCAATGAGTATCCAGAGAGAGAATGCCGTATGATGACAGTATATTAGAGAGCTGTATATGCTTTTTCTGTTCTCCATGCTCGATGAGCGTGCCTTTCATTGCTGAGTGAGCTGCGAGCAGTAATTTTTCATTGCCAGTGAGATTGCGCAGAGATAGATAATGTGGATGCCAAACAACAACAAAGCGCGCTCCTTGTCGTTCGCAGTGAAATTTCATACCCCGAATGTACTCAACATCATTATTTTGCAAACAAGTAGCGTCCTCATAGTAAACTACTATATCATTGGGGCGTAGGTCTTGTGCTATAAGCTGTAGGTATGCATTAGAAGTGGAGCCTCCCCCAATGCCGAATCCACGGATGTCATAGCAACATTCACCACTGCGTTCTTGCTTTTCCATAGCTCTTTGCAGCGATATTGCAATACCTGCTGCATGGCTTCTTCCAAAGATCCAGAGTGAGTTTTGATGTTGCTCAAATTGCCATGCGCTTTGTGAGCATATTGTATTTTGCTGTATTGAGTAAAAGTATTTTGATTTCATTGCTATTGGAGGACTAGTATTTTCCGAAATCTGCGTTTTTTGTTTTCCAAAGCCTCCAGCGTAAAATAAAAATTCACCAACTTTTTTTTCATACATCCAAACGCCCGAAAGCTTGTCAGATATATGCATTGGTATTAAGGCATATGTAAGAGTGTTATTATTTATATTTTCACATGCTTTACAAAACATTTTATAGTTTGAGGCTAGGATTATAGCAATATCATACTTGGATTTTCTTATATCGTGTATGCTACAAGATTTTATATTTTTTTCATTTAAATCAATTATAATTGGCTCTTCAGACGCAATGCATGAAACTGAGATAAGGTCGCTCAGGTATTCCAACTTACGCATATAGCTGGCCAGCAGTTCATGATTGTCAGCATATATACAAATAGACCTTCCGATTAAAATGCTTTTTAGATCATCAAAATCCAGAGTGACTCTTTCACTCGCATACTTCCCTCCTCTCACAGAAGGCATCAATAACCCTGTAGGAGTTAACACTTTCAGTTCGGAATTATGGAGGCCGGAAATTAGGTTGTACGCTGCCATATAATTCTCATCAGCCAAAAAAAGCACATTTTCTTTGGCGTTCAAGCTCAGCTTTGCAAGGAAATTTTTCAATTCAACGGGTTCGTTGAGGGCTATATGCTCGTCTATGACTTCAACCTGCATGCTGGCAAGTAATTGGAACAAATGCACAAGCGACTTTCTGATAAAAAAAGACTGGCCGACTATCCATAATTTTTTACCTTTAAGTACTGTTAATAACTCCTCATGAGAGTTTATTGCAAAAACTCCATCCTGATGTGTGCATTGCCCGCGCGAAAAAAACAGACCATCACCGCGTACTGCTACCATCCCCATGATTCCCTCCGGGTTAGCTTTATGTAGGTTCCTTGCGGTATATGTTAAGCAATATGTGTGCCATAGATCGAAGACAGCCGGATTGCTTGTACAAAATGCTAAAGGTGAATGAACGGGAAAAGTTAGCTGAAAGACAATGTTCATAAAAAGCTTGTTCCATCAACTACATATGAATTTCTAGTCGAAAAACAGTATGTAAGACCAAAACCTTAGCCTGCCTTGCCCCTTCCCCGCACCCGTCCCACCAGATACAGGGCCAGCAGTGCCAGTAGACAGATGCTGCTGGGGCGGCCGATCAGGGCTGTCAGGAAGTTGTCGGAGGAGAGGGCCAGGTTTACGGCGCGGCGGAAGTTGGCGTCCATCATGCTGCCAAGCACCAGGCCCAGCACTACCGGGGCTATCGGGTAGCCGCGCTTTTTCATGACATAACCGCCAAGGCCGAAGGCCAGCATCACCCACACGTCAAACATGCCTCCACGGGCCGCGTATGCGCCGATAACGCACACCAGCGCCACCACGCCCAGCAAAATCCTTTTGGGAATCAGCACGATGCGGCTCATGAACGGCACAACCGTCACGCCCAGCCCGAACATCAGCAGCGAGGCCAGCACCCCGCCGCAGACCACCAGCGGTAGCAGTTCGGGCGATTCCATGAACAGCATCGGGCCGGGCCGCAGCCCGTGTACCGTAAAGCCTGCCAGCATCACCGCCGTTACCGCGTCTCCCGGTATGGCAAGGGTCAGCATGGGGATGAGCGCGCCGCCTACGCAGCCGTTATTGGCGGCTTCCGATGCCACCACGCCCTCTGGCGCGCCGGTTCCAAACGGCCTTTCCGGATTTTTGACGCTCTTGCGTGCCTGCGAGTAAGCCAGCAGCGAAGCCACCGGCGCACCCACTCCCGGCAAAGCCCCTACCCCAACGCCAATCAGTGCCGACCGCACAGAAAGCCCCATAAAGCGCATCTGACCAGCAATACTGCGCCGCGCTCCGGTTGTGGCCGAAACCGCAATTCCTTCCGCGCCGCCCTGCCCAATCTGTCCAAGAATTTCCGCAAAACCAAACAGGCCAATCATTACCGGAATAATCCCGATGCCATCCAGCAGCCCCGCCTGACCAAAAGTAAAACGCTGCGCCCCGTCAATGGGGTCCTGCCCCACAAGGCTAAGCAACAGGCCAATCACAGCGGCAATCCAGCCCTTCGCAATGCTTGTGCCGCTTAGACTACCCACCACAGAAAGCCCCAGCAGCCCCAGTAGGAAATAATCGATGGCCGCAAAATTCAGCGCCACCCGTGCCACATATTCTGCCACGCAGCCCAGCACGATGAACCCGACCAGACTCCCCACCAGTGAATGAAAGGTCGCCACCCACAAGGCGCGGGCCGCCTCGCCCCTGCGCGCCATGGGGAAGCCGTCCAGACTGGTGGCAACCGATGATGGAGCGCCGGGAATGTTAATCAGAATGGCCGAAAACGCGCCCGCATAAACGCCGGAAACATACACCCCCAGCATCGTGGCAAGAGCCAGATGCGCAGGCCAGCCATAAGTAATGGAAATAAGCAGGGCCGTGCCCATGGTCACAGAAAAACCCGGCAAGGCGCCAACCAGCAACCCCGCCACAGAACCCAGCAGGCAAAAGAGACCAAACTCCCAGGTCAAGAT
>JAJDJF010000018.1 GCA_030267065.1 Desulfovibrio sp. OttesenSCG-928-C06 | reverse complement strand
TTGGGTATACTTTCAGCCAATTCCCAAACAGTGGGCCGAGGTGAGGACATCACGGACTGGATTGCTGTGATACACGCATTGATATCCGTGTCTCGAACGTCAATAACTCCGCTGAATGAATCCGCTTTGAGCCCGGCCATGCGCAGTACTATCGTAATCGTGTTGACAACCTTATCACCCAGCCAGGGAAAGATGTGTACGGTATTGCCTTGTTGGAACAGAGAGGAAGCATCCAACTTCAAGTCCCAAAAGCATCGCCGCCCATCCTCAAACAACGAAAGGGCTTCTTTGTTACAAAATACAGGCTCATATTCTGACGTATACAGCGCATGCATTTCCTGGCGAATCACATCGTGCAGGACCTGTCCCAGCCCGTCAAACCTGGGCGGTCTACCGCCTTTTGCAGGCTTCAGAGATATGCGTTTTTCTTCCTCTGCCACATGAAGCACCTCCCAACGTTTTCCCGCAAACAGTATAAGCTGGCCGACAGCCAGCGGCATGGTTACTGGGATGGAACCCAGAGCCTTGCCCTCATGCTCCAAGCGGTATTCCTCCGGCGTATTGAAGGCGGTGTAGAAGGCGAAATGCTCAACCATGCGCTCGCCGCGGACACCAAGTACGAGCATGCCGTCGTGCGTTTGTGTCAGCAATTCCTGAACGCCCAAGGCTTTTAGTAATACTGCGAATATTTTTTGTTCCACATTGCCAAATGGGCCGGTTCCACACAGCAAATTCCAGAGTTGATCCGCTCGCACACCGCCGTAATATCCAATAACGGACAGAACTTGCTGTACAAGGGTTGAGAAGTGGTATTGCCCGACATCCGCAGGTTCGCACCACTTTTTGAGAAGCAAATTGATCATAGCCACGCACTGGAACGTTTCCATACGCAGTCTGTCGGTTACATGACTTTTATCCGTCAGTTCGTTTTCCGTAATGAACATACGAAGTATTGAAGCCTCTCCACGGCGGCCGGATCGCCCCAGACGCTGGCGCAGACTGGAAACGGAGTGTGGAGCTGTAACCTGGGCAATGGAATCTACATGTCCGATATCAATGCCGAGTTCCAGGGTCATAGTGCAGGCGGCACTGGTCGGCAATCTGTCTTCCTGGAGTCGTTTTTCCAGTCCTTCTCGCAATTCTTTCGACAAGCTACCGTGGTGCGGGAAAAACTCATTCGGCACATTTTGCTGTGCACATCTGTCGGCGAGAGCCACCGCCACTTCTTCAGTCTGTTTGCGGCTATTGGCGAAGATCAAATGCGACCTGCCGCGCAACAGGCGGAATAAATCCTCAGTGACATGCTCAAACGCTCCCGGCTGATCACAATCATCGCCGGCCGGTTCACGATAACCACGGACTTGAATCTTCACGTCACTCTGCGAGGCCGTCGAGGATATGATTTCGTATGGGAAGACCTTGCGAGGGCGAAGCGCCTCGGCGACCTGCTCCATATCTCCCAAAGTCGCGCTGAGAGCTACGCGAGGTACGATTCTACCAAGCAAAAACTCCAGCCGGTGCAAAAGCGACTGAAGCTGCCGCCCTCTTTCAGAGCCAAGAAAAGCATGGAACTCATCAATGATTACGTACCGCAGGTCAGCAAAAGCAGTATGGCACCAGGTCCCCCGGTTCAGCAGGAGCGACTCCAGTGATTCAGGCGTGATCAGTACAACACCCCGCGGATTGCGAAACTGTTTGTGTTTTGCGGATTGAAGCACATCTCCATGCCAAGGCGTCAGCGGGAGCTCCAAAACGTCGCACAGTCCAAGCAGTCTCCGGTACTGATCGTTGATCAGAGCCTTGAGAGGGCTGATGTACAAGATGCCGATACTTTCGGTCGGAGCATGCGCCAGACTGGAGCAGGCGGGCAAGAAAGCTGCTTCTGTTTTTCCGGCGGCCGTGGCGGCACTAATGATAATATCCTTATCAGCTGCCAGCACCGGACAAATCGCGCGCTCCTGAATATCCCGCAGGTCCGTCCACTTTTGCGCCCAAATCCATCGCTGCACTTTTTCATGCAAAAGGCCGAACCCGCGGCTCTCGCCACTCCTGGAAGACGCGCCCATTCTTACAGCCTGAAAGTAGCTAAAGAGTCATCAGCTCCATCATCCTCGTCACAAAGAATGGGGACATCTGGCATGTCCGTGTTACCTTCGGTATCCACATGCACCTGGCTGATCAGTTGATTCCATTGAACGCCGGCCCCTTGTTCCAAGACAGACAATAGATCGACGAATGCCTTGATCGTATTGCGTGGCGTCCGAAAATACGCGTCACCGATCCGCTGTGAGCAATGAGCCAAAAATGAGGTTAAGGCCTCATCAGGAACAAGATACGTGCTTTCATCTCCGTATGCGAAAACATGCCGCAGATTGCGAAGCAGAATAAGCAGTTCTTCGGGAGTCAGGCTGGCCAAATGCAATGACGGGGAAGAATAATCAATAACGCCTGCCGCACGCGCAAAGGAATTTTCCGCTAAGCGGGATTGCAACGCCTCGTAACTGTAAAGACCTTTGCGTGGATCCAATAGAAAGTCGGGCGTCCCTCCCAATAAAAAGCCAATGTACTTCGCGCTCCCCTGCAGGCAGTCGTTCAACATGCGCAGGATTTGCTCGTAATTGGATGTGCGGGCCTTCTGGCTGGAAAGTTTGTACAGGTTCACCATTTCATCAAGGTTGATCAATAGCCCGGCGTATCCAGCCTGTCGAACAAAGAGACTCAACAGCTTGAAATGATCATATACACTTGCATCATCAACAATAGTCCTCACCCCGAGCGCATTGCGGGCATCCGTTTTGGTGGTGAACTCGCCGCGCAACCAGCGTACCGCGTCAGCCTTCAGCTGATCGTTTCCGCTTTCATGACCCTGCCAATAGGCTTCGATAACTTTTGCAAAATCATATCCCCCCACCAACTCGGAAAGACTACTCAACCGCTCTTCTATTGCTGTGCCGACGTTGCCTCCCCGGACATCCACCTCTTTACGCGCTTCAGTGATAAAGCGTTCTACAACGCTTGTTAGCGCATTACCGTCCTGCTTGGTCCGGGTCGAACAGTTTCGAAGCAGCTCCGCATACAGGTTACGGGCTTGGCCGCCAGTGGCATGTAAACGCCTGTCTGGAGCAAGGTCTGCATGTAAAGTGACAAGCCCCTTCTCTAGGGCGATGGCGCGAATAAGTTGAAGAAAAAAACTTTTTCCGGAGCCGAACTCACCGATAACGAGCCGAAACGCCGAACCACCGTCCGCAATGCGTTCGATATCCTTGAGTAAAGACTCAACTTCTCGGGCTCTGCCGACCTGAATATGCTGCAATCCGGTACGTGGGGTGACTCCGGCCCGCAAAGATTGAATGATGGCATCACGTTCCCTTGGGCGAAGGCGCGGTCTTGTATCTCTATGCATCGACAATTTCCTTGGCTAGTTCGGTATCAAAATAGATAGGATCACCATCATCAATCAATGGAGCGTTTACAGTGTCAAAGGCCCACTCGTTCAGGACTTCCATTGCTCCATCGAGCATCAAACCAAGCTCTTTGCACATTTCATAGACTGCAGGCCGTTCCCAGTGGGTTTGCTCAGCAAGGCGAGTGAATAAGGTCTGATGTGCCTCATCAAGTCCTTCCAGAGGGGAAGAATGCTGTGATGCTTGCTCCGAAACCTCGACAGGAGCAGGTTCTTCAACATGCTCTGTGAAAATATTTTCAAGAACATCTCGGACCTGACGTGTCTCCTGCTCCCTGATACGGATAAGCTCTTCATTCAGCATAAACGCGGGCGCCGCGTCGGCCGACTGAGGAATGGCGTGCGTGGCTTCCTGATCCCGGAGTGCCACGGTAACAGGAGCGTCTGCGCTCGCAGCATGAATGTCACTTAGCACCTGTGACTTATCAAACCCGAGCGAGGTGTATAGCTTTTCAAGCTGTTTTACTTCCTTGGGATCGATGTATCCGTCAGCATGGGCAACGGATATAAGGATACGGCTGATTACCGCCTTTTCTGATTCACCGATATCGGCAAGTTTTTGTTTCAGGCCGGCTGTTCCCTGTGGGGTATATAGGCTCCAATGCAGATAGGCGAGCAGGGAATCTTTTTCAATCCTCGTGAGGTGCCTGTTATCCAGAATAAGATTCTTCAGCACTTCCTCTTCATGAGGAGAAACATTCCCATCGCTCTGGCTGACCATTGCCCCCAGGCGCAGTATTGAACCCACCAACCGGAATTCTCCGGATGGTTTGAAGTCAACTCCATGCCCGTGCGGAAAGACAACAACGCTGGAGTTCCTCTCAGGCCTGACGCCATAGTAACGAATGTCCGGAATCAGCCCGAAGCCGAGTTTTTCAACGAACGCCGCCAAATTCTCAGCATCTTTTTTACCAAGCTGCGCAGGCGGCTCTTCGCCGAGAATTTCATAAAGCTTTACTGTTTCAAGTAAACCTGGCCTGGTGCCGGCAACAGTATTTAGAGAATCTTTCATTTTTGCCGCTGCCGGAGCATTGGGCACCAAGTCTTTCGGCAGCAACGCCAAGGCTGCCAAAGATTCGCGCTCACTTCCTTTACGCCCGAGATACCGACTGTAGGCATCAAGTTCATCTGTACAGGTTTCCGCAATCGCATGGACCTTTTTTAAAGGAGCGGTCAGCATGAAAGGATCAGGCAGCTCGGTAAAGTCAAGACGCATCCCACGCAGGGATGGGCTTGCGGCATGATAGGAAATGGACAGCGTTTTCTTGTTTGGAGGAACCACAATACCTTCGCCGTATTTTTCCGTGTATCTCTGCGCAAAAAGCTCCTTAAACTCCTTTGTACAACGGCGTGCTGGCGTCCGTAACCCGAATTCAGGATGAAGCGTCAACCACTGAATTGCCATCGCAGGAGACAACGGAGCCTTGGCTGCGACGGTTCGCGCTAGCTGCATTTGAAACGGATCAGAGCAGTAGCTATCCGTGAGGTTGATGTAATCGGGCATTTCTTCGTGCGACTGAAATAAGACCCACTCCATTGCCAGCAGGTTGCTTGCGTACCCTCTAAAGGAACGGTTGGCACCATAAATGGAAAAAAGACGACGTACTTCGCCAACTATCGATTGCCGCTCAGGCTCAGAAATCCATTGCTTCCTGCCATCAAGGAAGAGGCGGCGTTCAAGGCCGTAAAAGAAAAGGAAAACATACCCGATATTTGCTTCCGGCTCAGAGCGTCCAGTAGCCAGCCATTTGAGATACGCCCCACGGCATTGCGGCGGAATTCTGCTGTAGCTGGCCCAATACCCCATCTCTTCACCATGCTGCCATGGCTCGGCATTTACCACCTTAAGCTTTGGATTGATCAGGCTGGCATCATTATAGTATCCGCTCTGATCCGGAAGATTCTCGCCGACATACACCATGCCAGGTATGGTAAACCCCTTTACCTCTACCGGCTCGCCAGGGCCGTACCAAGCAGCCGGGCTTCCTTTTGGACGGCTGGATGAGTCATCTCCATAGCCATAGGAGGTAGAAGTAGAAATCGTGATGCGGAAACCGGAGTCGGATGGTTCAGTCTCGGGCTCAGAGTTAGGAACATACGTTCGTGGAGCCACAACCTTTGTCGGAGCAGTACCTTTTGGTGCCTTCTTTTGAGTACCCTCGCGCACCAGCCGTGTACCATAGAAAATGGCTAGAGCACATAATATGGCGGCAACGGGCCAGCCGCCTTCTTGGCCGTCTTTGGGCTGCAACGCAACGGCAATACTGGCAGCAGCAAGCGCACAAACCAAGGGAAAAAAGAAGGCATGGAGACGTTTCTTTTTTGAAGGATGGGCAAAGTGTAAAGCCTTTGGCCATATTAACCCGACGACACTCCAGACAAAGCACACGAAAAAAAACACTGCGAGCGCACTATCCACGTTCCACTTCCCTCCAAGTGTTTTAATCAGAAAAATGTCAAAAATACAAAAGGGTTCGGTAATAAATGAAGTACTCCACTGAATGCCGAAATTAAAGGTCAGGTTATTGCGAGCATTATAAAATAGCAACTAAAGATAAGGCTATTTTTCAGGAGAAACACTTTCCTGCAGATAATAAAATTCATACCGCACAAGGGTAAAAGGCCTGCCGCCCCTCAGCCTATTCGTCTACACATAAGCCAGCTGGACCACCCTACCGAATAAGGCAAGGTCAGTATTCATCTTCGCCTAACAATCAGTTACATCATTTTCCAAAACGCTTGCATAAGGCGTGAATATATTTATATTTTCCAGAACCTTATCGGCAATATTTTTTGTTTTTCTTTCCAAAACACTTTTCATTTGTTCAGCTATTTTTCAACAAATATCCCGGAGCAAAAAACATGAAAATCCCGAAAACGACAGTTCGGTGCCGATGTTCGGGATCATTTTTATCTTTATTTATCTGAAATAATTGCAATATTTTTTGTATATTTCCGATAAACTGTTGTGGGCGGTTTTGTGGGTATTTCCAGTTTCCTCTTTAAATATAGCACAATAAAATAAATATGTTACAAAGTCAGACCTGACTCGTCCCCCAGGATTGAACTGTTCTCTCCAATACACTGGAGTCTATAGTCAAAAACGTCTCCCGCCCCTGATCCCTTCAGTCAAACGTTGGAACCCTGCAAATACCGCCTCGTCTGCTCGATCATTTCTCTCACGGCTACGGCGCTCACATCCGCCACAGAAGCCGCCGCCAGAAGATCATTACCCTCAATCTCCTTACCCTTTCCGTTTACCATGGCAGAGTGCTCGTCACCGAACCCGAAAGACGGCGTGAGGTCATAGGCAGGCGCCATTTTCCACATTCCTTCCGCATCAAGAAGGAAGGAAAAGTTTTTGGCGTCGTCATCCCGGTTGCCGGCTATGACGTTGAAAACCATGAGACGCACCATTTTGTTCACTTCGCGGATATCACGCGTCAGCGCCTTGGTCAGACGGATGAGGTTTTCATAATCCAAAGCCGGTAGCCTGTGGGAAGCATGCAGTAACTCACTGGCCGTAGGACGTGAAGGCGAGTTCAAGGAGCGAAGACAGAGATATCTGTCCGTTTGATTCAAAACGCTTAATAGAACCAAGACTGACTCCGCTCCGGTCAGCAAGCTCCTTTTGGGAGATATTCAGGAAAAGCCGCCGGGCTTTGGCCTTGGAGGCGATACGTATCCTGATATCTTTTGGCATTTCAATGTTAAGAGCCATAATATTATCCCATTAATGATTATTTTTACGAAAAAAGATAATATGTTGGCTCTTGTCAAAAACTTCGAATTAACCTGGCGAACTTTAACAAAAATAGCACTCGCACTTCCAACTCTTAGGAAATTGGAAGAAGTAAACTTCCAAAGGCAAAATTTTTATAAAAGATTAAAAACTTTCGACCCCGATTTGCTTAAGCCTACCTCCCGGCCGCACTGGGTAGAGTACAATTTTTACCCAGGAGATTTCATGAATAACTTGCAAACATCACGGACAAATCAACTGCCCAAGCCCCAAAACTTCCCCCAGATGCCAATGGAAGGCCTTATGCGTCTTGAGCAGGTGCTGACGTTTTACCCGGTCGGCAAAACGACTCTGTACAAGGAAATCGCTGAAGGCAGATTCCCGCCGCAGATAAAGCTCGGGCGCTCCGCATTTTGGGATGCGGTGGAAGTGCGGAAATTTCTGAAAAATGCCGGAGCGACCATCAACGTTCCGGAATAAGAAGGCTTCCATCCTTCTGCAGGGCTGAGGCTGGAATCTTTTAAGGAAACAAGACAGTTGTCGTGATAGAATTACTCCCCGAGTGCGTGAGTTTGATCGCGGGGACTCGAAAGGCTTTTATGTCCACCTCTTTCAAAACCTTTAGCCAAGTATTATTCTGGAGTAATCTCATGAAAACTTTATCACCGGCCCAAATTGATGCGTCACAAAAGTACAATACCGCCCAGCCGATGCCCATGGAGGGGTTGATGAGAGTCGACCAGGTCCTCATGCACTTTCCGGTCAGTAAAGCGCAACTCTATCAAATGATTGCCGAAGAATCGTTTCCCCGGCAGATAAAAATTGGCCGTTCCTCTTTCTGGGATGTAGTGGAAGTTCGAAAGTTTCTAAAAAATGCCGGGGCTACTATCAGCGTTCCGGAATAAAAGACGGGCCTCCATCCTGCAGAAGAATGGAGGCCCCAAAAGCATGACGCGCCGTAAACTATTTCTTGCCGTGCGTTTCATTAATCATCAAACGCGTTTGCGCAAATGTTTCTTCCGCGGGAACAATTCTGCTTTTGGCGACATCTTCCTGGCTCATAGCCAGCAATCGCAGCATGGCTAACGTTTCATTCATGGCATAATAATCAGCATAGCCTATTACAACGGCTGCCACCGCGCCATTCTCCGTGAGCCCGATGGGGCTGTTTTCGGCAAGCGTTTCCACTATGTTTTCCACATTTTCACTGAACACATCCAGCGGTAGATATTTCTCTATTTTACCAGAAAGTAATTTTTTACATTCCATATATCCTCTCAAAACAGGCGACAAGTCACATGCTCACGGAAGTTTCCGTTCGGGATTGAATTTTCCAGCAATCGCTCATGCCCTGCAAGATCTCCCCCTATACATAGGTCAGAGGAATGACCATATCCTCGCCAGCAAGAGGAAGAACCCGGTCATACAGGCAGATGAGCCCGCCCGGCCCTCTTTTGACGCCGGAAATTCTGTCCAGGACCCCAAAGGCTTTGACGTCCGCAGCTTGTGGATCGGCGTATTTCTTGATCTCAAGGGGGTACAGCGTCTGGTCGCGGTTGATCAGAAGATCAATTTCGTTTTGCTCCTTGTCGCGATAGAAATACAGCGGAGGATCAAGGATCCCCCTGTTAGCGTAGCTTTTGAGAATTTCGGCCAGAACGAATGTTTCAAAGAACGCCCCGGCCATGGCGCCATTCGCCAATACCTCCGGACTACTCCAGCGGGTGAGATACGCGGCAAGGCCGGTATCGAGGAAGTAAATCTTGGGGGTTTTCACAGCGCGCTTTATGACGTTGTTGTGATAGGGCTGAAGGAGATAGACGAGATTGGACGCGCAAAGAACCGACAGCCAACGTTCAGCCGTGGGTTGGCTCACTCCAGCGTCCCTGGCGAGCGAAGAATGGTTCAACAATTGTCCGGTCATGGCTGCGGCGGCTGTCATGAATTTCAGGAACTTGACTTCATCTCCCACCTGCGCCAGATCCCGAACGTCACGCTCCAGATAGGTTCTGACATACGCGGCGTGAAAGAGCTGCCAGTCCATATCGTTACCGGTAACCATGGCGGGCATGGAGCCGCGATGAATGAGTGCCCAGACAGCGTTGTACTCAAGAGGCGCCAGGCTTTTCTTCCGCTCATCAAGGTAGTCACTATCCGGCACGAAGGGCAGGTCGCAGTCAATGCCGCCAAGCTCCCTGAGCGACAGGCCGTACAGGTTCAAAATACCAATGCGCCCAACCAGCGATTCGCTGACATTTTTCATCATCTGGTATTGCTGTGAACCGCTGAGAAAAAACTGCCCTTTTTGCCCCTTTGTATCGATGAGCATTTTGATCTGTGGAAACAGTTCCGGTGCGTACTGGATTTCATCCAGCACCAGAGGCGGTGGCGATGCCTTGAAAAAAGTCCCCGGCTCGGTCCGGGCCGAGGTAAGCATGATGGGATCGTCGAGCGTGATATACGGCAAATCGGGTTTGACGTTCCGGAGCAGCGTGGTCTTGCCGACTTGACGGGAGCCGGCCACCAGCACGGCGCCAAACATGGCTTCAGCTTTGGCCAGCGTCTTTTCAAGGTGGCGCTTGATATACATATAAGACACCTTTGGCTAATTTAATATTTTAAATTAATATAGACAAAAAAGAACTACGTCAATCTGGCAGTGGCTCGCGCTGATCAGACCTGAGCATTAACGCATACAGCAGCGGTCATGCCTGGCGGTCCCTTTTGCTATAAAAAAAGCTGGCGGACTGAATCGGGTAACTCCACCGCTACGAAGAGGTGGAGTTTATTTCCCGGAATTGAACTTTGCGTCTCTGCATATCCCGCATCAGTTCGGATGAAAAGCACTGAGACTCATCTTGGAGTATGCAGTTTCCACATATTCAGAGCAACCCCGAAATCTTTATAACACCACAATCTCGTATGCCGTACTGCGGCCGCCGCCTCCACTCTGTTTAAGGATCCCGTTGGCCACCAACTCTTTGATGTCGCGGATGGCAGTGTCCTGGGAAATTTTCGCAAGTTTCGCGTACTTGCTGCTGGTGAGTTTGCCAGAAAAGTTGTCCAACAGCCTGGCCAGGACGAGACGCTGCCGCTCGTTCAAGGGGAACTGGTTCGCATGATTCCAGACACGAGCCTTGCGCAGAACGGCGGCGAGCGTCTCTTCAGCGCCGTCAATGGCGCGTCCGAGACAAGTCAAAAACCACTCCAACCAGGCAGTGATGTCCAACCCGCCTTTCTGGGTGCTTTCAAGGATTGCGTAATACTCCTTGCGGTCCTGTTCGATGCGCCCGGACATGCTGTAAAACCGTTGCGGGCTGTTATCCGCGCGGGCAAGGGCGCAGTCGGCAATGGCGCGGGCTATGCGCCCGTTCCCGTCCTCAAACGGGTGGATCGTCACGAACCAGAGGTGGGCGATCCCGGCTTTCAAGACAGGATCAAACTCAAGCGGCGTATTGAACCATTCCAGAAATGCGTCCATTTCGCGTTCCAGGCGTTCCGCGGACGGCGCTTCAAAATGAATCATCTCGCGGCCCACATACCCGGAAACAACCTGCATGGCCCCTGCTTCCGGGGTACGCCAGGCTCCGACGGTTATCTTGCGCGAACCGCTGAACCCTGTCGGGAAAAGAGCCGCATGCCAGCCGATAAGGCGCCCTTCGCTCAACGGCTCGGCATAGCGTTGCGTCGCATCCAGCATCATTTCAACAATGCCGTCAATGTGCCGGTTAACCAGGGCTGTCCCACCGATATCAATGCCCAACCGCCGAGCCAGAGAGGAACGGACCAACGTGGAGTCAAGCCGTTCTCCTTCAATGGCGCTGGATTTCACCACGTCTTCGGTCAGCGTTTCCAGGCCCGCCTCCGCCTGAACGGCAAAACCGAGCGCGCCCATCCGGCCCAGCAGCAGGCCTTGTTTGTGGCGCACCGTTGCCAACAGCCCGGCAAGGCGTTCAAGATTCCATTCAAAACGAGGCCATTCAAGCCTTTCGTGGATATATTGCATATTCTACGCACCTTTTGCATAGAATATGACACACAAACACCGCAAAGGCAAATTTCGGCGCAAACGAATATTTTGACCGCCGAAAATTGCGGGTATATTTGTTGGTATCGGATGGAGACAGTTCAAGGCTCCGTAAGAGACCCGAACTTTCAGGCTGGACTCATTTTGCCGAACGGTGTAAAACGGCTTTGAACGTCGGTGAACAAAAATTCAATGATTTCAAGACTCAAACTCGCATTAAAAATTATTTTGGGGGCAAGTTAGGGGGCAAGCGCCCTTGTCTCCATCCTGTATCACCTGCAATTCAACATAGATAAGCCTATAATTCGAGTCTCCCCTTCGGCACCATAAAGACGATAAGCTGCAAAGCTTGGGAATAGAGACAGACCGCTGATTTTCAGCGGTCTTTTCTTTTTAATAAACTAGTTGTACTTATACAATCTATTACAGATGCGTTAGTATCGGTTGCGGATTTCATGAAAAGATGCGGCAACCGATAGTTGTACTTGTACAACCATATCTCCCTCACCTGCCAAACTTAAAGGCGGGTGCCAGCACCCTGCCTTTCCTTTTGTCCTTTTATCCAGAATCCCCAAAAAACAATCACCCACTCAAGCAAGCCCCTCTTCCAGACTGGCCAGGAAGGCGCTAAAAATTTTCTAGCGCAGGGCCTGCACCAAATCCCAGTCCAGACCATAAGATTTCAGATACTTGTTCAAACGTGCGGTATCGTCGTTACTCTTCTTTTTGGCCCTTGATATGGCGAAAAGCCTGCGTCCGGCCAAAGAGCGTGTGCCACTGTCCCGGCATATCTCGAGCACCTGCTCCAGCTGTATTTTATCAAAAAGGTCCATGCTGTCGGCCAGTTCTATGCCATGCTCATCTTTAAGGCGTGCGAGCAAGGGAAAAGCCGGACTTCCCTTTTCCTCATCTTCACGCCAGGCCCTGCGCAGCATTGCCGTCTCCCTTTCAACCACGGCGTCGTCAATAACTCCTTGAAACGAATATGTGAGCATACGCTCCACAGAACCGGCCAGCGATCTGAAGTTGCCCGGCCAGACGGCATCTTTGGAAACGGCAAAATCCAGATATTTTTTTCTGGCAGATGGCAGAAAGTCGGCAAACAGCCCCTTTTCTGCGGTCAGGCGACGCAGCTCGAAGTCGATATTCGGCTCGATGTCTTCCGGGCGCTCTCGCAAGGCAGGCAGGCGAAAATGCCACAAATTGATGCGGGCGAGCAAATCCAGCCGAAAACGCCCGCGGCGCATTTCCTCACGCAGGTCGCGGTTACTGGCGCAAATAAGTTGAAAACTGCTGCTCACCTCCTCGTCCGCGCCGAATGGGATAAAGCATTTCTCTTCTATGGCTTTGAGCATCATGTCCTGCATGTCCAGACTCAGCTCCCCCACTTCGTCGAGAAACAAAATACCCTCGTGCGCCGTGCGCAACAGGCCTTTGCGCGACGCCTGAGCGCCGGTGAACGAGCCCTTGACGTGGCCGAACAGGGTGGACATGGCGTTGTCGCCACGGACAGTAGCGCAGTTTATGCTCACAAACGGCCCGGAAACCATGCCCCTGCGCACGCGCAACTCATAAATGCGTTTGGCCAGCTGCGACTTTCCCGAGCCGGTTGGCCCAGAGAACAAGATTGGCGCGGCCGAATGCCGGGCAACGTGTTCGATATTCTCGATAAGCGTATTAAAAGCCGGGTTGCGGGTTTTAATTGATGACTTGAGCAGTTCGAGCGAATCACTGTTATCTCTTTCCAGTTTGCCGATTTCAGAAACCCAGCGATTAATCTTACACTCGTAAAGCTCCGCATGATATTTACCGGAGTGCTCCGGATCGTTAGAGCGCAAGTGGACTATTTTACAGGGAATGTTCCTGATGTTTATCAGCATTGTCAGCATAAAGGCGTGCGAGAACTTGTTGCCCGGCGAAAAGTGGAAGTAATAATCCTCCCTAGCTGTATCAAAGATGAAATTATCAAAATAATCGCTGAAGAAGGTGTACGCTTCCTTGATTCGCTCACTCGAAAAATCGCTTTCCATTGTCACCGGCACAAAGATGATTTCTGTGCCGCTGGCCGCCTGTTTCAGGTCGTTATACAACAGTTCGATATGCTTGATGTGTGACGGATTGATGAAACAATACAATCTGGCAACCGGAAAATCCTGAATCCGAATCAATTCCACCAGTGGCTTCCACTTGCTGCGCCGGTCAAGCTCATCAGAGACATCGTGGTCACGAGGTATTGTGCTAAAAATAACTATCTTTTTCGGCATGGCGAATAACTCCGGCTTTTGCATATTTTTTACAGCCAAAATCCATCAGCATTATCAGAATATTATCTGAATAATATCCAATATTCTGATCAAATACAAGTGAAACAAACAATAACAATAGACACTTGCTTGATTTTACTGGAAAAGCTCGATACCAATTAATGGCATGCATCTTGCCTTGTTAATAAAGTAACAAGCTCGACAATGTGTACGGCGCATGGTCGCAATGCCCGCACGGGATGACCCGTCTGGCTATCCAGCGTTCTTGCCGTTTTTTCCCACATCCGGGCCGGAATCAAACAAGGAGGAGACATGCGTGTAAGCAAAAAAGAATGGGGCACTGTCTATGAAGTAGACGTGCTGATCATGGGCACCGGGGCCTCCGGTGTAGGGGCCGCGCTGAAAGCCGCCGAAATGGGTGCCGATGTGCTTTTGGTCGGCAAAGGAACTCTGGAGGGATCCGGTTCGCTTGGTGGCGGCAACGACCACTTTATGGCCGCTCTCGGCACGGATGAGCCCCACGATGACAAGGAAACATTCATTAACTTCTATATGAAGTCTGCCTTCGGCTACAAGCGCGAGCAGCTCTCACAGTGGTACGATGCCTTTGCGCCGTGCCTGGCAGTGCTGGACGAGGTGGGAACAGAGTTCAAGCCGGATGGCCGTGGCGGGCGTTACCGCTCCATCGGCTTCGGACAACCGGGGGCCTGGTGGCTGCACATCGTCAACGGTCGCAGCATCAAACGCAATCTGGCCAAAAAAGTCCGCTCACTTAACGTTAACGTGCTGGACGATATCCAGTTCACCTCTTTTCTGGCCAAGGACGGTAAATTCAACGGTTGCACCGGCTTTAACATCCTGACCGGCGAAGTTTGCGTCATCTTGTGCAAAACTGGCATCAACAGCCTTGGCTGGCATTGCCAGAGAGTAACAAACAACTCCACCGGCAACCCTTTCAACTGCTGGTTTACGCCTTTCACCACCGGCAGCTACTTCACACTGCCCTATGCCATCGGCGCCACCCTGATTAACATGGATATTTCAGGACGAGCCACCATGCTGCCCAAAGGCTGGGGCGCACCCGGCATGAACGGCATCAACAACATGGGTGGACACGAACTGAACGCCCTTGGCGAGCGCTTCATGGGCAAATACGACCCCATGATGGAAAACGGCAAACGCCGCAATCAGGTTATGGGCACCCAGCAGGAACTGGTGGAAGGCAACGGGCCGCCATTCTACATGGATATGCGTCACTTCAGCCCGGAAGACGCGCACCACCTGCAATATGTACTGATGCCGGCCGACAAGGAAACTTACCTTGACTACTGCGCGGCTCGTGGAATCGAATTCAGCAAATATCCGCTGGAAGTTGAAGTAGGCGAACTGAGTCTTTCCGGCATGCTGCTTGCGGACGAGCGCATGGAAACTACGGTCAAGGGCCTGTTTGCAGGATGCAACTTTACCAGCTTCTCCGGCGCAATGTGCGGTGGATATGTTGCGGCCGGACACGCTGTTGAGGCCGCAGCCAGCTACGCCATGGGCGAACTGGACGAATCCGCCGCCCTGACGGAAAAAGCGCGTCTGCTTTCACCTTTGGCCAACGACTCCAAACAGGCCCTTGGCTGGCACGAATTTGAAAACCCGATTCGTCAGGTGATGGACTATTACGCCAAATACCGGCGCAACATGCCCGGCATGGCTCTGGCACTGGAAAAACTGGATTTGATCGACTCATACCGCAACAAGGTCAAGGCCGACAACCTGCATGAACTGATGCGCCTGCACGAAGCCTTTGACCTGCTGGTTCTGTGTCGTCTCCATCTGCAATCCTGCCTGCAACGCAAAGAAAGCGGACGTGGCATGTACATGCTGGCCGATTATCCTGAACTGGACCCGAATCAGGCCAGAGCGCTGTCAATCAGACAGGAAAATGGGCAGGCGGTTTGCGCTTGGGCCGAGTAGCAGGGGCTTAGATTATCCCGTTAACTTTTCCGTTCGGCCCGCACAACCGGTTGTTGCTGTAAAGCCAGCAAATGGAGTCCGCAAGCGGACGGATTTATTCAAGGAGAAAAAGATGCCACCGGTATTTGATGAAAAAAAATGCATTCGTTGCGGAAAATGTGTCCGCGATTGCCCGGCATATATTTTGGAACTGGACAAAAAAAACAAAAAAACACCAGATATAATTGAAAAATACAAACACGAGTGCTGGCACTGCGGCAATTGCCGCATCAGCTGCCCGGCTGAGGCCGTGTCTTTTGAGTTCCCTTTATATACGCTGGTATAAAAAGGCAGGGCAAATCAACTTCAAGGTAATTCACATTTCAGATGGATGCCTGTTTGAAGATAAATACCCGCAAAGCGTTCAAGGTGAAATGTTTCAAAAAGTTGATTTGCCCTGAAAGACCGGTTGCAGACGACCTGAGGCAGCACAACATGCCTTTAACAAAACAACGTCTGCGCGTATAAAAGAGACAATACTACTGTTTATACTGCTGCTTATTATATAAAACATTTTAGCCATGCCAGTTTTCATGGTTAAAACTAGCGAGGAGAACATGAAAAAATTATCAATACGTCTGCTGCTGGTGCTTATGGCCCTGCTGCTTTGTTCGACTCAGGCTCTGGCCGCCGAATATGTCCTGTCGCTGAACCTTTCAATTGCCCCGGTACACAACCGCTGGACCATGGCCATCAAACCATGGGCCGACGAAATCAACAAGCGTAGCGAGGGACGCATCCAGATCGAACCATACTTCGCCCAGGCCATCAGCAAACAGGCTGAAGTAGTGGAATCGGTGCGGACCGGCATAGCGGACCTTGGCGAAGCCACCTTCACCGGCGGCGGCCTCGGGCGTTTTCCCTTCCACGAACAAATCATCAACCTGACCTCCCCCGCCAACTGCACCGTTGACGCAGCCGCTCTGGTGCAGGATCTGCACAAGGCGTTCCCGCAAGAAGCCATGCGCGACGTGGAGGGCACCAAGCTTCTGTTTCTTGAAGGGCACAGCATGGGCATGATTATCGGAACGCGCGACAAGCCCGTGCGCACTCTTGATGACCTGAAGGGTCTGAAAATAGGCGTACCCGGCGGCGGCATCCGCGTGGAAAGAGTAAAGGCGCTGGGCGCTACCGTTGTTGGCGTGACCATGCCGGACATGTACATGTCGCTTGAAAAAGGCATCATCGACGGCGCGGTAATCGACGGTGACACCCTTATTTCACGCAAACTCGGCGACGTAATCAAGCACGTTACCCTGATTAACATTGGCGGCAGCGTTTTCTACTGCGTCATGAACCCGGACAGTTTTGACCGCCTGCCTGCGGACTTGCAGAAAGTGGTTGAAGATGTTTCCCGCGATTTTGCTCCCCCGGTTTTCAAGCAGTTCTGGGAAAGCATGCAGTTCAACGGCCTGCAGAAGTGGATTACGGAACAAAAAGGTAATCTGTACATGCTTGATCCGGCTGACTACGCCAGGGCTGAAACCATGGTTGCCGAAACCTACGACGGCTGGATAAAGTTCTCCAAGTCCAAAGGGCTACCGGCAGAAGCGATTCTGCAAAAATACCGTGAGCTTGAAAAGATCTACATGACCCCCTGGGCGGACTCCAAAGCAGCTTCACTGGTGGCTAAATAGCGCGCGCCCGCTCATCGCCACGCATCACAGCGTTTTATTCCTGGAGGAGTTATGAATCTATCAGCACCTGCCGCCAGCCAGGATTCCGAACGGGAATCCTTTGCGGCCATCCGCGCGGTCACAACATTGCTGAAAAAACTGAAGCCAGTCTGCAAATGGTTCAGTTGCGCGGGCATGATGTTTTTCCTGGTCATGGTGGCCGTTACCTTTATTGACGTTTTCCTGCGCTATTTTCTGGATACCCCGTTAAGCGGAACCATCGAACTGACCGAGTTCTTCATGGTGCTAGTCTTCTTTTCCTCCGTGGCCTATACGCAGTGGACCGGGGGGCATATCACCATGGACATCATAACCGGCAGGCTTTCCGCACGCCGGCAGCACCAGCTGGAGCTAATCACAAACATCTGGTCGCTGGTTATTGTAGGCCTGTGTATACTGGCCATGCTGAAATATGCGGGAAAATGCACGCTTTATTCCCCGGTCCTTAACGTTTCAATTACGCCGTTCATTTACTTTGCGGCCATTGGCCTGATCCTGCTCTTTTTCACCCTGCTGCACGACGTTATGGCCTCGGCCCAGTCAGTGGGAGAAGAAGGCGGGCAAAAGGTACTCTTGCTGGTACTAGGCATAGCCGCGCTCAGCACACTGGCCTTTGCCTGGTTTGCAACCACCCGTATTCCCGGAATGACCGCCGTAACGCTTGGCGTAATTGGCATAGTCTTCATGCTGTTCCTGTTCTTTTCAGGCATGCCTGTAGCCTATGCCCTGATGGCCTCGGCGTTTGTCTTTATTGCCAACATGCGCAGCTATGACGCCGCCTATGATATGCTGGGCAAATTCTGGTACAACACCGTGGCCAGTTACGACTGGTCGCCGCTGATGTTCTTTCTGCTCATGGGCTATGTTTGCTTCCATGGGCAGTTCGGCCAGGATCTGTACCGGGCGGCCCGCAGCTGGATGGGGCACTGGCGCGGCGGGCTGGCTTCCGGCAGCGTATGCGCCTGTACCGCCTTTGGAGCGGTTGTGGGCGATTCGCTGGCCGGTAGCGTTGCCATGTCTGCCATTGCCCTGCCGGAAATGCGCAAAAGCGGTTATAAAGACGAACTTGCCGTCGGGTGTCTGGCCTGTTCCGGCACCATCGGCAGCCTGATTCCGCCCAGCACAACGCTGATCCTGTACGGCGTGCTTGCCGAGCAGTCCATCGGCGCGCTGTTCATAGCCGGGGTGATTCCCGGTCTGCTATGCATGTTCTGCTTCCTGCTCATTATCTGGTTGTGGACACGCATAAATCCGGCAATCGCCCCGGTTTCGGCAAAGGTGCCGCGTACGGAAGCGATTGTCTCCCTGCGGCTGGCCACTCCCATTCTAATCATCTTCATTGTGGTCATCGGTGGGATTTACGGCGGCATCTTCACTGCCACCGAGGGCGGCGGGGTAGGCGTTTTCGGCATGCTGCTGCTGGCTGTTTGCCTTAAGCGCATGAATTTCGCAAAACTGAGCGCAACGCTAACCGAATCCGCGAAGTTCACCTCCATGTGCTTTGCCCTGATGGCAGGAGCAAACCTGCTTGGCTACTTCATGACCCTGAGCCGCATCCCTATGGTACTGGCCAACGAGATCTCGATGCTGGTACTGCCGCCGATGCTGGTCATGGGTATTATCATTCTGGCACTATGCTTTCTGGGCTGCTTTATTCCGGCCATTCCGCTGGTGCTTATCTGCGTGCCGATCTTCGTTCCAATTGCCAAGGTCTTCTCCTGGGATCTGGTCTGGTTCGGCATTATCGCGACCCTGATCAAGAACATGGCTTGCATCACGCCGCCGTTCGGAATCAACCTGTTCGTAATGAAGGGCATTGCAGACGTGCCAATAGGCCTGATGTACCGTGCATCCCTGCCATTCATCATAGGCCTGTTCCTGTGCCTGTTCCTGATTATCGCCTTCCCGCAGCTGGCGTTGTGGCTCCCGTCCATGATGGCCTCCGGCATGTAAAAAAAGAGAAGTCAAAAACAGGCAAAACAAGAGCAAAGACTTCAAGCTCTTGAAAAAAAACTGAACAAGAAGCATTCAAAGCGGGCCGCTGGAATCTTGTACGCAAGATTTCAGCGGCCCGCTCATAAGTCCAGCCACATGGCGGGTGCTTCGGTTGCAAACGCGGTAAAGTATTTGAGCCAGCTCTTCTCTCCGGCTGCCTCTTGCCAATGCAATACGGAACAGCAGCAATTTCGTTCTGCCACCAAGTGCAGACCAGTTCTGTGTTGTGGCTGCCTGCCGCCTGATTTTACGCCCTGCTGTAAACACAGTATCCGGAACCTTCTGCAAAATGGCAAATTATCACGCTTATCGAATATTGCTTCGCTTGCGGTGGCTTGATATAGGCCTTCATGACGCCGGTTCAAAATCGTGTATTTACAAGGAGCAACCAGATGCCTTCACCAGTGCCGTTCCAGCCCGCGCAAGCGGTCCCGTTCATCAATGCGCTCCGCTCGCGCAAGCCGGTGGTGCACTGCATCACCAATGACGTGGTGCAGGCCTTTACTGCCAACGCCCTGCTTGCCGTTGGCGCAGTGCCTGCCATGATTGTGGCTGAGGAGGAGGCTGGAGAATTCGCAGCCATGGCCGATGCGATGCTGGCAAATATCGGCACCATACACCGGAATACGGCCCAGAGCATGCTGCTGGCAACGGCAGCTGCCCACAAGAACCAGAAGCCATGGGTACTGGACCCGGTTGCCGTTGGCCTGCTCGCTTACCGCGCCGGGGTAGCTGACCAGCTTTTGCAAAATCACCCTGCGGCCATACGCGGCAACGCTTCCGAGATACTGGCACTGGCGGGCCAAAGTTCGTCCGCAAAAGGTCCGGACAGTCTGGACGAGACATCATCGGCCCATGACGCGGCTGATGAGCTTGCAATCCGCTACCAGACCATCGTTGCCCTTACCGGAGAAGTGGACTTCATCACCAACGGGCGCGAGAGCCTTTCCGTTCACGGCGGGCATGTCAATCTTACCCGCATTACCGGTGCGGGCTGCGCGCTTTCCGGCATAGTGGCCGCATTTTTGGGCTGCAATAACACAGACCGGCTGGGCGCAGTGGCTGCGGCCTGCCAGATGATGAAAACAGCGGGACAAGATGCCAGCAGGCACGCCGGGCTTGGCTCCTTCGCGGTCGCCCTGATGGATTCGCTTTCGCTACAGGGATAATCTGCCGTGAGGGGTTGCCTCCAGAACCGTTAAATCAGCATGTTAAGGATTAGCCATGAATAAAAAACTTGATCTGTCCCTGTACCTTGTACTCGATCCGGGCATGTGCGGCGGCATTGAAGGAATGGCCCACACCACCCGCCTTGCCGTTGAAAACGGAGTGACTGTCGTCCAGCTTAGAGCGGAAGAATACAAAAAAGGCCAGTGCTACATTGCCGCCAAAGCCCTGATGGACGTTCTGGCCAGCACCAGCGTGCCGCTAATCATCAATAATGATGTTGATATCGCTCTGGCGGTGAATGCTGACGGCGTGCATGTGGGGCAAAAAGACCTGCCACCGGCCATTGCGCGCAAACTGCTTGGCCCGGATAAAATCCTTGGACTTTCGGCCTCCAACGAGAGCGAAGTACTGGCCTCGGCAGCCGAAAACGTGGATTACCTCGGCATCGGCCCAATCTACCCCACCATGTCCAAAAAGGACGCGGCCCCGGCAACCGGCGTGGATGGGCTCAGACATCTGGTTCAGATCAAGACAATGCCTGCCGTAGCTATTGGCGGCATCCACCACGGCAACCTGAATGATGTTATGGATACTGGAGTTGAGGGAATATCAGTGATTTCCGCCATCTGCGGGCAGTCCGATATAGCCGGGCGCACCCGTGAACTGGCCGCTGGTCTGGCAAAATACAGATAAAGAATTGCGCCTAGTCGCCGCCTTCCACAACCCGGCCCGCATGCAGATAGACCACATGATCGGTCAGCTTGCGGATTTCGTCCATGGCGTGGCTAACGTACAGGATGGGGATGCAAAACTCCCGGCTTATGCGCGCGATAAACGGCAAAAGCTCGCTTTTGCGCGCCTCGTCCAGCGAGGCCAGCGGCTCGTCCATCAGGAGCGCACGAGGGGATGTGAGCAAAGCCCGGCCTATGGCAACGCGCTGTTTTTCCCCGCCGGAAAGAAGCCTTGGGCGGCGCTCTAGCAGCAATTCTATACCCAAAAGACCGACAACATCATCAAAGGCTATTTTCCGTTCCGCTTCCGGCACCAGATACATGCCGTAGGTGAGATTAGATTGCACTGAAAGATGCGGAAACAGTCTGCCTTCCTGAAAAACATACCCCACGCGCCGTTTATCAGGCGGCAGGTTAATCCCGCGCCCGGAGTCAAACAGGCAGCGCCCTCCGATGCTGATATGCCCCTGATCCGGACGGGATAGCCCAGCCACCATATTTATCACCGACGTCTTGCCTGCCCCGGAATTGCCAAACAGGGCCGTTATACCAGACGGCGCGCCAGTAAAACTCACATCCAGCTCCAGATTGCCCTGCCTGCGTTTGACCGATACCTGCATAAGAACCCCCGTTATCCTTTAAGCAAGTTGCTGTAGCGCTTGGCCAGAAGTTCCGAGCAAACCAGAGCGCTCATGGCAATAATGATGGCAAACACACAAAGGCGCATGGCTCCCTGCTCGCCATCCGGAACCTGTGTAAGGGTATACAGGGCCAGCGGCAAAGTCTGGGTCTGCCCCGGAATATTGGAGACAAACATGATGGTGGCGCCAAACTCGCCAAGGCAGCGGGCAAAGGCCATCATAGCGCCGCTGATGATGCCGGGCATGGTCAACGGCAGCGTAATGGTGAAAAAAACGCGCAAGGGACCTGCGCCCAGAGTGCGGGCAGCAGCCTCCACACCCTGATCAACGCTGTCCATTGAAAGACGGATGGCCCGCACCATCAGCGGAAACGACATCACGGCAGCAGCCAGCACCGCACCGGTCCACTTGAAGGCTAGAGTCACGCCAAAGTACTGGAACAGAAAAGCGCCGAAAATACCGTTGCGCCCAAAGGCAATCAGCAAAATATACCCGATAACCACCGGCGGCAGCACCAGCGGCAAATGAATAAAGCCGTCCAGAATACGCCGCCCCGGAAAACGCGCCCGCGAGAGCAGCCAGGCCACGGCAATGCCGCAGGGCAAACTCAGGGCCACAGCCCAGGTTGATACGCGCAGGCTGAGCTTGATGGCCTCAAGCTCGGCCGTGGTCAGAGTAAAAAAATCCATGATATGCGCCCGGTTGCAATTATTAAAAGCAGATAACACACCTGCCGTCTGTGGCAGCCCGCCGCGCATTTTCTGCAAACGCGCGGCGGGCTATTTAAACCTGTTCCGGCAATCTCAAGCGCTTACATGCCGTCAAAGCCGTACTTCTTGAAGATAGCCCTGGCTTCAAGAGTGGACAAAAACTCAATGAACTTCCCGGCAGCTTCGGTCTTGTTACCGGCAACAGCCCCCACCGGGTAAATGATTTCAGGGTGACTGCTTTCCGGAAACAGGCCGATAATGCGAACCTTGTCAGAAGCGGCTACGTCGCTGGAATACACAAGCCCGAGCGGAGCCTCGCCCTGTTCCACCATGGCCAGCCCTGCGCGCACGTCCTTGGTGGGCGCAATGCTGTCCTTGACGGAGTCCCACAGGCCAAGGGTCTCAAGCGCCTGCTTGCCGTAGGTTCCCACCGGCACATGCGCCGGGTCGCCAACTGCCATGCGTCCCTCTTTGCCAAGAATGGCGACAAGATCCGCATCACTGTTTATCTCAACAGCCTGCACGCCGGAAGCCGAAGGCACAATCAGCGCGATGCGGTTGCGCAGAATATTCTTGCGGCTGCCTACGGCGACCATGCTCTTTTCATCCAGATAATCCATCCACTTGATATTGGCGGACAGAAAAACATCTGCCGGAGCGCCCTGCTCAATCTGCTTGGCAAGGGTAGATGAAGAAGCAAAGGAGCACTTGATGCTGCCAAGGCCCTTTTCTGCGTACAGATTACCGATTTCCGTAACGGCATTGGTGGTTGAGGCAGCGGCAAAAACAACTATTTCAGGCTCGGCAGCATGCGCAACGTAATCAGGCGACATGCTAACCAGACAAAATACAGCCAGAATCAAACCGTGCATAAAGCCTGAACGTTTAAATATCTTCATAAGCCCTCCGGTTTCTTGTGACATTTCAAGTAAGTTTTGACGTTTAAAAACGTCATTGCACTCAGATACTGCCCATGCTAAGTTGCGAAGTCAAGCGCTTTTAACTTTGAATCTGGAATCCGCATGGGCAAACAGGAACAGGAAATAGTCTGCAAAATCAAGCAGTACCGCAAACAGCGCGGCTGGTCGCAGGACGATCTGGCGCGCCAGATACAGGTACGCCGTCAGGCCGTGTACGATATGGAATCAGGCCGCTACCTGCCAAACACCGCCCTTGCCCTGCGTCTGGCCCAGGTTTTCGGCTGCAAGGTGGAAGATTTGTTCATGCTACCCGATTGCGGCACAAGCGCACCAGTACACCTGCTTGGCACCACTTCCGGCCGCGAGCCAGATTCCAGCCACAGTGACGGCACACGGCTGGCCCTTGGAATGGTGCGCGACAGACTGGTCGGCATACCGCTTGACGGAAGTGCGGAACTCTCCATGACCCTGCGCCCGGCTGACGGCCTTCTGGACAACACAGGCAAAAGCGCCCGCCTGCTATCTACTCCGGACGAACTGAACAACGCCTTGCTGCTCATGGGCTGCGATCCCGCACTGGAGCTTCTTGCAGCCCATATTGAGCGTCTGCTGCCGTCCGGCCGTATTCACCGGCTTTTCGCCTCCAGCCGCAAGGCCCTGACCGCGCTGGCCTCAGGCGAAGCGCATGTGGCAGCCACCCATTTTCACAGCAGCACACATTCCGGTACCGAAGCCAACGTGACAGCCGTGCGTGATTCCATGTCAGGCATGCCTTGTAGAATAATCGGATTTTCCTTCATGGAAGAAGGGATCATGACCGCCCGTGGCAACCCGTTCGGACTCCACGAAGCTGCGGATCTGGCAAACCCGGCAATCAGATTCATCAACCGCGAAGAAGGCGCGGCCCTGCGCAAACTTCTGGATGATCATCTGCGCAAGACAGGCACCCCGGTCAGCGCAGTACCCGGCTACGGACGCACCGTACGCTCGCACAAAGAAGGAGCCGCCCATGTAACCTGCGGCGCAGCCGATGCCGCACTTGGCCTGCGCGTAGTAGCCGAAGCCTTTGGGCTGGACTTTGTGCCGCTAGCCGCCACACGCTGCGATCTGGTCCTGCCGCTGGATCTTGAAGCAACCCCCACCATATCCACGCTTCTGGACACGCTGCAATCCTCGCGCCTGCGCCGGGAGCTTGCCGGGCTACCCGGCTACGACAGCTCATTTACAGGAGCGGAAATAGCAATACTCACTTAGAGCCAACACCCGGGGCGCGCCTCCCGAGACTAAAAACAGCATCACCGCGCATACACCGCCAGCCGCACCGGAGCCCATGGACTGCCGGGATTTATGCTTCGGGGTGACGACCGCAAAGCATTACCAAAGAGTCAAAAGCCACAGGCTAATGACGTTCAAAAACGTCAACCCGGCATGTACAAAAAGCGTGCTTTACACTATGCACATGTCGTCATATTTTGACCTGTTTATGATAATAATAGGAGAGTCATGTGAAAATTGTTCCAGTAGAAGAATCTGTTGGCTGCATTATCGGCCATGATATAACCGAAATTTCCGGCGGCGCGCGTGGCAAGGGCTTTAAACGCGGGCACATTGTCCGGCCGGAAGATGTGAAGCACCTGTTACGCCTTGGCAAACGCAATATCTGCGTCTGGGACGATGAAAACGGCGATCAGGTGCATGAAGATGATGCCGCGCGCCGCATGGCCGCCGCCATAGCCGGAACCGGCACCACCCACGGCGAACCGCGCGAAGGCCGCATCGACCTGCGCGCCGCGCATCAGGGTCTTTTCAGCGTCAACCTCGAGCTGCTTACGCGCCTGAACAGCATTCCCTATGTAACCATTGCCACCCGGCACACCCTGCAGGAAGTGCAGCCGGAAGACTCGCTCATTGGCGTGCGCGTTACCCCGCTGGCTGTTCCCGAATCCACAGTTGACGCAGTGGAAAGCTGCTGCCGCGAATCCGGTCCGCTGGCAAAGGTTATCCCCTTCCGCAAGCTCAAGGTGGCGATAGTCACAACCGGTAGCGAAGTGGCATCCGGCCTTGTCAAAGACGAATTCGGACCGGTGCTCAAAGCCAAGTTCGCCGCCTGGGGTTCCGAAGTAATTTCTCAGGTAGTGGTAACCGACGAAACCGCAATCACAACCGAAGCCATTAAAAACGCCCTTGCTTCCGGGGCCGAGATGATTGCCGTTACCGGCGGCATGAGCGTGGACCCGGACGACAAGACTCCGGCAGCCATCCGCGCGGTGGGCTGCGATATCGTGACTTACGGCGCTCCGGTGTTCCCCGGTGCCATGTTCATGCTTGGCTACATGGGCAACATCCCGGTCATGGGGCTGCCGGGCTGCGTCATGTACCGCCGGGCCACCATTCTGGACTTTATTGTTCCGCGCATTCTGGCCGGGCACCGCATCACCAGACACGACATAACCAATCTGGCGCACGGCGGCCTGTGCGACTCATGCAAGGTATGCACTTACCCGCAGTGTTCCTTTGGTAAATTCTAGAATATTTTTACTTTGAGTTTTTACCGCAGCCTGCTTTATCATGCTGCAAGTTTTAGCTTTTGGTAGATTCTGGACAGCCCCAGAGAGAACAGCTCCAGACAAAGCGGATACCCTTACGGAGAAGGCATGAAAAAAAGTTACGTTGGATTGGTCCACACCGCCCTTGAGCACGGCCAGCCTGTAGTGGGAGTAAGAATAATCTCCCAGTCCGGCTCGGCTCCGCGCACAGCGGGGGCCTGGATGCTGGTGTTGCCTGACGGCAGCATAAAAGGCACTGTGGGCGGCGGCATGGCCGAAGCAATGGCTATCAAGGCCGCAACGGGCATGCACGATAAAATCCGCGCAGGCGAATCACCATCCGCTTCAATCATGCATCTCTCCCTTGATGGCGTCAGCGACATGGACATGATTTGCGGCGGCAGTCTCAGCATGCTTCTGGAACCCTTGCGCCCCGGCGGCAGGGAACGGGTTGTTTTTGAACGTGCTGCCTGGTCGGAAAACGCAGGCGAGCCGTTTGTGCTTGTTTCACGACTCCTGTTCCAGAACCATATTTACAGCTCGTCAAACGGCAACGGCAAACTGGCCTCGGTATATATCGACGAGAAGTCAGACATCAGCGATGATCATCTGGATCTGGATTCCGACCCTTCCGGCATCGGGAAAAACTTTTTGCCGGCCGACATCCTGCGCGCCGCCCGGCGCGCGCTGGCCGACAACAGCGCCCCACAGCTTGCCGGACTGGGCGAGGAACGCTGGCTGATAGAACCCTACCCGGTACCTTCAACACTATATCTCTTTGGCGGCGGGCATGTATCGCTGGCAACGGCTGCACTGGCCTCCACGGTTAATTTCCGCAGCGTTGTCATTGATGACCGTCAGGAATTCGCCAATCAGGAGCGTTTTCCGCACTCCCGTTCCATTGCTCTGCCTGATCTTACCGAGGAGACAATATCGGAATTCCTTGCAAAGGAAGCCCCCGGAAAAAGAGACGCCATCGTGATCATGACCAGAGGCCACGCCAATGATCGCGAGGCACTCGCCGCCAGCCTGCTCAACTCGCAGGCCGGGTATGTTGGTATGATCGGCAGCCGCACCAAGCGCGACAAGGTCTATTCAGACCTGCGGCTTCAGGGCATCCCGGACAGTCGCATCAGCGAGGTACACTGCCCGGTTGGGCTGTTCATCATGGCCCAGACCCCGGAAGAAATAGCAGTCAGCATCATCGCAGAGCTGATTCGCTGGCGCGGCTCCCTGTAGCGACAACAGTCATCAACTGGAAAGCCCGGCCCGGTTTTAGACCGGGCCGGGCTTTTTTTCGTGAATCATCTGCTTTTTCAGGCCTGCGCTGACGCGCCTTAAAAATGCAGTGTGTCAGGAAGAGCCAGG
>JAJDJF010000017.1 GCA_030267065.1 Desulfovibrio sp. OttesenSCG-928-C06 | reverse complement strand
CGGATCAGCCAGTCCGTATGAAATATCAGCCAGCAGGTTACCGGCCAAAGTCAGCACCGCGCCAAGCACGAGGCTGCCCATAATCAGCGGGTAATCGCGGGCCATTACCGCATCGTAAAAAAGCTGACCCAGTCCGGGCAGGGCAAAAATAGATTCCACAATAACGCTGCCGCCAATCAGCCCCGGTACGGAAAGCCCCAGCAGGGTGATAATAGGCAACAGGGCGTTGCGCAGGGCATGGTGCCAGACCACCTGCGATTCAGGCACGCCCTTGGCTCTTGCCGTGCGTATATAATCCTGACGCAGAACCTCCATCATGGAAGATCGCATAAAACGCGACATCCCGGCCAGCGAGCCGAAAGTATAGATGAACACCGGCAAGGCCAGATGCTTTGCCAGGTCCATAAACTTGCCGAATCCGGAAAGGCTGTCGTAATCCATTGAGGTCAGGCCGGACAGAGGCAGCAACTGCCAGTGGATGCACAGTTGCAGCATCAGGAGCATGGCCAGCCAGAAATTGGGCATGGCAAAGCCAAGGTAGACAAACAGCGTACTTGATCGGTCAAAGGGACCGCCGGGTTTGCGGGCCGCCTTGATGCCAATGGGCACGGCAACAAGCAGTGTCAGCGCAAGCGAAATAACGTTCATGCTCACGGTCAGAGGCAGGCATTCCATGATCTTGTCCATGACCGGGCGCGGGTCGGTACTCATGGAGTTGCCAAAGTCCAGACGCGCCAGACGGCCCACCCAGTCCACATACTGCACATGCAGGGGCCGATCCAGACCGTAGAATTCTTCCAGCCGCTGGCGGGCCTCGGCATCAGCCAGCGGGTTCATGGTGGTTTCCAGATCCGTTGGCGAACCGGGCGCAAGGTGAATGACCCAGAAGCTGATGACGGTGATTCCAAAGAATACCAGCAGCAGCCAGAGCAGCTTCTTGAGGACGCGGCGCGCAAGGCCGCTGATGGTCACGTTACTTCGCAATGTTGCAGGCCGTTTGTGTTATCTGGCTTTCAGGCTTCAGGCCACCGCCAGAATGGTTAAGGTCGCACATGGTACGGTAAAGCCGCCTGCCGTCGGCGTTCGCGTCAACAGGCAGGCGGCTTGAGCATCCGTAACCGGGCATTTCTGCTTTTATAGCGGACGCTCCGGTAAATCGCCAGCTTGAAGCAGCCTGAAACAGTAGGAGGCAGCTCAAAGCACCAAGAAGCAACTCGAAGCTATCATGAACAGCTCAAACCAGTTCAAGGCACCCCGGCGCAAATCAAAATACTTACGGCAAGATTATCCGTTGGGATACATCCAGCGCTGCAGTTCCTTTACCTCGTCCCGCCAGCCGCTGCCAAGGCGCAGGGTCAGAAACTCCTTATACAGGGTATCAATGAACGAAATGCCTTTTTCAAGCAGGTAAACCTTTTCGAAAAACATGGCTTCCGGGTCATCGTCCTTTTCAACGCTGCCTTCTACCTTTGGAGTTTTGAGGCTGCCGATGCTGAAATCTTCAGCTTTCAGGGTCAACTGCCAGCTTTCAGGGTCCTGTTCCAGACGAATCAGGGCGCGGCTGACCTTTTTGCCGGTGGTAAGTCCCAGCCGGGCCTCGCGCAGTTCGGACATGGCGCCGGAGACGCTAGCGGTCTCGATAAGCTCGCCCTCGCCGCCCTGCACCACAATGCGCTGCTCCATGAATACGTTGAATTCCTCGCCCTTGTCAGTCTTGAACTTGTTACCGTTCTCGCTGCGAAACCAGAGCCATGTCAGAAATTCCTGTCCAAGAACCAAATCAGTGCTCTGCCCGAGCATTGCTGTACCGCTCATGTCTATACCTTGTAAAAGCTTGTGGATTCAAGGCTGTCGAGTTTAGAAAGCTGATCTTCGCCCAAAATCTCCGCCGCCAGCCCGTAGGGAGTAAGGCGCTCAAGGTAAAGACCAAAGCTGTGCGTGAAAAATTCTTCGAATATCTCAAGCATCTTGCCCTGTGTGGAAGCAAACCAGACTTCACCGGTGGTGGTGTTCCAGATAACCTGAAACTCAGCGGGAATAGGCAGAAAGCGCTTTTTGAGCACCATCATTACCTGTTCCTTGATCTCTTTTTTGCGCTCGCGCGAGACAAAGGTCTTGTTCAGCTGCTTGATCTGCTCTTCTTCCTTGCGCAAGGCCAGACCAAAGTGTTTTTTGATCACAGCGGGCGGCACCCGGCGCGTTTCCAGCCGCAAGGTGAAGGTCAGGTATTCTGCCCCTTTCTGCGGCGGGTTGTAGCGCCAGTCCACGTCCAGCATATCTTCAAAGCTGGCCCAGCCCCAGGCCCGGTCTTCGGGCAACTCATCTATATCCTTGAAAGAAAACTGCCGCAGCTTGTCGCCAACTTCCTGCCAGAACGAGTTTTCCACCTCATCACGAACCTTGAAGCGGCTAAAGCTGGTGCTTGTTTTTAAAAATGACATCTATACCCCAATAGTGCTTTAAATTAATCCGGTTCCCGCCAAAAGAGCGGATAAACCAGCCCGGCATGGCGCAATAAAAACATCCACAGCGCGTCCGGCTGGACTTTAGCGCGTTTTGCGGAGCGTTGAAGCGTCCGGGCAGGACGATGCTTGATACGCGAAAACTGCGCGGCATGTAAGCTTTATTTGCACCAGGCATCAAGCCGACCCAACGCACCCCGGGCTTTTAATACGCCGTGGCTACTTTGCCAGCGATTCGCGGATAACTTCCTTGATTCCGGCTGCGTCCAGACGCAGGTCAGCCCGCAGTACGGGCTGCTTGCCGTGCTCAATGAACCTGTCCGGCAGACCGTGACGAAGTACACGGCACTTGCCAAGCAAATCGTGATCATTGAAAAACTCCAGAACAGCGGAGCCAAACCCACCTTGCAGCGCGTGTTCCTCAACCACCAGAATTCTGGAGTACTTTTGGGCCAGCGCCAGCAAATCCGCCTCAGGCAGCGGCTTGAGCCAGACAGGGTCAAAAAGGGCCACGTTTACCCCCTCTGCCGCAAGTTCCTCAATAGCTGTAAAGGCTTCGTAAACAGAACTGCCCACTGCCACAACAGCCAGTTCGCCGTCAGCCTCGCGCAGCATTTCGCCCTTTCCGGGCTTTACCAGACCTTTCACATCCGGCTGGAGCACGCGCGGGCAACGGCCGCGCGGGTAACGCACCGCAACCGGCGAATCCATATCCACGGCAAGCTCAAGGGCCGCTTTTAGCGTACGCCTGCCGCGCGGTGCCAGAATACTCAGATTTGGCAGGTGCCGGAGGTAAGCGATATCAAAGGTGCCGTGGTGCGTGGGGCCGTCCTCGCCCACCAGTCCGGCCCGGTCAATGGCAAAAATAACCGGCAGGTTTTGCAGGCAAACGTCATGCATGGCCTGATCATAGGCCCGCTGCAAGAATGTCGAATAAAGCGCCACCACCGGCTTTATGCCCTGTGTGGCCAGACCGGCCGCAAAAGTCACGGCGTGCTGCTCGCAAATGCCCACATCAAAAAATCTGGTCGGGTACTTCTCGCCAAACTCTGACAGACCGGTGCCGTCCGGCATGGCGGCTGTAATACCAACCACATTGGGATTACTGGCAGCCAGCTCGCACATGGTAGAGGAGAAAACCTGTGTAAAGCTCAAGGATTCCGCATCACTGCTGGGTGCTTCCACATCGCCGGTACGCGGATTGAAACGCCCGATGCCGTGATAGTTGGCGGGATCGGACTCGGCAGGCTGGTAGCCCTTGCCCTTCTGGGTAATAACGTGCACCAGAATCGGCTTGTCTGACGCTGCCGCCAGTTCAAGAGCCTGTTGCAGGGCCGCAAAGTCGTGCCCGTTGACCGGCCCCATGTATTCAAAGCGCAGGGCTTCAAAAAGGATGCCGGGCGTGAAGAAAGACTTGAAGCTCTGCTTGCTGCGCGTTGCCAGTTCAAGCACGTCATCGCCAACACCGGGAACGGAGTGGAGAAAATCGGAGACCTCGCGCCTGACCCGGCGCACCCAGCGGGACGACAGTTTGCGGCTGAGAAAGAATGAAAGCGCGCCCACGTTTTTGGAGATGGACATCTCGTTGTCATTAAGAATGACAACCATGGGCTTGGCCAGCCCCCCGGCGTGGTTCATGGCTTCGTAGACCATGCCGCCAGTCATCGCGCCATCGCCTATAACCGCCACCACCCGGTTATCCTTGTCTGCCAGTTCCCTTGCCGCAGCCATGCCTAGCGCGGCAGAAATGGAAGTGGAAGCGTGCCCTACCCCAAAATGATCGTAAGGGCTTTCGGACATTTTGGGAAAACCGCTTACGCCCTTGAACTGGCGCAGGGTGTCAAAGCGCTCGTTACGTCCGGTCAAAAGCTTGTAGGCGTATGCCTGATGCCCAACGTCCCAGACTATCTTGTCGCTTTTGGGGTTAAAAACGCGCAGCATGGCGATGGTAAGCTCAACCACTCCCAAAGGAGAGGCAAGGTGCCCGCCGTTGCGCGAAACCGTATCAATAATTTTGGTGCGGATCTCCTGAGCCAGAAACGGAAGCTCGTTTTCCGGCAGCTGGAGCAAATCCAAAGGGTCAGTAATCCTTTGAAGCAATCCGCCGTCAGGAGCGGACTTCATCACGAACCTCTTTTCAGAATATAAACAATCAGTTCGCGCAGGAACAGCGCTTCGTCACGTTGCGGGCCGTCAGGCAAAGCCTCGATATCGCGCAGGCTGTTCAGGGCTGCCAGAGCGCTGTCTCCGGCTTCTTTGGCCAGTTCAACGCTTCTATCCAGTCCAAGCAGGGAAGGATAGGTGGACTTGCCCTGCTCCCTGTCACTGCCTACGGGCTTGCCCATTTCTTCCGGATCGCCAATTTCATCAAGGATGTCGTCAACTATCTGGAAGGCGCGTCCAAGCCAGCGTCCATAATCGGTAATTTTTTCCACTTCATCCTGAGCGACCCCGGCCAAAAGCGCTCCACTGCGGCAGGAAACAGCCAGCAAGGCTCCGGTTTTGGCGGCCTGCATCTGGGCCAGTTGCTCAAGGGTTGTGTTGCCCTTGGCGGTGTACTTCATATCCCAGAACTGCCCGCCGACCATGCCGCAACCTCCGGCGGCCGCGGCCACGGCAGACAGCGCAGCCAGCACGTTGGCAGGTTCCAGAGCAGCAAAAGTGCCAAACGCCTTTGCGGGTTTGGCCATGAATACAAAAGCGTCCGTAAGCAGGGCATCACCAGCCAGAATTGCGGTGGCCTCATCAAATTGCTTGTGGTTGGAGGGACGCCCGCGCCGCATGTCGTCATCGTCCATGGCAGGCAGGTCGTCATGAATCAGGGAGTAGGTATGAATGAACTCGATACCGGCCGCAAAAGGCAGTGCCTGACGGGAATCCAGCCCAAAAAGCGTGGCAACGCTGAGGCAAAGGGCCGGACGAATGCGCTTGCCGCCGGCCAGCAGACTGTAATTCATGGCTTCTTTAAGCCCGGGGGGCAACCCGAGCGTATCAAATTCATCCAGACAACCGGAAAGGAACTCTTCCACCAAAAGACTTTTCTGCTTCAGATGCTCTTTGAAATTCATTTCTACCTTCAGTGCTAAATTATGTGCTGGGTCCAAATCTAAATATCGGAATCCGGCAGGCCGGAAAAATCCTTAAGTCCTTCTTCGGTATACATCCTGACGGTGTGGCGGGCCTGTTCCAGAGTCTGGCGGCAGCCAGAAGCCAGTCCGACTCCTTCTTTATACAGGGCCAGGCTGCGGTCAAGGTCCAGCTCGCCGCGCTCCAGTTCTTCTGTGATTTCCCGCAGGCGCGCCATCTGCTCCTCAAAAGAAGGCTGGGGCGGCGGGGTCTGCTCTTTTTTTCTGGACATACTGACCACGCTTATTTTTTTGCGGCCGGAGCCTTACCCTGAGCAGGCTTGACGGCCTTTGCAGCCGGGGCCTTACCTTGAGCGGGCTTGGCAGGCTTCTGGGCCGGGGCGCTTTCCTTCACCCTGAAATTGGTGATGAACGGTTCGGGAGTCACAGATTCGCCAAGCACGGAAAAACCAAAATGCAGGTGCGGCCCGGTTACGCGTCCGGTTTTGCCAACCAGCCCGACCAGCTGGCCCTTTTTAACAAAATCACCTTCCTTGACTTCAAACTTTGAAAGGTGTGCATACATGCTGAACACCCCAAGGCCGTGATCGATGATCACAAAATTGCCGGAGTAGTGCTGTTCTTCTGCCAGCATGACCTTGCCGTCCGCGCTGGCCAGAATCGGCGTCCCCTCGGCACCACGAAAATCAACGGCCCGGTGCTGGCTGCGCGGTTCGCCGTTAAACACGCGCTTGAAGCCATACTCGCTGGTGATAATACCCTTGACTGGGCGGCGCAGCGGAAGCTCCCAGTACTGCACAGGAGAAACCTGAGTCAGGATGGAGCGGTTCTTCTTGGACTCGGCCTGAGCGCGTTTGACGGTTTCCGGATCCGGGTTCACATACTTAGGAGCCACGGTGAGTTCCTGCACCGGGTAATCACGCTGGGTCACAGCCACAGTTCCGCTATATACGGTTTTGCCGAAAAGGTTTTCGGTCACACGCAGCGGCAGTGATTTTTCCTTGCTATTAAGCGGCACGGGCAGGATGCAGCGCAGGCTGGTTCCGGCATTGTCCGGCTGCCCGTTGTTCTCAAGGCCAAGCACAAGGCTCTTGCCAAGCCACTCAACTGTCACGCCTTCAAGAGTCGTGTCAGACTCGATAGAAAGCAGAAAAGGCTCACCAGCGGCAACAGAAGCCGGATGGCTAAATCTGGCCGGAGCAACTGGAGTATTCTGGGCCGGGGCGTCTGTGGTCTGGGAATCCGGAGACAGAGCATCTTGCCCTGCGGCATCCTGAGCAGGCGTGGCGATGTCACCGCTACCTTGAGATGCAACCGTGCCAGCCGCATCTTCTGCGGCAAAAACCTGATTGCCGAACGAAAGTCCGGTCAGAACAAAAAGCGCCAGCAGGCAGGCGGTCAAAGCAGTCTTGTTGTTTGCGGAGCGGGATTTGGAACGAAAAAGCGATATGGATTCAAGAATAGGAGCGTTCATGTAGATATTATCAAACCTTATTTTTTCTGTGTTTTAATCATTTCTGATACCACAACAGGCACCTGCCCGTCTACCAGATGCAGGGCCAGCATTTCGCCAGCCATAGCCTCAGCGCTACTGCGCAAAATGCTGCCGTCAGAGCGTTTTACAAAAGCGTAGCCGCGCTGGAGCGGCAATTCCGGGTTCAAGCCGGAAAGCCGCTCGGCCAGAATGTCCAGCCTGTGCGAACGTGCTTCCAGTCCCTGCGGCAAACCGCCGAGCAACCTGTGCCAGACTGAATCAAAAGCGCCTTCCGCCTTGGCCAGCCGTTGCGGCAAAGTGCGCGAAAAACGCCCGACCAGATTGTCCAGCTCCACGGCAGAGCGCTCCAGCCGCCCGGCCGGAGAAAGCAAGCCCAGCACCCGTTCAAGACCGCCAAGAGCGCTCTCGGCCCGGTTCAGCCGGTGTTCCAGCAAAGCGCCAAGGCCCTGCTCCAGCTCATCCACAAGCTGAACCAGCTCCCTCCGCTCCACCCAGAGCATCTGGGCCGCATGAGAAGGCGTGGCCGCGCGTTTGTCAGCCACATAGTCAGACAGGGTAAAGTCCACCTCATGCCCTACGCCGCTGAGTACCGGCAGGGAGCTTTCAAAAATCGCCTCAACCACCGGTTTAGTATTAAAGGCCCAAAGGTCTTCCAGCGAGCCACCACCGCGGATAAGGACCACCACCTCGGCCCAGCCTTCGGAACAGGCCCGACGGATGGCGGCTGCTATTTGCGGCGGGGCATCATCGCCCTGCACCAGCACCGGGTGGATGCGTATTTCCGCCCCTAGCCCGCGCCCCTGCGCAATGCGCAAAAAATCGTGAATGGCAGCGCCACTTGGCGAGGTAACCACCGCCACCCGGCGCGGCTGCGCCGGAAGCGGACGCTTGCGCCCTTCATCAAAATAGCCTTTTTTGGCAAGCTCGGCCCGGAGCAGCTCGAACTCCAGCTGCAAGCGCCCTTTTCCAGCCTCCTGCATCAATTCCACCAGCAACTGGTAGTTGCCGCGCGGCGGGTAAACCGTAATTCGCCCGGCGCAAACAACTTCCTGCCCGTTCTCAAGACTCTCGGCAAGGCTAGGCTTTGGGCCGTCCTCGTAGACCTCGCCGGTCAGCGGATCGAAGCTGTCACCCTGCTGCTGGCTGCCCTTGAACCAGACCGCCGCAATCGAGGCCTGCTCGTCCTTGAGCGAAAAATAAATATGCCCGGACGCAGGGCGCGACAGGTTACTGACCTCCCCCTGTACCCAGACAAAGGGAAAGTTACCCTCCAGCACGCCCTTGATGGCTCCGGTAAGTTCTTTTACTTCAAGAATACGGCTCATTGATGGTTACTTACTAGCAGTTAACTTTTGCCTCCGGCGGCTTAAGAAGGGCGCTGCACTCCTTAAGAATCCTCCCGGTAGGGACCGGCTGGCCCCGGCACCCCACAATGGGAGGGGAAGATTAATATCGTGAACTGACGCAGCGAGAAGGCAAAAGCGCCTGAATGTCGATACGACCTAGCTACGCTCGCGCAAAAATGCTTCCACCTCGGCCATCAAGGCTTCCAGAAGCGCCTGCGTATCGCCGGTAACACTGCGCACCATCTGGCCCTTGCGGAAAATCACGCCCTTGCCGCGCCCTCCGGCAATGCCAAGGTCAGCCTCGCGCGCTTCGCCCGGCCCGTTTACTACGCAGCCCATCACGGCCAGCGTGAACACTTCGTCCACACCGCGCAGACGTTCCTCAACGGCGGAAGCAAGGCCAATCAGATCAATTTCCGTACGCCCGCAGGTCGGGCAGGAAATAATCTCCGGCCCGCGCGAACGCAGCCCCAGCGAGCGCAAAATCTCCCAGGCCACCTCAACCTCGCGCACCGGGTCGTGCGTGAGCGAAACGCGCATGGTGTCGCCAATACCTTCTGCCAGCAGAATACCCAGACCAACGGCAGACTTGACAGCCCCGCGCAAAAGCGTTCCAGCCTCGGTTATGCCGATGTGCAGCGGATAATCGCAGCGCCCGGATAAAAGACGGTAGGCCTTGACCGTATCCGGCACAGATGAAGATTTGAGCGAAATCTTGATATCGTAAAAGTTGCGCCGCTCCAGCAGGGCCACATGGCGCAGGGCGCTCTCGACCATTGCTTCCGGTGTGGGCCCGCCAAACTTTTTAAGCAGTTCCTTCTCCACCGAGCCGGAGTTAACGCCGATGCGTATAGGAGCACCCCGCTCCGCCGCCGCACTGGCCACGGCGTCCACGTTGCGGTCCGGCCCGATGTTGCCGGGGTTGATGCGCAGCCCCTGCACTCCGGCTTCAAGCGCCGCCAGAGCGAGACGGTGGTCAAAATGGATATCGGCAATTACCGGCATGGGGGAACCTGCGCAAATATCACGCAGGGCAAGGGCCGCAGCCTCGTCCGGCACTGCCGCGCGCACAAGCTCGCACCCGGCGTCGCGCAGGCGGTTTATCTGGGCCAATGTGGCTGCCGCGTCACGCGTGTCGGTATTGGTCATGCTCTGCACAACCACCGGATTGCCGCCGCCAATTTTTACGCCGCCTACCTGAATTACCCTGCTCTGCCGCATCTTTACTCCCGCACTGACTATATCTGAGTATCTTTTACAGTTTATTTGCACAAAGTACTGTCAAACAGCACCGGCCCAAGCCTTACCTTATTTCGGCCCGCAAGCCAAGGTAGCGGGCACGGCTCAATCTGGCTGCCCAATCGCCGCAGACAACCGGCCCGTGCAATCGTCACAGGCTATCTGCCTGATCGTCCCATCGGGCGCAGGGTCTGCTTCTGACTCACGCATCTTGCCGGTTTTGCCGGTCAGACATGTAAAGGGCAATGACCTGGTTTGGGCCGGGCGCCGCATCAGGCTCAAATTAGCCACTACCGGGTAATGAGAGCACTTGAAGTAATGCGTGATTGCCTGTATGAGGAATGCGTTTGTCATATGTTTTTATAGGTACCGTGAGCATTTTAACGAGGACTACATGAGCAACGAACCGGATAAGATTATTTACTCCATGTACCGTGTTTCCAAGAAACACGGGCAAAAAGAAGTTCTGAAGAACATTTCTCTGTCATATTTTTACGGCGCGAAAATCGGCGTGCTGGGTCTTAACGGCTCGGGCAAAAGCTCGCTGCTGAAAATTCTGGCCGGAGTGGATCAGGATTTTGACGGCGAAACCCATGTAGCGCCGGGCTTTACCATCGGTTACCTTGAACAGGAACCACTGGTGGACGAAACCCGCACCGTGCGCGAAGTTGTTGAGGAAGGCGTGGCCGAACTGGTCGCCATCCGCGATGAATACGAAGCCATCAACGCCAAATTCGCCGAGCCCATGGAGCCGGAAGAAATGGACGCGCTTATCGAGCGTCAGGGCGCCGTGCAGGAACTGATGGACAACAAGGGGATCTGGGATCTGGACTCCAAGCTGGAAATGGCTATGGACGCCCTGCGCTGCCCCCCGCCGGACACCCCGGTATCCGTAATTTCTGGTGGTGAAAAGCGCCGCGTGGCCCTGTGCCGCCTGCTGCTCACCGCGCCGGACATCCTGCTGCTGGACGAACCGACCAACCACCTTGACGCCGAATCCGTAGCATGGCTGGAACGCTTCCTCAAAACCTTCCCCGGCACCGTCATTGCCGTAACCCACGACCGTTACTTCCTTGACAACGTAGCGGGCTGGATTCTGGAACTGGACCGCGGGCACGGTATTCCCTGGAAGGGCAACTACTCCTCCTGGCTGGAACAGAAGGAAAAACGCCTTGCCAACGAAGAAAAAGCCGAGGCCGAGCGCCACAAAACCCTGCAACGCGAACTTGAATGGGTGCGCATGGCTCCCAAGGGACGTCACGCCAAAAGCAAGGCCCGCATCAACGCGTACGAAGCCATGCTCTCGCACGAATCCGAGCGTCTGGCAAAAGATCTGGAAATCTACATTCCGCCGGGGCCGCGCCTTGGCAAGGTGGTTTTCGAGGCCGACAAACTCAGCAAATCCATGGGCGACACCCTGCTTATCGAGGATATGGACTTCATCATCCCGCCGGGCGCCATTGTGGGCATTATCGGCCCCAACGGTGCCGGTAAAACCACGCTGTTCAAGATGCTCGCAAACGTGGAGCAGCCTGATTCCGGCAGCCTGAAGATTGGCGATACCGTAAAGATCGCCTGGGTTGATCAGGGGCGCGAAACCCTTGAAGCAGGCAAAACCGTTTACGAACTGATCAGCGGCGGCTACGACACCGTGCAGCTTGGCAGCAAGGAAGTTAACTCCCGCGCCTACTGCTCGCGCTTCAACTTCATGGGGCAGGATCAGCAGAAGAAAGTGGACGTGCTTTCCGGTGGCGAGCGCAACCGCCTGCATCTGGCCATGATTCTCAAGTCCGGCGCAAACGTACTGCTGCTTGACGAACCCACCAACGACATTGACGTAAACACCATGCGCGCACTGGAAGACGGTCTGGAAAACTTTGCCGGAACCATCATGGTAATCAGCCACGATCGCTGGTTCCTTGACCGCATTGCCACGCATATTCTGGCCTTTGAAGGCGACTCGAAAACGGTCTTCTTTGACGGCAACTACAGCGAGTATGAAGCCGACCGCAAAAAACGGCTCGGCAAGGATGCAGACCAGCCGCACCGCATCAAATACAGAAAACTCACCCGCTAGAGCGGTTTGGCACAGAGGAGGGCAGCGCGCAGCCGCCCTCCTCTCTTTCTTTTGCGGCCATTGCAGGCACACAGCATTAGAGCGTTTTTACGTTGAAAAAATGAAAATGCTCAAATGCACGCAACCAACCGCGAGTGCTGGCAATAAAACTGAATTTGAACATGCGCTGAACGCAACACAGGAAAATCAAGGAGAATGAAAATGGCGCGTTTTTCGGAAGAACTGAAACAGGCCAGCGAGCCTTACTGGAGCGATGCCGTCAACCACCGCTTTGTGCAGGAGTTGTGCGCCGGAACCGTGGCCGCCCCGGTCATGTCGCGCTACTTGATTCAGGATCACCGCTTTATCGACAATTTTCTCTCCCTGCTGGGCGCTGCCATGAGCCATGCGGATCTTTTTGAATCGCGCATCACTCTCGGGCGTTTTATCGGGATGATCAGCGGTGACGAGAACGACTACTTCCTGCGCTCCTTCAAGGCCCTTGGCGTGAGCGATGCCGAACGTGCCAATCAGCCGGACGGCGAGCCGACCAAAGGCCTGAACGCGATAATGCTCGAAGCAGCCCGCTCCGGCTCTTATGCGGCAGCCATTTCAGTACTGGCGGTGGCGGAGGGCATCTATCTGGACTGGGGTATAAAAGCGCCAAAGCCCCACCCGCAGAATTTTGTCTACACGGAATGGATCACCCTGCACGATAACGACTACTTTCAGGGCTTTGTCGAATTTCTGCGCCGCGAACTGGATCGTGTAGGCCCGGCGCAAGACGCGTTGTGCCGCGATTACTTCACCCGCACGGTAAAACTGGAAAAAGCCTTTTTTGACGATGCTTACAACTGCGCCTAATCACTATAGCATGTTCGCTTTCAAATGATTGTTTGACGATCGGCAAAGCCACACTGCAATCATTCAGCAACAAGGATTTGAAGACAAATTCTTGCAGAGCGTTTGCACTTTTTCAAAGTGAAAGCAAAAAGAGTCAGCATATGCAGCAACTTGATTTCCTCAAGCTCATCCCCGGCGGCAACCCGACCATACTGGTAACAACTCCGGTGGAGTCAGGGCAACGCATGGCGCTTGCCAACAAGCTCATGCACCCGCTTCACCTGCAAGCCGAACAGGTGGGCTACATCAACCTTGATGCCGCCCCGCCCAGTCTGGACATGATGGGCGGTGAGTTCTGCCTGAACGCCACCCGCAGCCTTGTGTTCGAAATGGCGCGGCAGAAGCTGTTATTTCCGCTGGACGGAACAGACGATCTTTTCGGGCTGGCGCAAAGCTCCGGCGCGGAAAAGCCTTTGCAGGTACGGGTGAAGAACGGCAAAGCGCTCGTTTACCCGAAAAAAAGCGGCAACAGCGCTGGCAGCAACGGCGTGATTGAACTTTCCCGCGCCACTGGCAACAGTGCTGAAAACAGCGCCAAAGCGGAAACAGGAGCAATCACATCCCTTGATTGTCTGGTAAGTGTGGAAGTTCACGTTGATCCGGATACTATCACGGAGATTGAACCGGGCGCGATTCTTGTGCGCCTGCCCGGCATCTCACACCTGCTGCTGGATGAAAGCATCCACCGTCTGCCGGAACGTGAGCCTTCACCAGAGCGCAACGGGGCATCAGCACATTGCAGTAAGCAGACTGACACCAATTCATCGGAACATGGCAACCAGCAAAAGACCAACGGTTCATCGGAACGTAACGCCCAGCAGGATAACAGCGGAGCATCGGAAGATAAAAACTCACCGGGCAATGACAGCAAAACGGAAAACAGCGCCGCATCAGGCTGGCAGGATGCTGTCTTCCGGCAGGCTAATGTCTGGCTGGACAGGCTGGGCCTGAAAAACGAACCGGCCTGTGGCGCAATCTGGTTCCGCGCCCTTGATGTCCCGCCCGGATTTATTGCGGAGCCGGGCAAAACCGTGCTGTTTCGCGAAATAACACCGGTGGTGCATGTGGCGGCAACGCAAAGCTGCATTCTGGAAAGCGCCTGTGGCTCTGCCACACTTGCGCTCGGCATTTTTGAGGCTGTGCGGCAAAGCGGCGGCCGGACAAACAACAACACGGCAAAACTCAAATCCGGGCAGCTGTTCCTGAACGTGCGCCAGCCCAGTGGGCAGAACCTGCGCCAAAAAGTTGTTTACTCTTCCGCTCCATGCGAGTACGCCGAAGAAGGCTCTGCTACCTCCCAACCAAAAGGCGCTTCCACCTCCCCCACTCCCTGCATTCTGCGCTGCGAGGCAGAAGTGGGCGGCATTGTGCGCCTTTGCGCCTCTGGCGCTACTTTCGTGTAACTTTGCGAGTAAAAAATGGACTACTTCCTTTTTATATCTTCCATTGCCCTGTTCAGTTTTTCCATGTGCTTTACCCCCGGCCCCAATAACGCGGCTGCCATGGCAATCGGCCTTTCGCGCGGTTTTAAGGCGGCAGTGCCGTTTTGTCTTGGCTGCTGCACCTGCGCCATGTTCACGCAGTTCCTTACCGGTCTTGGGCTTGGTGAAGTCTTTTTGCGCGTGCCGCTCCTTTACAACCTGCTCAAAGTTGCGGGAGTGCTCTACATTCTCTGGCTGGCCTGGAAAATATCCGGCCTGAGCCTGCCTGCAAAACTGACAAGAGCATTCAGCCGCCAGAAAGAAAGCGGAACTGAACCAGCCGCAACAGGCAGTAGCATAGCAACTGAAACTGAAGCAAAGACAGAAAATGAATATGGCGAAGTCAGCGAAGAGCAGGCTAAAATTCTGGCAAAAGCCAACCCGGCTGTGGTAAAAAGCGGCAAGCCGCCCAGCTTTTTTCAGGGTGTGGGGCTTCAGGCCGTCAACATCAAGGTCTGGATGACCAACATCATTGTGGTCAGCCAGTTCGTAGGCTCGGGCGAATACGCTTTCAGCAGGCTGGTGGCGGTTTCGCTGTTCATTCCCGTAATCGGCACCATTGCCAACTTTACCTGGGCGGCTGGCGGCGTAATCATGTCGCGCTTTCTCACCTCCGCAGGCATGCGCCGGGCCAACTACATTTTTGCGCTGTTCCTTGTGCTGTCCGTGGTTTTGCTGCTCGTATAAGCACTCACAGTCCCCGTATCGCTACGCCTCCGGGCAGATGGATGCACCTTCTGTTCCCTAGTTGCAACAAACACTCGAAAACAGCCGCACGGCATGGTTCCATATCTCAAAAAAGCCTGCTCCAGAAACACAACCACCTGTCCAGCATCACCTGATTATATAAACCTTGAATTGCGAAGGTAAATTTTATACTTTTAGGACGCTTTAAAGTCTCCAATATCTTCATGACAAAGTTAGCCCTGATTTAAGCCATCAATAAAACAAGACATTCTTTCTGACTGGAGCAAGACGAAGACATAAATACTGCAAACTGTAAGAGGAGTAAGCGATGAAACGACTGAGCTTGTTGCTGGTTTTTGCAATTTTAGTGGGTGGAGCGTTCACCGCAGAGGCGGCTGAATTTTATGTTAACAAGGCGACCGGAAAAAACAGTTTTGACGGCAGTCAGGCAAAACCCTTCAAGAACCTCCAAAAGGCCATCGATATCGCCGCAGAAGGCGACACTATACATGTTGCCGAGGGCAACTACTGCGGAATAATGGACAAGGGGCAGATCAAGCTGAACAAGCAGTTGCTCATTCTTGGCGGCTATGCGCCAGATTTTTCTGCCCGCGATATTATCAAACACCGCACTACAGTAATTCCGCCCTCAAAAATTGACACCATTCGCGATGATGCAGTTTTCTTCATCGAGCAAGGCAACAAGGAAGGAAAAACCCTGATCGACGGCTTTATTTTCGATCAGGGCGAAACCAACGATTACCATGCAGTAGAAGGCAAACCGGAAGGGCTTGATACCGGCATGTACCTTATCCCGCCGCGCAAGTCATCGGCTTCGTCCTTTGGCTCTGCCAACATTGCCATCATGAAGGGTAATACTTCCGGAGACTTTACAGTTAGCAACTGTCTTTTCAACAACGCTGCCCTGTACGGCATATGGGTTGCCCACGGCAAAGGCACCTTCACTGCGAAAAATAACGTTTTTGTTGCCAACCGCATGGCCGCCATGGAAATACGCGGCAGAATGGTAGACCCGCACGCAGCCATAGCCAACATCATTGACAATACCGTATTGTTTACCTGGAGCCGTACCAAAGAAATGGACGATATGGGCTACGGCGTACGCGGCATGACATCTTGTGATTACGTTGTGCAGGGCAACATCCTGGCCCTGAGTACTTTTTCCGGCTACGACAATACCCGCATCCATTCCGATGCAAAGGTCAAAAAAACCGTGGAACTGGACCGCAACCTGTTTTTCCTGAACAAACAGGCAGATATAGTCGCGCCCGGCGGCGGCATGTTCCTGCGCTTGTGGGTGGAAGAAAACTTTGAAGACCTGCCGGATCTGGATGTGCCGGGCACAACGTTCACCAGCGTAAGCGACAACGTTGGCCTGACTTCTGCCGAACCACTCAAGGACGTGATCAACAAAGCCTATCTGGAAGGTTTTTTGAACGCCTCGTACAAGGAAGTAACCAGCTATGACGCCAACTCGCCGGCTAATGCGTTCCGACGGGCCATGGGAATGAATCAGACAGGTTCGATTCAGTCTTCAGTAACCATGTGGGCCAACCGCTACCCTCTGGAAGACGCCATCAAGCTGTTCGGCGCTGTTGAAGGCTTTGGCGCCAAACTACCGCAATAAACAAAACATACACCACACGTGGGCGGGGCAGTTTAATTGCCCCGCTCACGCATAACGTAATCAGGCGCTGGTTGTATCGCGCAGGTTCACAATCAACCCGTCCAGTTTGGTAGAAAGGCTAATCAGCTCCTTGATGGTATCGGAAGAATCTTCCATTCCCCGCACTGTATCAGAAGCAAAGCGATCAAGATGTTGCAGGGCCTGCGTAATGTTGTCGCTATGTCCCACAAGGCTGGATACGGCCCCGGAAATACCGTTGACCTGCTCGGCGTTGTTGCCGGAAACTTCAACGATGTTCCGCATGGCCTGACCGGAATTTCCGGCAAGCTCGGTAGCCTCGTGCACAGCCTTGTAAGTGTCTTCCATGACCAGCAGGTTTTCTTTGGCAGAGCGTTGCACGTTGCCGATGGAGTCGGAAACGTCCTTGGTGGCGAGCATGGTTTTTTCGGCCAGCTTGCGCACTTCATCCGCCACCACCGCAAAGCCGCGCCCGGCATCACCGGCACGGGCAGCTTCAATGGCCGCGTTCAAGGCCAGCAGGTTGGTCTGATCAGCGATATCGCTGATGGTATCCAGAATCCTGTTAATGCCCTCGGCCTGCTTCTCAAGGCTCTCCATGGCCTGCTGCATCTTACCGGCAGATTCGTTCACGCGCTGATTGGCGGCAATAACGTTGTTCACGCTGCTTTCGCCATCCATAGCCAGTTTACGGGCTATTTCCACGCTTTCGGAAGCGCGTTCGGCTCCGTGCATGATGTCCGTAAACATTTCCATCATGGAGTTAACGGCTTCGCTGGTGCGTTGCAGGTTGGTGTACTGCTCCTCGGCCCCGTGAATAACCTTGACGTTTTCCTCGCCCAGAAGCTGTGAAGCCTTGCTGAGCGATACGGAAATCTCCCCGGCTTCATCAGCGCCCTGACGGGTGGCCTGAAGGATGGACGAGACCTTGTCCTTCTGCTGCTCGCTCTCCTGCATGGCTTTTTCAGTCAGCAGCACCTGTTCGCGCGCGTTGTGCTCCTGCTCCTCAGCCTGCCTGATTTTCTGCTTGAGTGAGGTCACCATCTCGCGCAGGGCCTGGGCCAGCACGCCGATTTCATCATTGCGCCTGACATCAAGCTCCCGGTCCAGCTCCCCGTTGCTAACGGCTGTGGCGAAAGCGGCGGTACTTTTAAGAGGCGCAACAATGCCGCGCACAAAGAACACGCCCAGAATGATGCCCAGCGCGGCCAGAACAACGGATATGACAATGCTGGTCAGGATGGAGCTGGTCACGCCCTGCATGAATTCATCGCCACTGGCCTCGGTGCAGAGATACCAGCCCAGCATGGGGATCTGGCGTACGATTACATAGCGGGTATCGCCATCTTCCTGATAGGTGAAGTCCGCACCCTTGTTACGCGTAATGCCAGACCATTCATTCTGGTAGGCAGGAAGCAGCCCGGCAAGCGGCTTGTTAAGCCACTTTGTATCCTGAGCCAGACGCACCATGCCCTTGTCGTCAACAATCATGGTGCGACCGCGTTTGCCGATGGAGGTAGAACTCAGCTCTCTGGCAAAGTTTTCGATATCAATTGAAGAAGAAAGCAGACCAGCAAATTTGCCGTCCACCTCGACCCGGCGGTTGATAAAGGCCTTGGTGCCCCAGGTCTCATCGCCAACATAAACCACGATATTCACCTGCACACCGCTATCGCGGAAGCCGGTAAACCAGGTGTCTTTTTCGGATACGCGGTAGCTCCAGTCACGCTTGCCGTTCTGAAGGTCGGAATACTGCCCGGTACTCTGGGAAACAAAGTTGGCGCCCAGAGTGTCATAGGTAGACACAATACTTTCCAGCGTGCGGTAAATGTTTTCCAGCCCGTTTTCATTTGGCTCGCCGGCCCGTACCCAGTCCTGCAAAGCAGGGCTGCGCACCGCCAGTTCAAGCCCGCGGCTCGGCTCCATAATCTCGCGGTCAATACGGCTCAGAATACTGGCCGCCATGTAGGGCAACTGTTCTTCGACAAGCTGCTTCTTCATGCCGCTGTGGAAAAAATAAGCGTTCAGCAGAATAATCGTCGCAGCTACCACCAGCAGAACGCATGCCAGCAGCAGGTTGATCTTTTTACCAATCGACCCCATATCATTCCTCGTATCAAAAAGGTATTTTATTTTGTGATTTCCCCGTCAAGGCACAAACCGGGAAGAAGGCAATACCTGATTGCCTCCGCTCGTATCCTGTTCGGGAAAGTTAACCGGGCATGCGTCAGTTCCAAAGAACAGCACATCCTGTAAAAAGCAAAGCAACCACCCAAATCGCTTCGGGTGGCTCAACCTCAAGTGAATACAAGCTAACTATATCGGATTTAAAATAAAAGGAAAGCAATTTAAATCCGGTTAAAGCTTCTCCGGCGTCCATTGCCGCCAAAGCTGGACAGCCCGGCCAGAAACCGTCATTGCAGCACAGTTGCCAAAATATGGCGTTACGACTATATTCTACGGTGGACATCATTACTGTCCGCAAATTTTTGATTTTTACCAGACCAAATCTATAAGGGTTGTGAACCGCCATGCCGAAAAGGGCTGCTTTTTTTGATGCCAAGGACTATGAGCTTTTGCGCATGGTCAATATGATTCTGGAGAGGGATCGTACCGAGCCCGCAAAATATGCGGAAAAGCTGCTTGATCCTGACCTGCACCCGCATGGTATCAAGGAGCTGGCGCTCTCTTACGACAAGCGCATCGCTTATGCGGTTATAGACCTGCTGGAATCTCTGGAAGCAGGTCTGGCCGAAGACCGGCTTATCGCGCTGGAAAATCTGTATGATGAAGTCATGTACGGCACCATGACTAATTTCCGCTACAATACCGGGCGCGTTCTGGTGCAGATCATGAAGGAAGTGGTCCGCGCCCACGGCAATTTTGACCTGCAGCTGCGTCTGGCCCACGACTTCCGTATGGTGACTTCCGGGCGCAGGCGGGTCGTGCGCGCCCTGCTCCGGCGCTACCACCTGCTTGAAATGCCGGAGGAATGGAACCAGCAGGCCTTTGACGACCATGTGCACGACGCCAACACCAAGGGCCGCAAATCCCCCACCCATCTGGTTATGGATGCCTGGATCAAGGGGCTGCGCTCCATCAAGGTTATCTACTACAATTTCGTGCGTCCCAGTTCGGCTCAGGAACTGATGCGGGCAGCGGCAATCATGCGGATGCAGGTACGCATCGGCGTGGAGTTCAAAACCCGCTTCCGGGGGCGCTATGTGGATATCATCTGGCAACCCACGGATTTTGTGGACCATCACGAACTGACCGCCTTTCTGAACGAGAGTGAACCAACCCGGCTGATGAGCCTTGGGCAGGCTGCCTCGCGCTATAACGATCAGTATGTGTTTTCGCTGCTGGAGGCTTATAACGCCACCCACCGTGTAGACATCGGCAACCGCTTCGGGGTTACGCTGCCCAGCATCAGCCGCGAGGAATTCCTGAGTTATGTTGGCACCGGGCAGCCGGCCATACTGCATCTGGCCGAACTGGTGTACAACCACGCGCAACCACATGTGGCCCGGCGTTTTGCCGAGGTACGCGCGGCGCTCGATTCCGGCCGGGGCGACAAAACCGAGCTGGAAACACTGCAAGGACGCATCAAATCTTTCAGCACCGAAGAAATTGAGGCCATCTGGCTCAGCCGCGAGTTCAACTCCGACCTGCCAGACCCCGCCATCCCGCGTGATACGCCGGACGTGCCGGAAATACTGCGCCTGAGCACCAAAGAGATGGTTGAATGGCTTACGCGCATCCGGGCCTCATCGCGCATTACCCTGAACCTGCCGGGGCTGAGCGTTGATGACGTTCTGGAGATAATTTACGACTGTCAGGGCAAAATCACCCATCTGGAATTGCTGAACCTCAAATACTTCAGGCCGGACGCGACTAAAGATCTGGAGGCCATCAACCAGCTCCAGTTGGCGGTCAACTCCGGCCGTCCCATAGCCTTGAAGCGCGTAATTCTAGGCATTATCCATGACCTGAGTGTACAGAATGCGGATCCGCTGGACTCGCGCGTTACCAAGTTCCGGGAAATTCTGCGTGACCTGAACCGCCTGCGCAGTTTTTATCGCGTAAGCAAATTGCGTTCAGCCATTGGCAGCGACTCTACCAGCCGTTCCAACCGCAAGCTCGGCATGGGCTTTGTCTGGATAGACACCCTGCCAGCGCGAGCCAGACGCGCCATCAAAAAAGATATTGCCGAGCAGCGCGCCATCAGGCAGACCCTGCCGTTGTACGCCGAGACCAACTTTCAGGTGACCGTTCTGCCGCAACGCTACCAGACCGGAACCCTTTTGGGCAGACTAATCGCGCGGGTGCCGCTTTTGCGCCGCCTGAACAATTACCGGCGCAAAACATGGGTGGTGTTTCCGGAGCTGGCCCACCTGAGCAAGCAGGGCAACCTCAGCACTCTTGGCGGCATCCAGACCGAGCAGGTTGACAGCCACGGGCGCAGGATGCACGAAGAGCATGTAACCGGGCCGCTACACAATTATATCAACACCACCCTGCTTAACACGCTCAAGGTCCTTGTTGGCTTTACAGCGGCCATGCTGACCTTCCGGTACACACAGTCATGGTGGGTACTGGTCTGGCTGGGCGCTCCCATCTGGTTCTTCATAACCGGATTCCGCAATATCATGCAGGCAGTGCTGGGGTCCGGCGGCTTGCGCCGTTCGCCCTTGCTGCGCTGGAACAACTATGTCAGCCGCAGCCGTTTATGCGATTCGCTCCTGTATACCGGCCTGTCCGTGCCGCTGCTGGAGCTCGGGGCCAGGCATTTTCTGCTGGAAGGCGCGCTGCGGTTGAACCCCACCGAGAACTCGCTGATTTTCTTCGGCATAATGTCGCTGATCAACGGCGCTTACATCGTGTCGCACAACATCTTCCGCGGGTTGCCCACCGGAGCGGTTGTCGGCAACGTCTTTCGCAGCGTTCTGGCTATTCCATGCGCCATTTTGTACAGCCAGATTTTCAGCCTGATTGTGGCGCTGTTCTCGCCCGCTCCAGAGCTGATTGTGCTGCAATTTTCCACAATTATCTCCAAAACCGCCTCTGATACCGTTGCCGGGATTATTGAAGGTATCGCCGAGCGCGGCGTGAACATCCGCATCCGCATCAACGACTATCAGGCCAAGATGGGCCACCTGTTCGACTGTTTTTCCCGGCTGGAAATGCAATACCCGGAAGAAACATCCGTGCTCAGAAAACTGGCCGAACCACGCGAAGGGCCGGAGCATGGCAGCGGGATAAGCGATTGCGAAAAAGCCATCATCATTGATTCGCTGGATCTATTGTACTTCTGGATGTACCAGCCGCGCGCCCGCTCTGCCCTGCAATACCTGATGCCGCGCATGACGCGTGAAGAGCGGAACATCTTCTGCCGCGCCCAGTTTGTGCTTACACGCGAGCGCGAGGTAAGCCAACTGGTGGTGGATGGTGCAATCGGGCGCAATTTCGCCAAGCCGCTATCCTTCTATCTGGCCCAATCGCGCGGCTACCTGAAAGAAATAATGGTACTGGCCGGAATCAAAGTCCCGCTGCCGGGCGAAGACGAAAGCTTTTAGCGTGATAGGGGCAACAACCCTGTAAAGTTGGCAGCCCAAGAGTAAACCGGCATTGAAATAATCATCTGGTATACCACTGACCATAACAAAACCCCGCCAGCGCGTTGCGCAGCGGGGTTTTGATTTGCTGGTCCAAAGCTTGATTGCCTGACATTTATCCAGGCATTTTATACTAACAACTGTTCAGGCCGGGTTTACTGCACGCGCCTGCGCGAGAATCACCCGGCAAGATACGCGGCTAAATCCTCAAGAATAATTGAAGCGGCACGCCCGGTAGCGCCCGGTTCTCCAACAATGCGCCGCAGTTCAGCAAGGTCGGCCTTTACGTCGCCAAGGCCGCGCGCTCCCGGTTCAGGTTCAAGCCAGCGCAATGCAGCAGCGGCAAGATTCTGGCCTGATGCCGCCTCCTGAAGCATTTCCGGAAAAATCTCATGCCCGGCAATCAGATTGGGCAGGCCTACAAATGGAACCTTGATCAGCAGCTTGCCAAGACTGAAAGTAATGGGCGAGAGCTTGTAGCTGATAATAGTGGGCGTGCCGATAAGAGCGCTTTCCAGAACAGCCGTACCGGATGCGGCAAGCAACATCTGGCTGCGCCGCATGGCCTCGTAACGCTCATCCGGCGAGAAAAATTCCAGCGGCAAATCAGCGGGCCAGAACGAGCGCAGGTAATCTTCCTCAAGCCCCGGCGCGCAGGCGCAACAAAAACGCAAATCCGGGCGGGCTTCTTTAAGAATTCCGGCAGCAATGCCGAATTCTGGCATCAGCGAGCTTACTTCCTTGCGCCTGCTGCCCGGCAGCAAGCCAATCAGCCCGTCCTGCGGCTCAATAGCGTCCAGACGCGGCAGGTCAAGACTGTCCAGTAGCGGGTTACCAACGTAATCAACCTGCATGCCGAACTTCTGGTAAAATTCTACCTCAAAGGGCAAAATGGAAATCATCCGGCGGACATTTTCGCGGATAAATTTGGCGCGATTCTGCCGCCAGGCCCAAAGTTTGGGACTGATGTAGTAATAAACGGGAATGTTCAGACGGCGGGCCGCTTTAATCAGGCGAAAATGGAAGTCAGGCGCGTCAATAACCACCAGCGCATCGGGCCGCTCCTGCTGCATGCGCTTTTCGATATTTTTGAGCAGACGCATGATTTTTGGCAGTTGTCCCAAGACCTCGGTAAAACCCATCACCGAAAGCTCTTCCACCTGAAAGAGACTTTCGAACCCCAAAGCGCGCAAAGCCGGGCCGCCCATGCCCAAAAGACGCAACGAAGGATCGTGACTGCGCAAAGCCTTGAACAACGAGGCTCCGTGCATGTCGCCAGAGATTTCTCCGGTACTGATCCAGATTGAGGATGGCTTGCGGCTGAGTGACATTGCTGGCTGCTTGGGGCTGCCGCTAGAGGTTTTCAACCGGGAATTCCAGCATCAGGTATTCGCGCAGGGCCTGCGGCCAGGGTCTTGGCGTAGTGCTGGTTATCTGGGTAAAGCTTGTGGAATCAAGAACCGAATAAGCCGGGCGAACCACCTTTGAGGGGAAGTCAGATGCCGGAATCGGATTAATCATGCATTCCATCTGGAGGCAGCGCACGGCCTCGTCCGCCAGTTCGGTCCAGTTGGCCTGACCGCTGTTGACGATATGGAAAAGCCCGCTGGCTCCCAGTTCTACAAGCTCAAGGGTGTGTCTGGCCAAATCCATTGTGTAGGTGGGAGATCCAATCTGATCGAACACAACGGAGGCTTCGTGCTTTTCCTGACAGATGCCAAGAATTTTACGCACAAAATTGCTTTTGCCCTGCCCGAACAACCAGGCGGTGCGAATCACCATGCACTTGTCCAGACCAAGCGAAAGCAGAGCCTGCTCGCCTTCCTGCTTGGTGCGGCCGTATGCGTTAAGTGGCGCGGGAATATCGTCTATGGTGTACGGAGCGCCCTTGCGCCCGTCAAAAACAAAGTCAGTGCTGTAATGTACCAGCGGCAACTCGCGCTCTTTGGCAATACGTCCAAGGGCGGCAGGCAGCCGCTTGTTCAGGATGGAGGCTTCTTCCTCGTTATCTTCCGCCTGCTCAACATTGCTGTAGGCAACAGCGTTGAAGATGTGCGCCGGGCCGGTGCTATCCAGCAACCGGCTCATGTTGCTGTAGAAATCTCCAGAGAGATAATCCACCTCAGCATTGGTCACAGACGCAACGTCCCAGCCCTTTTCTTCAAGAACCTTGACCAGGGCCTGGCCGACCAACCCGTGTTTGCCGCCCAAAACCAGCGCCTTTAATACTTTGGCCGCCATAAAATCACTCCTGACACAAACTCAAATATGGCGTTGAGCATACCTGCCTTGCTCGCGCCAAGTCAAACAAAACAATCCACATTAACGCCTTTTAAGTATAACATGTTGTAATAAAAAAAGAATATCACAGCACCCTGATCGGGTTACAACAGGATTTATTTACCATACGGTAAATAGAGCGCTTGCTTTTAAGGCGGTAACCCACTAAAAGATCGCAAATGAAAAAAGCCGTTTTGCTGGCCGCCTATGGCTCCACTGAAGAAAAAAACGCCATGCACCTTGGCTCTTTTGAGACCATGGTGCGGGCGCATCTTCCCGGTTACTCCATCCGCTGGGCCTTTACTTCCATGCTCATGCGCAACCGTCTGGCCGCCGCACGCAAAAAAACGGATTCAGTCAAAAAAGCACTCTGCCGTCTGGGGTTTGAAAAATTCTCCCAGATTACCGTCCAGTCGCTGCACATAATTCCGGGCAGCGAATACGAGGACATGCTGGCTGAAATAAAACAGGCGCAGGCAGAAGGCGCTCCAGCCGATATTTCCGTGGGCATCCCCCTTCTAGGAGATCAGCAAGACCTCGCGCAGGCAGCCGAAGCCGTGTGCGGCAACAGGCCAGAGCTGGCCGGGCCGGACGATGCAATCATCTGGGTGGGCCACGGCACAAGCCATCAGGGTAACAGTTCCTATCAGGCCCTTACTGATGCGGTGCAAAAACACGATTCGCGTATCTTTATCGGCACTCTTGAGGACGGCATCGAGCCGCTCTGGGAGCAACTTTGCGCAAAGCAGATAAAAAAGGCGTGGCTGATGCCCCTGCTGGCGGTGGTTGGCAGGCATGCAGCGCAGGATATTGCGGGCGCAGTTCCACAGTCGTGGAAGTCGCGACTGTCGGAAAAAGGAATCGAGTGCATTCCGGTAACCAGAGGAATAGTTGAATATCCGGACTTTACGGAAATCTGGCTGCGCCATCTGCTGAACGCGAGAAAAATCTGAAGCGCCAAGTTGCGGAATTCTGGCGAAGTTTCATCAAAAGCTTGCTGAATAATCTGCACAATAAAAAAATCGCCGCTCAAGCGGCGATTTTTTTATTTATCATGACTCAAAAACTATTTCTCTTCGGTAGATTCGGCTTCTTTTTTGGGAGCCGCCTTTGGGGTGATGTCTATCTCATCAGGCTCGGTGGAAGCCTTCTTGAAATTCTTGATGGCCTTGCCCAGCCCGCCGCCTATCTCCGGCAGTTTTTTGGCGCCGAACAACACCACAACAACAAGCAAAACTATAAGAATCTGTGTCATACTAGGTGCCATAGACAATCCTCCAAAATTGTTCACAAGGCAAAGCCCTGCGAGTATTTGTGGTTTATACGCCCTAGCCGGGGGCCAGTCAAGAATTCAAACAACTCCTATTGTTACATAGGCACATTTCAAGTATAAGCAAGTCGCGCCTGTCAGCCAATAATGCATCCGAAAGCAACTGATCAGGCCCTCAGAAAAACGAACAATGGAATTGTAACCTTATAATTCTTGATTAAATTATGAAAACCGACAAACTTATTTGCGTACCGGAACTGCACGGCGAACTGTTTCCATGCCCGGCACCGGCCGGAACCGCCTTTATAAACCCCGGACTCGCAGGGCAAAAAACAGCCGGGTACGAAACATTCACCCCGGTTACCCTGCCGTACTCTCCAGCAGAAGCCGCTTCCGTATTGCGCGAAATGCTGGAACTCGGCAGCACGCTTGGGCCCAAAATGCTGAAAGACGGCTCCCTTGCAATGCAAACGCGGGAACTGGATCCGGAAAGAGCCGCAAGGCGTGATGAAAAAAACGCTCTGGCAGAGTTTGCCGCAAGCGGAACCACAAGCGCCCCTGCCGCCAGAATAACAAAAACCGTGGCCGACAACTTGTATACCTGCCAGAAAGTTCTGCTGCTGGCCTGGGAACTGGAGCGCAACCTGCTGGAAATACGCGCCACCGAAAACGCGCTGGCGGAGAAAGACCGCATGCTTCTGGCTGCACTCGGCTCCAGCGCAGAATTTGATGAAGCGCCAGAGCTTGCTGGAATGCAGCAACCACGCGAGGACAGCGTCCATATCTCCATGCCATGGAAGCAGGTGCTGGAGGCCGCAGCCGCTTTTCTGCCCGAAGAAACAGCCATGCTCAGCTTCCGTCCGGAAATATATGAAGAGCTTGAAGAAAACGGCCTGCTAAAGCCATTGGACAACGCGCTTAAAAGCAGTATTCCGGCAGCCATAGCGGAATTTGAACGCCCGGAACTTGCAGGTTTTGGCCTGCGCTGCTGCACCGCTCCGCTCTGGAAGATGCTTGGGTATTCAGCCCCTGATGAGCGTCTGGCAGTAGAAAAGCCATGGCTTGGCCAGACATATCATTTGCTTGTGGCTACAAGCTGTCCGTGCTAAGGGCTTGCCAATATTCACAAACGTACAATTATGCAAACAATACATACAGACATATACTCCCATGCGCCGTCACTTCTGGAAACCTTTCACGGGCTGAAAGGCATCATATTTGACTGCGACGGGGTACTGCTCGATTCCCGCAAGGCCAATATCGCCTTCTATAACTATATACGCGACTGCCTTGATCTGCCGCCCCTTCTGGCCGAGCAGGAAGAGTATGTGCATATGGCCACCTTTGAGCAGGCCCTTAACTACATTGTACCCGAAGAACAGCGCGGGCACATCCCGGATCTTCTTGACAGCATTGAAAGCTATCTGGATTATTACTCTCTGCTCACCGTGGAAGAGGGATTGCTGGACATGCTTGACTGGCTCAAGCTGCAAGATATCCACCTTGGAATCTGCACCAACCGCATCGACCCCATGGACGGGCTACTGGGCCGGTTCAAGCTCAACGGCTACTTCCAGCCGATCCAGACTGCTTCCAACTCGCAACCAAAGCCACACCCGGACGGTCTGCTGCAAGTACTGCGCAGGTGGAATCTCAGCCCCGCAGAGGTTGCCTTTATTGGAGACAGCAAGGTGGACGAAAGCGCGGCAAAAGGGGCCGGAGTGCCCTTTTGGGCCTTCAAGAACGAGACCCTGAACGCAGCCCTGCACATTCCCGGCTTTAGCACGCTGCACGGCTGGCTGCTGGAATACGCTGAAAAATTTGACAATCAGGTGCAAATTCACCGTTTTTAAAGCATTCA
>JAJDJF010000016.1 GCA_030267065.1 Desulfovibrio sp. OttesenSCG-928-C06 | reverse complement strand
CAGCAAATCTTCGGCAAAGTAGGTGATGATCATGTCGGCCCCGGCGCGTTTGATGCCGATGAGCGATTCCATGGCTACGGCTGTTTCGTCTATCCAGCCGTTTTGCCCGGCTGCCTTGATCATGCTGTATTCGCCGCTGACCTGATAGGCACAGATGGGCAGGTCGAAGCTATCGCGCGTCTGGCGCACGAGGTCCAGATAGGGGCCAGCCGGTTTGACGATGAGGATGTCGGCCTGTTCGGCTACGTCTGCCGCGGCTTCGCGCAGTGCTTCACGCGCGTTGGCGGGGTCCATCTGGTAGGATTTGCGGTCGCCGCTTTGCGGCGCGGACTCTGCGGCCTCACGGAAGGGTCCGTAAAAGGCCGAGGCGAATTTAACGGCATAGCTCATGATTGGCAGGTTCTGGAATCCGTTGGCGTCCAGCGTCTGACGGATGGCGGCAACGCGCCCGTCCATCATGTCGGACGGGGCCACGATGTCGGCTCCGGCTCTGGCTTGCGCGAGCGCGGTTTTGGCAATCAGTTGCAGGCTCTGGTCGTTGAGAACCTCGCCTTCGGGACTGAGCATTCCGCAGTGCCCGTGCGAGGTGTATTCGCAAAGGCAGGTATCGGTGATTACCAGCAGGTTGTTGCCGTGGCGTTTTTTGAGCATGCGGGTGGCTTCCTGCACGATTCCGTTATCGGCGTAGGCCTGAGTGCCCAGCGGGTCCTTGGCGGCCGGGATGCCGAACAGCAGGCAGGCGCGCAGGCCGTTATCCACGGCTTTTGCAACCTGCTTGTCAAGCTCGTCCAGAGAGAGCTGATACTGGCCCGGCATGGAGGATACTGGCTTGCGCACGCCTTTGGCGTCGGTTTCCAGCACAAAGTAGCCCATGATCAGGTCTTCGGGCCGCAAAAAGTTTTCACGCACCAGAGCGCGCATGGCGGGGCTTGTACGCAGCCTTCTGCCTCTGAAAAAATCGCTCATGAATTTATCCTCTGTTTATTCTTGCTGCCGTTCTGGACGGGAGTTGTCCCGACTCTGGAAGCCTTTGGGCTTCTGGTATGAGAACGGCGCTTTATTATTGTTTGTCTATTTGAATTTATTCCAGTGGCGGCTTTTTTTCTTCGTCAAGCTTTGCAGCCTGTAGCGCTTGCGCTGCCAGCGCCTCCCGCTGTCTGCGCATGGAGGTGTTAAACAGCCACAGCCCGGAAAGAATAACCGCGCCGCCCACAAAGGTGCCGGTATTCGGCAATTCGCCCAGAATCATGAAGCAGAGGATCAGGGCGATAAACGGCGTCAAAAACATATAGTTGACCACTGAACTGGTGTTGGCGGCAACAGACAGGGCCTTGGCCCAGAACATGTAGCCCAGCGCGCTTGGGAAAATTCCCATCAGCACTGCCACGCCCTGATGCAGGACCGGGGCTTCCATGAACTGCCCAACCGCGCCGGGGGCCAGAAAAATGGTCAGCGGAATGGCGGTGATGAAGCTGTAGGCGGTAATCTGGATGGAGGTGTACCTTCTGCTCAACCCGCGCTGGATGATGTTGTAGATGCTGATGAACACGGCCGCCGCCAGAGTCCAGAACACCCCTGCCTCCACGTTGAAAGTACCCTCCCACAAGGCGAGGATGGCGGTTCCGGCAAAAGCCAGAAGCATGGCAAGCCAGGCGGGAACGCTGAGTTTTTCGCGGAACGATAGCGAGGCGATAAGGGCGGTGATTAGCGGGGCGGTAGCCAGCACGATGCAGGAGGTAGCGCCGGTAAGCGTCTCCATGCCCTTGTTGAACAGAATCAGGTAGTAGCCAAAGCCGATGCCACCGGCGGCAATGAAGATGGGCCAGTCGCGCAGTGGCGGGATGCCGTGTTTTTTTACCACCAGCAGAACGATGAAGAACACGCAGGCCGTAAGGTTGCGGATAAACCCGAGATTACCGGCAGTAAAGGTGTTCTCGACCATTACTATGCGCGTGCCGACGTATGAGAAGCCCCACAGGAAGACCGTAAGGGCCGCGTACAGGTGGCTTTTTGGTATTCTGGAAAGCATATGGGCCTCCGGCGGCCAGAGAGAAGGGGCCAGCCCCCTCTCTCTGGACTCTCACCCCCGGCAGGGCGGCGGCCCTGCACCCGCATTGGGTTGGGTGTCCGGGTGTGGTAACCTGGCGCGAGCAGCCCAGGTTACCGTAGATTTGTCAACTGATGAGCAATGTGGGGCATTACGCCGCCACTGCTTGCCGGAACATTAGTGCCACACCCCGTTTTTAAAATTATGCGGGGTCAAGGGGATTCAATCCCCTTGCAGGAGGATTCTTAAGGAGGACCGCGTCCTCCTTAAGCCGCCGGAGGCTATTTCCAGCTAAGCTACGCCGATTTCTTCATCAGTCAAGTAGCAGGCCGGGTCTTCGGCCCAGACGTCGCCGTAAACGGACTCGGCACGGGCGCGGAAGTTTCCGGCGCAGATGTTCAGGAAACGGCACTTGGCGCAGCGGCCCTTGACGTGTTTGGTCTTTTCCTTGAGCTGGGGCAGAAGCTCCAGAGCCGGATCGGTCCAGATTTCCGAGAAGGGGCGTTCAAGCACGTTACCAAAGGTATGGTTGCGCCAGAACTGGTCGGCATGCACCTGCCCGTCCCATGAAATACAGCCGATGCCGCGCCCGGAGCTGTTGCCCTCGTTGAACTGCAACAGTTCGAAAACTTCCTCGGCCCGTTTGGGGTCTTCTTTCTGCATACGCATCCAGAGGTATGGGCCGTCGGCGTGGTTGTCCACGGTGAGCACTTCCTTGGTCAGGCCCTTGTCGAACATGGCGCGGGTCTTGTCCATGATCAGGTCAACCATGGCGCGGGTTTCCTGATGGTTCAGGTCTTCCTTCACCAGTTCCGAGCCACGCCCGGAGTAGACGAGGTGATAGAAGCAGATGCGCGGGATATCAAGATCCTCAACCAGCTGGAACAGCTTGGGCACTTCGGCGGCGTTGCGGCGGTTGATGGTAAAGCGCAGGCCGACTTTCAGACCTTCGGCCTTGCAGTTTTCAATACCTTCAATGGCGCGGCGGTAGGAGCCGGGAACGGCGCGGAACTTGTCATGCACTTCTTCGCCACCGTCCAGCGAGATGCCGACGTAGGAAAGGTTTACGCTTTTGAGTTCGCGGGCCTTTTCTTTGGTAATCAGCGTGCCGTTGGTGGATATGACCGCACGCATGCCTTTTTCGGTGGCGTGGCGGGCCAGTTCGGTAAGATCCTCGCGCACCAGCGGTTCTCCGCCGGAAAAGAGCATCACCGGCGAGCCAAAGGCGGCCAGATCGTTGATCATGGTCTTGGCCTGATCGGTGGAAATTTCGTCCTTGCCGTGTACATCCACAGCCTTGGCGTAACAGTGTACGCATTTCAGGTTGCAGCGACGGGTCATGTTCCAGACCACCACCGGCTTTTTGTCAGCGGAAAACTGCAAAAGGTGCGAGGGCAGGGAGCCGGAATGACGATTGTAGCGCAGGGCGTCAGAAGGTTCCACCTGGCCGCAGTACAGTTTGGAAATGCCGATCATGAATTCTCCTTCAAGGGCGCATGGCCCGAAAATGCGTGGCCGGGTAACGGCCTGGGTGTGCGTGGCCCAATATTATGGCAAGAAACGCAAGGAAGTGGCAGGAACCTTGAACGTTTTGATATCAGATAATCCGTACACCAGTTACGGTTTTGATGAAATATAAAATCATTCGGACAGCATTCTTATAGGACGATCGGCAAGAAAAGCAAGTCGCTTTTCAGGGCCAGAATGCACGGCCTTGCAAAGTAAAGTGTTTCATACTTCCGGATGCAACGCCGGGGCAGCGCCGGGGTGCAGGGGCAGCGCCCCGCCCGCCGGAGGCTTAATGCCAGCCTGTCAGCCAAAATATTCAGGTCTATAACTATTTTTTCAGCTTGCTGCGCAAAATGCCAATGGTATCCTGCCACAGCGCCGGGGTGAGCCAGCGGCAAATCAACAGGTACGGCACGCCAAAAACAGGGCCGCTGGCGCAAAGGCTAAGGAAAGCGCCCAGTAGCGGCGATTCCGGCATGGCGTTTTTAATCAGCTGGCAGGTCATATCGGCCAGCACCGCGCAGGGCAGGGATATGCCGACAAGCGAGACTGTGCGCACCAGCAGGCCGCTCAGGGCTGCGCTGCCCTGCCGTACTTTCCAGCGCCAGATCAGCATGGCGGTATACAGGCTCATGCTGATAACTCCCGCAAGGGCAACGCCCGGAGCGCCGAATTTTTTGCTCAGCAGGTAATACAGGGGCAGGGTCAGGACTGTTGCAAGGCTCCCCACCAGCACTGGCGTAAGCGTGTTTTCGTTAGCGTAAAAACCGCGCCCCAGAATCTGCTGGATGGCCCAGAAGCCGACCGCGCACAGCATGATGGTAAGCAAAAACGATGAAATAGCTGTGTCAGCCGTGGAAAAACGCCCCTGCTCGAAAATCAGGCGCATGGTCGGCTCGGATACCGCCATCATCCACAAGCCCAACGGGATAATTACCGCCAGCGAGTTCAGCAGCGCGCTGTTCAGGGTTTTGTTAAAGCCGTCCGTATCACCGGAGGCCACCAATCGGGCCAGAAAGGGATAGGAAGCAACCCCGGCGGCCTGCGCCACCACGCCAACCGGAACCATCATTATACGCCGGGCGTAATTGAGCAGGCTAACGCCGCCGTCTTCTCCCAGCGAGCCGAAAATGCGCAGAAATCCCTCATCCAGCACGGTGATGGATTGCCCCAGCATCAGCGGCAGGGCCAGCAGGATAAATTTTTTCAGTCCCGGATGCGCAAAGGTGAGGCTCAGGCGCAAACCGCCCGCGCGCGCAGCCAGATATGGTAACAGCAGGCTTCCGGCAAAGGCCCCGGCCAGCACGCCCCAGAGGAAGCCCTCCATGCCGCTGCCGGGAAAGGCGTAAAAGAAAAACACGCCGCCCAGAATGATAAAGCTGTTGTAAATAAGCGGCGTAAGGGCCGGAATGTAAAACTGGCGGCGCATGAACAAGAGCGCGGTAAAACAGGCGCCGGGCAAAAAGCAGGCCTGCGCGGGCAGGATAATGCGCATGAACTGCGCAAGCCGGGCGCGTGCTTCAGGATCGAAGCCGGGTGCGGCCAGCGCTGAAAGCTCGTGGGCGAAGAACCATGCAATAATGGTAAGGCTGCCGATGGCCAGCACAATCCACCAGAATGCGGCGGAGAAAAAGCGCCAGCCTTCTTCCTCGTCCTGCTGGAAAAACCGGCTCAGGAGCGGAATCAGGGTAATGGAAAAATATCCGCCAGCCAGCAGATAATTGATGAAATCCGGGATTACAAAGGCTGTAAAATAGATGTCGGTATCCGGCCCAGCCCCGTAGAGGTAAGAGATTACCTTGTCGCGGATAAGCCCCATGAAGCGCGACAAAAAAACGCTACCCGCCATGATCAGGGCGGCTGGCCCCATGTTTTGCGCCTTGGTGAGGAAGCTTGCCATTTTTTCGCCGTTTTTCTTGTCGTGCAAGGAGTGATAATAGGTTACGAATTTTCAGGAGAGCCGGATTAACGCCACATTATTTTTATGAAAAGCGCCGGGGGCAGAGTTCATTTGATGCAATTGCCGTTTGACTGTGTAAATCAATGCAGCAGTTGCGGTCAACACGCAAGCTGCGCGGCAGGTGTGTTCAACCGGCATGATTCTGGCGGGCGAAGCGGAATATTGCAACGTGACATGATAAGCGTGCAGATGTTTGCAGAAGTTTTTGACTACCGCTCAACAAGTATTTCAATCGCAAAATATTCAATCAGGGAGTTGTCATGAAGCTGCTTGACGCTCTGGGCCAACTGGTGACTTTCAGGGCCAGTTACGCACAGCAAATGGAAGATATTATTATCAACAGGTATTTTCATAACGTAAAAAAGGGCTTCTATGTGGATGTAGGCTGCAACCACCCGGCCCATTATTCCGTTACCAAGATGTTCTATGACAAAGGATGGCGCGGGGTTAACATTGACCCGCTCAAGAGCGTGATGGATATGTATCCTGGGGAACGCCCGGAAGATATCAACATCTGCGCGGCTGTTTCCGATAAAGAAGGTCTGCTGGAATTTTACGAGGACGGGCAATGCTCCACTGTAAGTCAGGAAGACGCGGCACGGCGCGGGCTTACATGCAAATATTCCGTTGAGTCCATGCCCTTGTCACGCTTGCTGGACGGTTTGCGCAAGCAAGGCAAGCTGCCGGAAGACATTCATTTTTTGAAAATAGATGTTGAAGACCACGAGCGCGAGGTAGTGGAAGGCATGGACTGGAAGCGTTACCGGCCATGGCTTGTAGTTATCGAATCCACGCTTCCGGAAACCTATATTGCAAGCCACGACAAATGGGAGAGCAAGCTTGTGGATAACGGCTACTCTTTTTTGGCCGCGCACGGCGTAAACCGCTACTACGCTGCGGATGAAAAGGCGGCCCTTTTGACTGCCAGCTACCTGTCGGCTCCTGCCGAGCCTTTTATCAAGGATGAAGAACTGCTGCCGATTAAAAGACTGTGGGTGAGCATGTCCATGGATTAGGGTCTGGAGCTACTGCCTGCGCATCCAGTCCTGAATTTCGCGCACTTCTTCCAGCAGGCCGGGGTAGTCGATGGAGCTAAAAGAGCCGTTCTCATAGAGTACCTGCCCGTCAACCACGGTCAGACTCACTTCGTGACCAGAAGCGGCATAGGCCAGATGCGATGCCGCTTCATACATGGGCTGCATGTTTGGGGCGCCAAGGTCAAGCGCGATAAAGTCTGCCGGAGAACCGGGAACAAGACGGCCAAGACCGGGCCAGTGCAGAGCTTCCGCCCCGCCAAGTGTCGCCATGTCCAGCACAGTCTGGGCGGGCAGGGAAGTTGCCTCGGCGTTTACAAGCTTGTGCATGAGCGCGCAGGCGGACATTTCCGCAAACATGTTCAGTGAGTTGTTGCTGGAGGCTCCGTCCGTGCCAAGGCCCAGCCGCGCTCCTTTTTTAAGCAGCGCATCCACCGGCGCGGCTCCAGAGGCCAGCTTCATGTTGCTGCGCGGGTTATGGGCCACCACGGTGCGGGTTTCGGCCAGAATGTCCATTTCCGCATCGGTCAGGTCAACGCAGTGTGCGGCGGTGGTGCTGGGGCCAAGCACGCCCTGACGGCGGCAGACCTCCACCGGGCGCGCGCCGTGCATTTTAAGGCTCTGGGCCGTTTCCGTTTTTGATTCAGCCAGATGGATGTGCAGGGGCAGGCCGCGCTTTTGCGCAAAATCCGCGCATTTTGCCAGCGTTTCTTCGTTGGTCGTATAAACCGAGTGCGGGGCTACGCAATATTTGATGCGCCTGTTTCCGGCCAGTTCGTCGGCTTGCGCTCCAATTACCTCAAGGGCCAGTGCCGGGTCGGAACAACCCAGCGTGGGGTAGCAGGATAACCCCTCGCCCACCATGGCGCGCATGCCGCATTCGTCTACCGTGCGGTAGACCTGCGGCTCGTTCAGGTACATATCGTTGAAGGCCGTGGTGCCGGTGCGGAGCATTTCCGCGCAGGCCAGTCTGGTGCCTACCTGAAGCATGTGCGGCGTGAGTTTGGCCTCCAGCGGGAAAATATGTTCGGTGAGCCAGGTCATGAGCGGCAGATCATCGGCCTTGCCGCGCAGCAGCGTCATGGGCATGTGTGTGTGCGCGTTGATCAGGCCGGGCATGAGCAGGGAGCGGGTAAGGGCGATGTCGCGACCGGCTGTGTAGGTTGAGCGGATTTCGTCCGCTTTGCCGACAGCCTGCAAAACGCCGTTGCTTACAGCCACTGCGCCGTTTTCAATAAGCTCGCGGCTGTCGTTCTGGGTCAGCACCAGATCCGCGCTGACTATAAGATCTGTATGTATCATTATTTATTCTCTGATTTTTGTTGCAGACGGGCCTTCAGATAGAGGGCGAGCGCGTCTGCCTGCGCGTCGGCGGCGGGGGCTGGTGTTCCGTCGTCTTTACTTGCGCCGGTGTTGCCAAGGGCAGCAAGGTCTTCTGCCACCTGTTTTTCCATGCGCGCCGATTCCATGAACATGAGGTAGACAAGGGCAAGCGTGGCGTTGTTGTCCTCGCTGCCGTTGCACAGCTCGTCCAGCTGGTTTTGCGGAATGGTTTCGATTAGCCTGTCAACGAACATGCCAATCCATTTGCGGTACATGGATTCCGGCAGTTCCGGCACCATGGCGGCCACCGTGTCTATGGAGCTTTCGTCCATACCGGGCAGGCTGATGGCCAGAAAGTCGTGCAGGGCCTCGCCGCGCCGGTTGTGGTCGGCGTCCAGCCTGCGCAGTATGAGTGGCGTTATGTGCTTGTGTATCTGTTCCGGAGTCATAATAGAAAAGTGTAGCCTATTGCCCGGCGGCTAGCAAGGCGTGGCCCCGGCAATGCAGAATGCGTCTTCTGGAGTAGAAGTGGTCTTTTGTTCGTAAATTTTCCTGCTTGCTAGCGTGTAAATGGCGTAATCCGGATGTAGTCTGTAATATATATTTTGTCTGATTTGTGACTTTGCAGTGTTTTCAGATGGTTGCGCATTCTTGCGTAAGCTTGCTGATACAAGTTTTATGCGTTATTCATAAAATTCATTATATTTTCTTGTGGGGGCGGCAATAGCGCATGATGCCTGATAGTATAATTTTATTCGGGGGCAGTTTTAACCCGGTTCATTACGGACATCTGCGTCTGGCGGTTGAAGTTTTTGAAGCCATGCTTCCTGACCGGGTGGACTTTGTTCCCTGCGCTAATCCACCGCACAAGGCCGGGTTGGGGCTCTTGCCGTTCGACATGCGCGTAGAAATGTTGCGTGAGATTTGCGCTGATTACCCGCACTTTAACGTTAATACGCTTGAGGCAGAGCGCGAGGGCCCGTCATATACCAGTGACACCCTGCGCGAATATAAAAATACCTATCCGCAGACGCGCCTGTTTTTTGTGCTTGGCTCCGAGGATTACGTCAACCTTGATAGCTGGAAGGACTGGAATATACTGCCCAATCTGGCTGATATTCTGGTAGTGCCGCGTCAGGGGGTGGAAGAGGACGAATTTATCGAGCATACGCGCAGACTCTGGCCGGACGCCACGCCGGTGGAGAATGTGCCGGAGCCGGTACGCATCGGCTTCTGGGCCGGGAGCGAGTCGGAAGGAATACCGATGCAGGCTGGTCGGGTTCTTTACATGCCGCTGCCGCGTCTTGATATAAACGCCTCAATGGTGCGCAGGCGCTGGCTTGGCGGCAGGCTGATTGATTTCTGGGTGCCGGACGCCGTGGTGAACTGCCTTGCAGCAAGTAGCGACACAGTCAAGAAGTTTTGGAAGTAACGGGAAGCAACGAGGGGACAAATGGCAGGCGGAAACGCGATGTTTACGGTTCCGGCTATGGTGACGCAAAACATCTCCAGAGCCAAGGGCTACATACGCAGGAACGAGATCCGCAAGGCTCTCGAGACTTTGACCGTGGCCGTGGAAATGTTCCAGCCGGACAAGATTGTGGGCAAGGCGCGGTACGAGACAGAGATCCATTTGCAGGAATGCGTGGAAGATTTGAGCAAGCACCCGCGCGTGCATGGTTTTTTGAAAACCGTGACCAAGAGCAAGGAGCCGTCCATCAAGTACAGCGCTGGCGGCGAAGAGGCGTTGTCCAAAACCCTTCGGGTTATCCACAAGGTTCTTACCGATCAGGATGAAGAAATCGCCATGATGGAAGGCGATACCAATGACATGCGCCGTGAAGGGCTTTGGGAAAAAGGCACCAAGTGCCTTGCCGATGGTAACAACGCAAGGGGCAAGGCTTATTTGCGGCGTATGGGCGAGGAATTCGGCCACGAGGAAGGAGTGCTCACCAAGATTGGCGAAGTGATGGTTGATGCCGGTCTTTGGTATGAAGCCGCGGAGATGCTTGAAGAGTCCATGAGCAAGTTCCACAAGGACCCCAAGACGTTTTCACTGCTGATCAAGTGCTACACCGAACTGCGCGAGTATGAGCAGGCTGAGCGGCTTTATGTTAAAGCCCTGCGTCAGTTTGGTCAGCATCCTACCACCCTGCTGAATTTTGCCACCATGTACCGGGCCTGGAACAAGCGTGACGAATGCTTCCGGGTTTGCCAGCAGGCCCAGAAGCTGGACCCGGACAATAAGGAAATTCAAACGCTTATCAACTGGGCAGAGCGTATAGGTTAGCCCTGTCTGCTCAGCTTTTTGGGGGAGTCAGCAGATTCATCTGTTCTGGGCATTTTGCCCGGCTGGCCAGTCGCACAGCCCGTCCATGCACGGACCTGCTTGCAAGCCTGCCATTGTTGCCGGTTAACAGCCGGACAGTACGGTATTTTGATAATAAAAAAACTCCGGGAAGAGCAGATCTTCCCGGAGTTTTATGTTTTTGCGATGCTTCTGTTACTGGTTCTTTTCCCAGTCCTGATAGGTAAGGCGCAGGGTGGTGAGGTAGCGGTTGCCCAGATTGAGCAGCTCCTCTGCCAGATCGCCTATGGCCTCCTGATCCTCGGCTTCGGCTGCGCGCTCAACGCAGGAGGCCATCCGCTCAAGGTTGCTCAGGCCGAAGGTCTCGCCCTGAATGCGCATGCGCAACGATACATCCTGCACGAGAGTAGCGTTGCGCGAGTTAACGCCCTTGGCCAGATCCGTGATGGTTTCCTGCAGCACTTCAAGGAAGCCGGGAATAAAAGACAGCATGGAGCTGTCCATGTACTCTGCCGGCGCGTCCGGTAATAGCCCGGACAGTCTGGTGCGGCCTGCGTTTTCTTCCGAATCCGCATCCTTTGGCTCGGAACCGTTTGCTGCGTCAGCTTGTGCTTCCTGCTGTGACTGGGCGAAGTTCGGGTATCCGTTAGTTCCATATACTGCGCTGACGGCTTTTTCAGCCTCCGCGTTTTCTGCATTCTCCGTATTGTCCGCGTTTTCCGCGCTTTCGGCATCGAGGCTGGATACGATGAGATCCAGCATGGGCACAGAGCGGTCGGGCTTTTCGCTTTTTGCTGCTGTGTGCGGGGCATCAGCTGTACTGTCACTTGTGGTCTGGGCGGCGGCTTCGGCATCTGCCGCGAACCGGCTGCCTTCAAAAGCGTCGATCAGCGGTTCCGGCGTATCTTCCGGCTGGTCCGGCTGTTCCGCATGTCCCGGCGCGGCTGGCCATGCCAGTGTTACCTGCTGTGTCTGGCGGTTTTGGCTGGTGGGAGCCGTGGCGCTCTCCTGCTCGGCAGCAACCGGCTGGGCCGCGTGGTGCGGCGCAAGGCGCAGGACCAGCTCCTGAAAACTGTTGCGGCTGGCGGTTTTTACCTGACAGGCTGTGCATCCGGCCAAAAGCATGCGCTCTTCCTGTGAGGAGTGTGAGAGCAGGCACAGGCTGGGCACCGGGGGCCAGCCGTCGTTGGCCTCGGCAGCATTGACCGCGAGCAGGGCTTCGCGCACATCTTCTTCCGGCATGTCGGCGTCGAGAATTATCAGGCCGATGCTGTGCCCGGCGCAGGCTCTTACTATTTCTTCCGGGCTTCTGGCCTCGCAGCGCAGGTGCGGCAAGCCGGACAGACGGCGTTCGATCAGCCTGCGTCCGCTGGCTGCCATGTCCGCAATGACGATTTCAGTGCGCGGCTCAAGGTTCACCACCGGCTTTTGGACGGTCGCGGACAGGGCCGCCATGGCAAGCGTGAGAGCATCCGGTGTTTCCGTATCGCTTTCGCTGTCAGGGGAGCTTTCGTCTTCCGGCGCATCAGGGGCAGAATTGTCTGTAAGCTGCTCCTGCAAAGTACTGTCTTGCTCCGCGTCATTTTCATCGTTCAGAACTTCTTCCAAAGCAGCGGCGTTGTCTTCCGGATCCTGCGCGTTGTCCTGTGATGCCGTTGCGCTGTCATCAGAAGCAGTGATGCCATCTTCCGCCAGTGTGCCATTGTTTACGTCATCAGGCTGGCCGGTGCTGTCCTCGTGGTCAGCATGCGCCTCGTGAGCCTGCACCACTGCTTCAACAGGAAGTTCGATCAGTTCTTCATCCTGTTCAGTAAACTGCCCATCGTCGACAATCAGCTCCTCATTTTGGTCCGCATGCAGATCGTCATGCCCAGACGGCGCTGTCCCGTCTGCGAAAAAGTCCCCGGACTGCGGCGCAGTTTCTTCCGCTAGGTTTGTTTCATCCAGTGCAAGTTGCTCGCCCTGCGTAACGGATTCGTCTTGCGCGGCAGCTTCGTCCTGCGTCATCAGCCCGTCTGCGGAGTCTATTGCTTCCGGCGTTACAGTGCCATAGTCAGAGTCGCCCTCGCTTGCGTCGATTACGTCGTCTGTGCTGATTGCTTCGCCTTCGGTGGATTCATCGTCCAGCATTGCAACATCTTCCGGTTGCGCAGATTCATCTTGTTGCTCCGGCGCGTCTTCTGCGGCGGCTTCATCCGTGAGTGGCCCGGCATTGTCTGGCGCGTCTGCCGTGTCTGGCGCGTCTTCCGCGTAAGCGTCTGCTTCGTCCTGTGCCGGAACCGGCTGCGCGGCTTCGGCTGTGCTCTGGAGCACGGCAGATGCGGCGGCATCGGAAAAGCCAGCGTTATCTTCGCTTGCAGCTTCATCAACCGGGTGGAGCGGTGCTACGTCGTCTTCTTCGGTACTGTCCGTTCCGGTAAGTTCTGCCCCGTCACGGCTGGAAGAATCCTGCTGCTCAGACCAGATGGACAGCGGACCTTCGTCATCCCATGGCAGCCGGGCGAGTTGCATGGGGGTGTCCTTTTTCTGAATCCAGGCGTCTTCATCCTCCACCAGCGGGCGCAGAAGCAGTGAAAAATGTATGGATGTACCGCGGCTGGGAACAAATTCGATGGTGAACGAGCCTTGTGACGCGCGGGCCAGTTCCCACGCGCGGGAAAGCAGACGGGCTGGTTTGCGCATGGAATTGGGCGACATGGAGCTGTCGGTCAGGCTGAACCTGATGAAGCCCTCGCCACCTTCCGGCGACTGGCGCACCGAGAGCTGTACCGCCCCGGCTTCAGCCGATTCCACGGCCCCTTGCAGCATATAGGTGATGGCGCTGCGGATGGAATCCTCGTCCCCCTTGTACAAAAGCGGCAGGGAGGGGGAGACGAACCACGAGAGAGTAACGCCGCGCCCTTCAGCCAGCGGGATAACTTCCGCATGGGCCTTGCGAATCAGGTTGGACAAGTTGAAAATGCTTTGCGCGCGTCCCTGATCCGGCGACTGCACGGCGGTGATGCGGTCCATACGGGCCAGAGCGTCACCGAGTTTATCCAGAATATCTTCAAGGTTTTCCGTGAGGTTCTCGGCCTGTCCCTGCCGCTGCTTCATATCTTCAATATTACGGCGCAGTTCGGCGTAATCGTCCTCGTGCTCCATGAATTCAGACCCGCTGGCTTGCGGGTGCCCGGGCAAATCAGGCAGGGAAGGAATAACCGTGCGCACGCTAGGCCCGGTAATGCGCTTGGCAGCGGCAAAGGGCGGCTCCGACTCTGTTATGTCATGCAGTTCTGCCAGGCTCAGGGCGCTGCGCGGTTTGATGATGGTCAGGCCCGGTTCTTCCTGATCGCGAATGTAAACCAGCTCTCCCTCCGGCAGTTCAATCGGGGTAGATTCCTGCGCGGTTTGCGCGTCTGAATCCGTGCTTTCGGGATATTCCGTTGACTCTTCGCCATGTGGCAGCGTTTCTGCATCTAAATCTGGCGCGGGGTCCTGCTCCAGAGCTTCCACAGCGGCGTTTTCGGTGATTTCCTGCTGGTAGCCTGTTTCCTGCGGGGCATCGCCCGGGGTTTCCGGGGTTATTGCGATGCTGTCAGACTCATGGCCGGGGCTGGAAAAGGCGGTGCTGTTGTCCACAAATGCAGTGTGCTCGCCGTTGTCATGCTCTGTGGTCGTGGCATCTGCAAGCGCGGTGCAGGCGGTATCTTCATCAGTCTGGCTTTCAATTTCATCGGCGCTGAGTATCCGCAGGTGACCACTTTCCGGCGCGCTGCTGGCGTGGCCTTCAAGAGCAAGAGCCTGCTCGCCTTCAATGTTAAGCGGAAAGAAGTCTGATTTCTCGTCGCCAGCATGACGGCGCGGCGCGGCGGCAGCCATGAGCAGCCCGGCAACTGCGTAGCCAAGCAGGGGCAGCAGGGTGCCAAGCAGGTAGAGCGGATGCTCGAATTTGTATTGCAGCACGGCCATACCCAGACCGGAAGCGGACAAGCCTGCCCCCAGTAGCGGAAAAAGGCAAAGCAGCATGAAGGTCAGGGAGCCGGGGCGTGCGCGGAGTATGGTGACGCAGGCTGTGATCAGTACCGGCAAAAGCAGGAGCGGCGCCAGCGGCAGGAGCTTCAGCGTCCAGCCGAAGCCCGGCACCAGCGGCAGCAGGGCGGCTGCAACTCCAATAAGGCTGAAGAAAATCAGCAGATAGTCCAGCGGCTTGCTTTCACGGCTGCGCATAAGGTGGCGGCCCACATGCGGCACCAGCATGATTGCCAGACCGGGCGCGAGAAGCTGCGGCAGTGTGGTCAGGTAAATTCCGCCAACATCTGTAGCATGGCGCAGAAAAACCGCCTGCACCAGAGCGCAGCCGATGACGGCGCTGCCCCACAAGCGCCATTCGGCGCGTTCAGCAAGACCGCGCAGCAGGCAGACCAGCACCCCAAGGCCAAGCAGGGCGCAAAGCGCCCAGGGCAGGTAGCGCTCCATAGAAGACGCCTCCTGCTCTGCGCCTGCAAGTTGCGGGTTGAACCACGGGCCGGGAATGCCAGCAAGCTTGACATAAACTGTAAGCGGCAGCTTGCGCGGGTCAGGCAATTTAAAGCTGCCATCTTCCTGCGGCATTATTTCACGCCAGCTTCTGACCTCGCCCTTGGGCGAAATTTCTTTGGCTACAAACATTTTGGCTGCCGGGCTGCCGGAGGGCAGGCGCAGGACGATGCCGCCCTGTTTTGCCGCAGTTGACGTAGCTTGCGTGGCGGTTGCATCTGGGGACTGGCCCGCTGCAGGCGCGGTTTGCGCTCCGTTTGTAGCAGTGCTGCCTGCGCCGTTAGTTCCGCCTGTGCCAGTGGTGGCGGTAGCTCCGGCTGTGTTTTCGTCAAGTCCGTTGATAAGGGAGAAGCGCAGCCAGAGTGTGCCTGTCGCGTCCAGCGGGATCCCTTCGGAAAGCTTTACATACTGGCTTTGCAGCAGCGGCGAACCGGCCTGCTCAATACCAAGACCGGATTCCGGATCTGCCAGATACAGCGCGGAAGAAGCCAGATATGCCCCATTACGCGCCTGCTCTGTAGAAACCGGCAGGGCGCTTGCTGTGCCGGAGATTACAGGCGTAAGGAATACCAGTGCAAAGATACCGGCAATACCCGCCAGTTTTACCCGTTGTGCCAATCCCGCCAGTTTTTGGCGCTTTGCCTGAGCTTCCGTGCTGGGCAGGCAGGGTAGCCCCGCCGTATCCGGCAGAAGCCTTTTGGCAGCCAGCCGGACAGCCTTGCTGAGGATAGCTCTACCGGTTTGCTTTAACGATCCCGGTTGTGCGTATGGGGTGGGCATCTCTGACTCCTGTGTATCCCGATAAGTTTATTTGTTCCGGCCCGCCCGGATAAGGCGGACCGGCATTCTGTTCATGGCAGGCGGCTCGCGTTCAGCCGCAACGGGCAGTATTGGCGTGCCCTGCCAGTGCAGGCGGGTTTACCGCCTTTACACATACTGCGGCAACGCTATCTGGAATCCGCTCCCAGTTTTTTCAGCAGTTCGCCTATGCTCATGCCGCTGGGCGTGACAAAATTGGGGTTGCGGCTGCGCAGGCTTTTCCAGACCGCAATTGCCTCGTCATCGCGCTTGAGGTCCATCAGGGCTATTCCGCTGTTGAACAGGGAGACCTCGTGGGAAGGATTGATGCTGTTAGCCTTGCGGAAAAGCTCCAGCGCCTTTTCGTGCTGGTGATCTGCGCGGTACATTACGCCGAGGTCAGTCAGAATGTCCGGATCGTCCGGCACTATTTTGAGCGACTTCTCGTAAGCGGTGATGGCCTCTTTGGGCATCTGGTGGTCAAAGTACCAATGGCCGAGCTTGTTCCAGGCGGCGGCGCTGTTGGGAGCTTCCGCCACAGCTTTGCGCAGGCTCTCAAGCTGGGCCTGATGCTCGTCGCTTACCATTCCGTTCTGTTCCGGCTGGGCTGATTGGCCCGGCGCGTTCGGGGCCGGGAGGTTGGCGCTCCTGATGGACGTTTTTGCCGGAGCGCTCTGGGTTTCGTTCATGCCCGCAAGCAGATAGCCGCAGTAAAGGCCAAAGGCGAAGGTCATGATGGAAAAGATAACCGCCGTGCTTTTTTTGATGCCGCCTTTGCCGGAGTTCTGTTTTTTATTTTTTGCCATTTGTCTGATTGTTCTCTTTTATGAAATTATTTTCAAAATAAGTGTATTAGCTTGGCTCTATAGCTACCCGCGAGTTTGCCGGGCGTGAGCATGTGCCTTGCGGCTCATACCAAAGCACGACCTGCGCAGATACCGCACTGGATAGTGGTGGCGGTATTTGCTGCCTGCGGATGTTTGAAGCGCTATTCCCTGATGGGCCAGGCACCTCTGGCACGCCCAATCACACGCAGCCATGCCCAGATGAGCCAGATGCTCCAGATGAGCCAGACACATCTGACGCGCCAGATGTGCTCAGATACGTCCACGCACACCCAGCTATGCCTTGTAGCGCTTCTAGTTCTGCTGCTGTACCAGCGGGGTAAAGCTGATGGGCAGTTCCTTGCCGGTTCCTGCCTTGTATTTTGCGCCAAGGCTGGCTGCATCGTAGTAATGCTCCTGCGTGCCGTATTTTTCCACACAGAAGGCCGCGCAAGCCGCGCCAATGGCAGCGGATTCTTCAAGGCTCAGACTGTTCAGGATCCCCTTGATCAGCCCGGCGCGATAAGAATCGCCCGCTCCGGTGGGGTTCTCCAGACTGTTGATCGGCATGGCCGGAACCATGCTTTCGCCGCCGCCCCTCCGCACTATGCGCGAACCTTTTTCGCCCAGAGTGGTGATGACAACCGGTGTCAGCTTGAGAATGCCCTCAAGATCCAGCCCGGTGAGCTTGCAGATCAGTTCCAGCTCGTAGTCGTTGCTGATCAGGAGCATGGCGCCGGTGATGCCGCAGATGAGTTCTTCGCCGCTCAGCGAGGTAATCTGCTGGCCCGGATCAAAGATGAAGCGGATGCCGTTCTCGCGATAATAGGCGGCATGGCTGGTCATGTCCGTTGTATTGGTGGGCGCGATGATGCCGATGTCTTCTGCAGCGCTCAGGGCCGGGAATTTATAAGCGCAGGGGATGGTCATGGCAGCGGCGTGGAAGCCGGTAATCTGGTTGGCGTGCTTGTCGGTGGTGATGTAAGCCCCGGCAGTGAACTCGTTTCCGGCTATGTTGAGACCGTCCAGATTCACGCCGATTTTTTCCAGATAGAACTTGTAGCTGCCAAAGTCCTTGCCCACGCTGGTAAGGATTCTGCTTTTTTCACCAAGCATGGCCAGATTGTAGGCAATGTTGCCGCCAGTGCCGCCGCGTTTTTCTTCCAGATTCCCGATGGGGAAGCAGACATTGAGCATATGTATCTTGTCAGGGATGATGTAATCCCCAAAAGTGCCGGGAAAGTTCATTACGCGGTCGTAAGCCAGAGAGCCGGTGATAAAAATGGACAAAGCGGACTCCTTGAAAGTTTTTTTGAAAAAATTGTTAGAATTTTATGCGCAGGATTCGGCAATCCAGGCCATAAAATCCGGATTACCATCAATAATGGGCAGGGCCACCACACAGGGAGTGTCGTAGCTGTGCAACTCCAGCACCCTTTTGTTCAGTGCCGCGAATTTGCCGCGCACACTCTTGAGGACGCACAGGGTCTCCTGCGCGCTGTCAATGCGGCCCTGCCAGTGGAACAGCGAGTTTACGCCATCACAGATGTTTGCGCAGGCGGCCAGTTTTTCGTTCACCAGCGCGGCGGCTATTTTATCTGCCTCCGCCCTGTCAGCGACTGTAATATAAACAAGAATCGGTTCCATTCGCTTCCTCTGGGCTATATTTGCGCACAGCTCGCGCAGTGCTATCAGGCAAACAGTTATTTGTACTAGAAAGCGCCCCCAATATCAATGTTTGCAGATGCCCCGTGCTGCCGGGCCGCTCCGCGTGGCCGGGGCGCGCCTTGCCAGTTGCCGCTGCTTTATGCGATACAAACAAGTTATTTGGGTGCCGGTTCGTGCACAACAGGCTTTGACAGGCCGGAGCCGCGCAACAACAGCTTCACGGGATTTTCAGTTATGAGTAAGGAAAGTTTACCCCCGGGCGGGAAGTATATAAAATCTCCAGCCGTGCGCAAGGAACGCGGAGTGCTGGTGCTGGATGTTTTGCAGCGTATTTACCCGCAACTGCGCCCGCATCTTGTATCTGAAGATGCCTGGGAGTTGCTGGTGGCTACCGTGCTGGCCGCGCAGTGTACCGATGCCCGGGTCAATACCGTAACTCCGGAGCTTTTCCGGCGCTTGCCGGATGTTCATGCCTTTGCGCAGGTTAGTCAGGAAGAGCTGGAAGGGCTGATTCGCTCCACCGGCTTTTACCACAACAAGGCCAAAAACCTGATTGCCGCCGCAAAGCGAGTGGTCGAAGTTTACGGCGGCAAGGTGCCGGATCGGATGGAAGATCTGGTTACCCTTGGCGGAGTGGCGCGTAAAACCGCCAACGTGGTGCTCTGGGGCTCTTTCGGCAAGAATGAGGGGCTGGCGGTGGATACCCATGTGGCGCGGATATCCGTGCGCCTGGGCCTGTGTCCGCACGGCTCGCCGGAGTTTATCGAAAAAGAACTCTGCGCTGTTTTACCGCGCGCGGAGTGGGGCAATTACAATCACCGCATGGTTTCTTTTGGGCGCGATGTCTGCATGGCCCGCTCGCCCAACTGTCCTGATTGCCCGATGCTTGCCTTCTGCCCGCGCCTTGAGCCTGCGCGCGTTGCGAAATCAAGAGGAAAATAATGCTGACACATACCTTTTTACACCTTTCCGGCGTTGGCAAAGCGCATGACGCCAAGCTCCGGGAGCACGGCCTGCTTTGCTGGAACGATGTTCTTGGCGCAACGCAATTGCCGTTCAAGAACGCAACCCTGCGCAATGCCCTGCTGGCCGGGGCTGAAGAATCATGCCGCAGGCTTGAGGATGGCGATGCGCTCTGGTTCAGCGAGCGTTTGCCCATCTCCGAGCAGTGGCGGCTTTATCCGCATTTTCATGGCGGCGCGGCCTATGTTGATATCGAAACCACCGGGCTTTCGTGGCCCAGCGGCGGCATTACCAGCATTGCGCTTTATGACGGAAAAGAGGTCAAGGTTTATGTGCAGGGGCGCAATCTGGATGACTTTATGGAGGACATCGCCCGTTACAGCCTGCTGGTAACCTGGAACGGGCGCGCATTTGACGCGCCATTCATCCGCAAGGCTTTCGGCATTCCGCTACAGATGGCGCATCTGGACCTTTTTCCGGTATTCCGCTCGCTAGGGATCAAGGGCGGGCTGAAAAAGGTTGAGAAGTTCCTCGGCCTTGAGCGCGAGGGGCTGGACGGGGTGGACGGCTACATGGCTATCCTTCTGTGGCGCGAGTTCATGCGTACTGGCGAGGAGAGCGTGCTGGAGACTCTGCTGGCCTATAATGTTGAGGATGTTCTCTCGCTGGAGATTCTGGCGCGTCATGCCTGCCAGCAGCATCAGTGCAGTCTGGAGGACTATGGTGTTGCCGATTGTTCCACCGGGGCTGACGCCAAGTTTGACAATCCCTACCGGGCCGACCGCGAGTTGCTGGAGCGGCTGATGGAGTTTATGCCGGGGCGTTGGGGGTAGGAAGGACTGACTGCCGGGGCTGGGTTGGTGGCGTTTGCTTGTGTGTGTGGCGGTTGCTTGGTGATGAATTTTGTAGAGGCGCGTGGCGGCTTGCTTGGTTGTGCTTGAACCATGCTGACACGTCTTGGCGCAAAACAGCCTTTTGAATTTTATGCGCCGATTTGATTGGTAGCCGCTTCATATTCCGCAAAAAATACTCCGGTGGGAAACCCACCTGCGTGCGGAATATGAAGCTCCAGCGCCGCCACGGCGGCTGACTCCGTCGGTTACGGATTCCCGGTCATCAAGTATCGATATACGTTCAGCCCGTGAAAAACTGAAAATCGACACCTAAAATGCCAAAATTCTTATTTTGCCCCAAGCCGCGCCCGCGGGTGCATTCGCGCCGTAGTCGGTGCATGCGTGCCTTTAGCGGTGCGGCGCGAAGTTTTTGGAGTGGAGTAGTGCTGACCAGTCGCAAGGACTGACGGTGCCAGAGGGTTCCATTGCGTTTGCTTCTGCAGCGGTGCTTTAATGAATCTTGTTCCGCGCATGGGACTTGGATTTGAAGCAGTCATTGCCAAGAGTCGTTTTTTAGAAGGCTGCGTCTGTTTCAGATTACTTTCAGTCAGCTCTCTTCTACCGCATCAGGATAATGTTTTTTATTAATTATCTACGTTTTTACGGTATCTGTCCGGTATCTGGCTGGTGTAAAACACTTTCTGGCGCGGGAAAAGGCAAAAGCGTTTGAATCCCGACACTACATGGCTGGTTTTTTGGTCCTTTGTGTGTTAGACAAAGAAAGCCTGAACAGTTCCGGACAATGCCGGAAGCTTGATAAAACGATAAACTGGTTGAGACCGGCTGCTCACGGAGGTTAGCTGGAATGTCTGAAAATAATCTGCTGCTTAATGCCGCATCCAACGAGCTTGAGGTAATCGAGTTCTATATTACGGAGATTCTGGAGGACGGCAGCCATTACTCCAGCTACTTCGGCATGAACGTGGCCAAGGTGCTGGAAATCATCCGCCTGCCGGAATCCATAACCAGCATGCCCGGCAATCACCATCCGGCCGCTCTGGGTACTTTTAACCTGCGCGGCAGGGTCATGCCTCTGGTAGACTTGGGTATGTGGCTTGGAAAAAAGCAGGAAGACGCCACTGATCGCAAGGTCATTGTCTCCGAGTTCAGTGACGTGGTCACTGCCTTTATTGTCTCCGGCGTTACAAATATTCACCGCATCAGCTGGGCGCAGGTTGAGCCTCCGGGCAAATATCTGCAATCTTTCAGCCATGACAGCATCAACGGCGTGGTGCGCTTTAACGAACGCATCGTCTTCCTGCTGGACATGGAAATGATCATCGCCTCCATGAACCCAAGCCTGAGCATGGAAAGCCAGCTCAATCTGGACGCCAGCGCGCGTACAGATACCGGCAAGGGCCACAAGGTGCTTATTGCCGATGACTCGTCTTCAATCCGCAAGGTTATCCTGCATGTGCTGGAACAGGGCGGGTACGAGGTTACGCAGGCCTGCTCCGGCAGCGAGGCATGGGCGCAGCTTGAGCAGTGGAGGGTCGAAGCGCGCGACAGCGGCAAGTCCATCAGGGACTTTGTGGAGCTGGTTGTTTCCGATATCGAGATGCCGGAAATGGACGGCCACGCCCTGACCCGCAGAATCAAGACCGACCCGGATTTCAAGCAGTTGCCCGTGGTGCTCTTCTCGTCACTGATTTCTGATGTTGTGCGTCAGGCCGGAGCCAAGGCCGGAGCGGACGATCAGGTCTCCAAGCCTGACCTGCCCGGGCTTGCCCAGCGTGTAAAGGACTGGATTGACAAGGGACCGCTGACTTAATCTATTCCAGTATAGAGCTTGTCTCTGGCAGTATTACCCATGAGATTTATTTTAAAATAATGCCAATAAAAAAGTCCTCCCGCCTTGCAGACGGGAGGACTTTTTTATTGGTATGCGTCAGGTTATTTTACCTGCATGCCCTTTTCCTGGAAGTACTTGGCGGCACCGGGGTGCATGGGCACGGTGATGCCGTCCAGAGCCTTGTCCAGAGTGATTTCCTTGGCCTTGGCGTGGGCGTTCTGGATCAGGTCAAGGTTTTCGTACAGGGACTTGGTGAAGTTGTAGATTACATCTTCAGGCATGTTTTCGTAGGTGACGAGCAGGGCCATAACAGCCGGGGTCTGCACATCGCGGTCGATTTTGTTGTAAGTTCCGGCCGGGATGATGCTGGGCACCAGGAAGGGATACTCGGCCTGCATTTTCTTCATGAAGTCCAGATCAAAGTCCACCAGATCGATGTCTTTGGTCAGGGCCAGGTCCATTACGGAAGCGGTGGGGTAACCGGCAACAACGAAACCGGCGTCGATCTGGTTGTCTTTGAAGCGGTTGGTGGTAGCGCCGAAGTCAAGGAAGTTAACCTTGATGTCGTCGTAGGTGAGGCCGACCATCTTGAAGATAGCCTGAATGTCGCCTTCCACGCCGGAACCCATGGCGCCAACGCTAACGCGCTTGCCCTTGAGGTCTGCAAGGCCCTTGATGCCGGAATCCTTGGTGGCGATAAGCTGAACGTGCTCGGGGTAAAGGGCGCAGATGGCGCGGATGTTCTTTTTGGCCTTGCCGTCAAACATCAGCTGTCCGTTGTAGGCCCAGAAGGAAATATCGTTCTGCACGAAAGCCACTTCGATCTCTTCGGTGCCAACAAGGTTGATGTTGGCTACGGAAGCGTTGCCGGTTTCGGCAGTGGCCTGAATGTCGGCATTGGTGCTTACGGCCTTGGCGATGGCGCCGCCGATGGGGTAGTAGGTTCCTGCGGTACCGCCGGTGGCTATTGATACATAAGCTTTCTCGGCGGCCAGAGCGTCATTTGTCTGGATAGCGAAGCCAAGAACAAACAGGGCGGCCAGGGCGGCACCTTTGGTCAAAAAGCTTTTCATCATTGCGCAGTATCTCCTTGAATGTGTTGGGCGGCATTGCCCGTGTTTCTCATGCGTATGGTCTGTATTACATGTATAAACACCAAAATTGCAAATCCGGCAATGTCCGAAACCGTGCCGGGCATCAGCAGGCTGAGCGCGCCGCCAAGGGCCAGAACGCGCAGATACCACGGCATGTTGATACGGTAAAAACCGATTGTGGACATTGATAGCAGGAATACCCCGAGCAATGCCGTGGCCACAGCCATTATGAAGGGCAGCGGCGTGGCACCAACCAGCAGCAGAATCGGGTTATAAACGTAAATATATGGCACTATGAATCCGGCCAGAGCCAGCTTGAAAGCTGTCACCCCCGTTCGCATGGGGTCAGCCTTGGCTATCCCCGCCCCGGCGTAAGCGGCAAGGGCCACCGGCGGCGTAAGGTCGGCGGCAATGCCGAAGTAGAAAACAAACATGTAGATGGCCATGTCCGGAATGGGTACTCCGGGGGCCAGTTCCAGCAGTTTAAGGGCCGGGGCCGCCATGGTGCTGGTTACGATAAAGTTTGCCGTGGTGGGCAGGCCGATGCCGAGGAACACGCTGGCGCACATGGTCAGAATCAGCGTGGGCAGCAGCATCCCGCCGGAAAGATCCACGATGGTGTTGGCTATTTTCAGGGCCAGACCAGTCAGCGTGCTGGTGCCTACAATCAGGCCCACGCAGGCGCAGGCGCAGGCCACAGCCAGCGAGGAACGCGCCCCGGCTTCAAAGGCTTCCATCAGCTTTTTGGGGGTCAGCCGCGTTTCGTGGTTCAGGAATGACAGCGGAATGCAGATAAGAATCCCGATAAACGCCGCCATAAACGGCGTAAAGCCCATCACCAGCATGATAACGATGCCGAACAGCGGCAGGAGCAGAAAGCCCTTTTTGCGCATCAGCCTTCCGGCATTGGGCAGGTTTTCTTTGGCTATTCCTTTAAGGCCAAGGCGTTTTGCTTCCAGATGCACCTGAAGCATAACCGCCGCGTAGTAAAGCAGGGCCGGAACAATGGCGGCTGTGGCTACGGCTATGTAGCTTTCGCCCACAAAAGTCGCCATGATGAACGCGCCAGCGCCCATTACCGGCGGCATGATCTGCCCGCCTGTGGAGGCTACGGCTTCAACCGCCCCGGCAAAGTGCGGGCGGTAGCCCACGCTTTTCATCAGCGGGATGGTGAACATGCCGGTGGTGCAGACGTTAGCGACCGATGAACCGGAAATGGTTCCGGTGAGGCCGGATGCAATAACAGCCACCTTTGCCGGACCACCGCTTGTACGCCCGGCCAGAGCCAGCGAAATATCAATGATGAACTTTCCGATCCCGGCCCGTTCAAGCACCGCCCCGAACAGGATGAACATGAATACGAAGGTGGACGATACTTCCAGCGGGGTGCTGAAAAGCCCTTCGCCGCCAAGGTACATGTGGTTGATGATGCGGGTGATTGAAAAACCCTTGTGCTGTAGCACATCGGGCATGGAGCGCCCGAAATAGCAGTAGAGCAGGGCCAGAATTGCCAGACTTGGCAGCACCGGGTTGGATACGCGGCGGGTGGCTTCAAGCACCAGAACAATCAGCATGTAGCCCATGATCAGGTCTGACCAGGTGGGGAGCCCCGCGCGCTGCACCAGTTCCATGTGATTGATCACCAGATACATGTTCGCGCATACGGCCATGATAGCCATGCCCAGATCGTAGGGCGGTACGCCCTGAAAATTGCGCCCGGTGGTCCGCATAAAAATATTGAACAGAAACAGCAGGAAGGAAAAAAGAACCAGCCCGCCAACCAGCATGTCCGCGTAGGACACGGCCCCGTTGTTCGCAATAAAGAATTCCAGATACGACCAGGATACATACCCGCTAACGTAAAAACTGAGCGCCATCAGGATATAATCCTGCGCGACCTTCAACTTGCTGGTCTGCGGCGCTCTGCGGCTAGCCGGGTATAGAATGAAGGTCAGCGCCAGGGCAAAGGTCAGGTGAACTGCGCCCTGTGCCTGCATTTGCAGCAGCCCGAAGCCAGAGGTGTAAAAATGGAAGCAGGACATGGAAACGGCCAGCAAAGTGACCAGAATGCCCTGCCAGCCAAAAAGCAGGCGGTAGCGTGACTCGGAGTCGTATTTTTTAAGCAGGGCCTGAAAGTCGATTGGCCCTTTGTCTTTTGTTATCGCGGTTGAACTGGAATTCATTTGGCCTCAATTTTGTAACACATTAAACTATACGCTATAAAATACTGAAACTGTAAAAACACATTCCAGTTACATTATTCACGGTTAGGAACGCTTTGGCAGATACCGGGTTAGTGCCGGCAATCCCAATTACACAAGCTCAAAGCATTCTGAACGCGGCCCGGATGTGGGCCGTGGCTTTCGCGTCTGGTCATGTCTTAGCATGGCGGGCCCGGGTGAACCGGGTTACGCCGGACGCCGGAAAATGGCGCCCCGGGGTCTCTGGCGCAATGTCCGCAGGCAATAACCCCGTGCGAGTAAGTAAGAGATTTTCGCAGTGTCCGGCTGAGTAAGTCACGAAGTGCGCCTTTCTTGATAGCAAAGCATTGCCATCCGCGCAACCAGACGTTTGGAAGTTTTTTCACAAGTCGCTATGGATGCGTTTGCGTCCGTAAGCAGAACGCCGGGGTATATCAAAGCCGGGTTGACACGCATGGCAAGCGTCGCGCGGGTTAATTCACAACTGATTATTATTGTAATATGTGGCCTTGAATTAATGCCGTTTCCAAGTTAAGTTCGTCGGGGTTGTTTAAAAAAAAGCACCTCTCCCCGGCCAGCCCCTCAAGGCGGTTCTGGCTTGTTGATTGTGCCCAAAAAAATACTATCCCTGCCAGATACAGGCTTTTTTGTCAGGGAATGAATTTTGTCTTTCTGAGGCGGTTCCCCGCGGAATCCCCTGCAAATTAATGGACTTCAAGGTAAAATATGTCGAAACCAGTTGATAACCCTGAAGAAGCCCTCACCGCTTATCTGGCCAAAAAGGGCATGAAGCTTACCAACCAGCGCCGGATGATTATTCAGGAGTTTTTCCAGCCTGAGGCGCACTGGACTGCCGAAGAGCTGTACCAGAAGGTGCGCCGGGCCGACCCGTCCATCGGGCAGGCCACCGTATACCGTACCCTGAATTTGCTGCGCGATGCAAAACTGGCCCGCGAATTGCGTTTCAGCAACGATGTTACCATTTTTGAGCCGCGCACCGGCGGCAGTCACCATGATCACCTGATCTGCGAAGAATGCGGCAAGACTCTGGCTGTTCTGGACGAGCGTATTGAGATACTCCAGACCGAACTGGCTCGTAAACACGGCTTTGAGCCGACCTCGCACCGCATGTACCTGTACGGAATTTGCGAGGACTGCCGCAACGCCCCGAAAGAGCACGACTAACAGGGCTTGCGGGCCGGTTCGCTGTTTGGCTGCGCCCGGTGTCCATGCATGAACCCCGGCAGGTGCTGGGTCTGAGCCGGACCGGATATGAACGGCGGTTTTTTACGCCGCGCAAACAGCTTGTTGCATCATGCGAATAGGTTGATGATATTTTTTTGCTCCCTGTGCGCTTTATAAAAAGGATACCGGGCCGCCTGAGCAGGACCGCTATCCGGATAACCTTGAAACAGGCGGCTTCCGGCACAGTCCGGAGCGCCACTGGTGCAAAATGGAGCAGGCAAAAGAGCCTCTACTGCATATCGATAACGTCAGCCGCTTTTTTTCACAGAAAAGCGGCTTTTTCGGCAATGTCCGTCAGGTGCGGGCAGTGGAAGGCGTATCGCTTGCGCTGAACCGGGGCGAGACTTTGGGGCTGGTGGGCGAATCCGGCAGTGGAAAGTCAACGGTGGCGCGTATGGCGGTGCGCCTGCTTGCGCCCAGCGCAGGCGACGTGCGTCTGGGCGGGCAGTCCATCTTCAATACTGACAAGGCTTTTCAGGCCACGCTTCCGGGCCGTTTGCAAATGATTTTTCAGGACCCGTACTCCTCGCTTAACCCGCGTATGCGCGTGGGCGGCAGCATTGGCGAATCACTGGCCTGCGCCGGGATGCCCGCAGGCCTGCGCCGCGAGAAAGTAGCGACCCTGCTGGAAATGGTGGGGCTGGAACCGGAACACGCCCGGCGTTTTCCGCACGAATTTTCCGGCGGACAGCGCCAGCGCATGGCTGTGGCCCGCGCTCTGGCCCCGGAGCCGGACATCATTGTCTGCGACGAGCCTGTTTCCTCGCTGGATGCCTCGGTGCAGGCGCAGGTGCTTAATCTGCTCAAGGACACGCAGGAGCGGCTGGGCCTGAGCTATCTGTTCATCTCGCACGATCTGGCCGTGGTCAGTCACATGAGCGACCGGGTGGCCGTAATGTATTCCGGGATGATCATGGAAGTTGGGGCGGCTGCCGATATTTTCGCAAACCCGCTGCATCCATATACCAGACTGTTGCTTGAGGCTTCCGGCGTGCAGTCCGGGCATGGCGCAAGCCGTGCCGATACTGCACTGGCTGATGCCGGCGCAAACGGTTGCCCCTTCCTTAAACGCTGCACGGAGGCCATAGACCACTGCCGCGTCGCGCTGCCTGAACTTGAGGAATTCAACTCCGGGCATTTTGCACGCTGTTTTTGCGCCGGAGATTTTTAGGGGCAGAACCGGGAGATCCCAGCTCCAGTGATTTTATATATGCCCCCGGCGGGCAAGGACTTCGCCCTTGGAACCCTCTTTTGATGTTAGAGGCGCTTGGTGTGTGACGTGTCACTAGCGGCTGTTCGCACGCTGCCGCATGGCGGTTTTCTGCATTCAATTTTTTTACCACTCAGCATTTTTATCCAGACAGGACGGTCAATATGGATCTGGTCATCAACGGTAAATACGAGCATTTCAAGGGCAAGCATTATCAGGTGATTGCCGTGGCCCGGCACTCGGAAACGCTGGAAGATTATGTTGTGTATAAAGCGCTTTACGGTGAGTTCGGGCTGTGGGTCAGGCCGCTTGCAATGTTTGTCGAGAATGTCCGGCAAGGTGATGCCGTGGTGCCGAGATTCAGATATATTGGAGATTAGGCCGTGTCGGCATTCAGGCGCTTTTGCCCTCTCGCTGCGTCAGAAAGTATTTTTATTGCGGTCACATACCGTAAGAGTATGCTCCCTTCATAAAAATACTTTCTTCCTTGCGAGAGAACAAAATCACTCTGAATGTAGACACTCCCCAGCGCGGTTAAAAAGCGCCTTTTGCCGCCTGAACTGCGCCAAAATCAAGTCTAGTCCCTGGATGTGCC
>JAJDJF010000015.1 GCA_030267065.1 Desulfovibrio sp. OttesenSCG-928-C06 | reverse complement strand
CAAAGCATCAACCACGGACGTTGAACTCGCCGGAAAATACCTCGCGGGCCGGGCCGGTCATGTAGACGATATCATTGTCAGCCCATTCAATAAGCAGTTCACCGCCGCGCAGTTCAACAACGGCGCTACGCTCTGTCCAGCCGTTCAGGGCGCAGGCCACCAGTGACGCGCTGGCCCCAGTGCCGCAGGCCAGAGTTTCGTCCGAGCCGCGCTCCCAAACGCGCATACGCACACGATCCCGGCTGAGCACCTCGATAAACTCGGTATTCACCCGGCGCGGAAAAAACTTGTGATGCTCGAACTTGGGCCCGAATTCCGCAAAATCAAGCCGCCCCACTCCGCCGTGTTCGCCAAGGTTCACCACAAAATGCGGATTGCCCATGGAAACGGCAGTGCCAAGATAGGTTTGCCCGTCCACCACAATCTCTTTGTTTATGAAGCTGTCGCCGGGAACATCCATCGGAAGTTCGGAAGGGTGCAGGTGGGGCTTGCCCATGTTCACACGCACGGTATCGACCTTGCCGTTCCTGACGTTAAGGTCCAGCACCCGGGTGCCGCCAAAGGTTTCCAGCGTAAAGCTTTTTTTGTCTGTAAGGCCGTGGTCGTAAACATACTTGCCCACGCAGCGGGTGGCGTTGCCGCACATCTCGCCTTCGGTGCCGTCCACATTGAACATACGCATACGGAAATCAGCAGTTTTTGAGCGCCCGATCAAAATCATGCCATCCCCGCCCACGCCGTAGTTGCGGTCAGCAATACGCGCAGCCAGCGGGCAAGGGTCAGTCAGCGGAGAATCCAGATCTTCAAACCAGACGTACACATAATCGTTGCCCAGCCCCTCCATCTTGGTGAAGGGCAGCTTGTCCGGCAACTGCATGGCCTTTATGTATTCTTCGCTCAAAGGCGTTGGGCGGCGGTCAAAAACAAAACTGCTCATGGAATCCTCCAAAATTCATTATTGCCCGATCATTACCGGCTCGTCGCCAGATTGTCGCCGGATTGTCGCCGGATTTTGCACCTGACGCCAGACTGTTAACAGATGGCCGCCACACGCGCAACGCTGCTGCCGCCGGGCGCAAAGCATCTGCACGGCGGGGCATCTTGAAAAACAGCAAAAAAAGTTGGGGGAAAGGGTCAACACCCTTTCCCCCGAACCGGCAGCCCGAAAACAGCATTAGCGCAACGCACAGCAACCGTGGAACACCATTGTCAGGCAAAACACACTACTATCCCGCCTTGGGTGTGGTGAACCCCAGCCCCGCACCGCGCGCCAGCCAAAGCCGGGCGGCAGGGAAACGACCGGGACATTCCATCCTCAGCCGTTAAGCAAATTCAGACAAAACAAAAATCCGACATAAATGTAACTTTTAGACAGCGCAGTCTTTGCAAACTATCCTGAGCACTTGCCTCAAGATGCCGCAAAAAATGTTACCTGCCGCGCGCAAAGCAACCATGGCAGCCCAGAACAGGACTGCAACCCTTATTCCGCGCCGGAAGCTGCTACCGCCTTCCTTGGGTTCAAATTGCAACTTTCATGCGAGAAAACAAAATCACATTACCACCAACAGATAACATTGCTGAATTTATTGATATTTTAAACAGAGCCCTCAAAAATCATCCTTGGTTAGCGTCGTTAATATTTCATACAAAATACAATTTCGTAACAACGCTCTGGATAAAAATACAATTATGTAATAAATATAATCATCCCGCTGGTTCCGTACAAAATCGTATGCAAAAAAAGCGGGACAATGCCCGGCAACAACGTTGCCGCTACAACAGGCGCAACAATCGAATCCGCGCGTTCAGACCGCGCAGTCACCGGAAGCAGAATGACCACACCGCAAATAAGATACGAGACCAACGAACTGCGACTCCTGTTCGAGGTCATTCAGGCTCTGGAAGGCGCTACGGAACTTGCCGACCATCTGGAAACCACGCTGGAACTGATGGCCCGCTATACCGGAATGATGCGCGGCACCCTCACCCTGCTCGACTCCAACGGACAGGATATTGCCGTTGAAGCCGCCTACGGTCTGAAGAGCGCCGAAAAACGCCGCGCCCACTACAAGCTGGGCGAAGGAATCACCGGCAAGGTCATTGCCACCGGCAAGGGCATGCTGGTCCCCAAAATTTCTGAAGAACCGCTCTTTTTGAACCGTACCGGCGCGCGCGATGTACAAAAAGAGGAAATTTCCTTCATTTGCGTGCCTATTTTAATCGGAGGCAAGGCAATTGGCGCACTCTCGGCAGACCGCCTGTTTGCGGACCCGGTTTGCCTTGAGGAAGACATGCGCCTGTTGCAGGTGCTGGCCTCGCTGATTGCCCGCGCCGTGCAGACCAGACTGGACTTCAAGGCCCAGCACTCTGCCGTGGTTGAAGAAAACCGCCGCCTGCAAAGCCTGGTGCGTGGCAAGTTCCATGTAGATAACATGGTTGGCTCTTCGGCTGTCATGCGCTCGGTGTTCGAGGAACTGGCTCAGGTGGCTTCTTCAAACGCCACCGTGCTTATTCGCGGCGAGAGCGGCACCGGCAAGGAGATGATCGCCAGCAACCTGCATTCTAACAGCCCGCGCGCGGGCAGGCCCTTTATCAAGGTCAACTGCGCGGCGCTGCCGGAAGGACTGGTGGAGAGCGAGCTGTTCGGATACGAGCGCGGCGCGTTCACCGGCGCGGTATCAAGCCGCAAGGGTCGCTTTGAAATGGCCCACGGCGGCACTCTTTTTCTTGACGAAGTAGGCGACATGACCCTGACCACGCAGGCCAAGCTGTTGCGCGCCATTCAGGAAAAAGAGTTCGAGCGCGTGGGGGGCAACGAGACTATCCGCGTTGATGTGCGCCTTATTGCCGCCACCAACCGCGATCTGGAGGACATGGTCAGCCGGGGGACGTTCCGGCAGGATCTTTACTACCGCCTTACGGTATTCCCCATTTTTCTGCCGCCCCTGCGCGAGCGGCGCGACGACATCATGGCTCTGGTCACGCATTTCATCGACAAGGCAATGTCCGGCAGCGGCAAGAAAATCGCGCGCATCACCCCGGAGGCCATCGCCGCCCTCATGAGCTACGAATGGCCGGGCAACATCCGCGAACTGGAAAACATCATCGAGCGGGCCGTCATTCTTTGCGGCGAAGACGGCATTCTGGGACCGCAGCACTTGCCGTTATGGCTGCAACGCGCCGGGGGCGACGCGCCAGCCAGCACCCTGCCGTCAGCTTCCGCCACTTCCGCATACCCGACAGACAGCGTGCCGGGCGTGACTCTGGCCGAAGCCGTTGACGCGCTGGAAAAACGGATGATCACCGAATGCCTTGAGGCCAGCGGGGGCAACATGGCAAAATCCGCGCAGCAACTTGGCATAACCGAGCGCATTATGGGCCTGCGCATGAAAAAATACGGTCTGGATTACAGGCTGTTTCGCAAACGCGAGAGTTAAGCTACGCACATTCAGGCGCTTTTGCGCCGCACTGCGCAGAATGTATTCCTGTTCTGGCCAGATACTGCAAGAGCATGCGCCATCCATACAAATATCTATCAGATAAAAAAACAACGACCCAAAGCTTTTGCTCCGGGCCGTTGCCGATTTACGCCAAAGCCTTGCGGCAGGTTACCAGCCCTTGTGCAGGGAGTCCGCCTTTCTGCTTAACTCTTCGAACCTGATGCCAAGCGCGCTGTCAAACTCAATTCCGCACAGGCCGCCAAACTGCCACACAACATGACCGTGCTTGCCGTCAAGTTCTGCGCGGAACGGCTCCTGTGGCGCACTAAAGCGGACATCGCTCTTGACCCAGCTGACGCCCTCTTCTGCCCCGGCAACCTCAACGCGAATACCGCCCTGACTGATATCCAGCACTCTGGCTGTCATGGCGCCCTTGCCGAGTCCGTGCAACTGCACTGTGTACGGGGAATCAAGCTGGCAGCGCTCCTGCATGCGTCGTTCCTGCCCGATGGAATCAATAATCCGCTTGAGCTTGTTGGAAAAGTCTGCCAACTCACCCACAAAGTTCTCAGATTCCTGCATATTCTGAACAGACTGCCGGGCCATTGAACTGATGCCGGCCATGGACTCGGCAATGGTCGAGCCTGTCTGCGCCTGCTCCGCTGTGGCCTGCGAGATGGCAAGCACCTCGCCAACTGCGTGCTGGGCAATCTGCACAATACGGTCAAGGCTTTCACCAGAACTTTCGGCCAGTTCTGTGGACCGTCTGGATAGCTCAACAGTTTCGCCTGTCAGCTTCATATTCTGGCTGACTTCTTCCTGCAGGGCGGAAATGGAGTTGTTTACATCATTGGTGGCGCTGGTTGTTTTTTCGGCCAGTTTGCGCACTTCATCGGCAACCACGGCAAAGCCGCGCCCGGCCTCGCCTGCTCTGGCCGCTTCAATGGCGGCGTTAAGGGCCAGCAGGTTGGTCTGGTCCGCAATATCCTTGATAAGCTCCACAATGTGCGTGATGCTTGAAGCCTGCTCACCAAGCGTGCGCATGCCCTGCTCGGTGCGTTCTGCAAACTCGGCCACGCGGTTGATGCACTCCACGGTCTCGCCGACAACACGCTTGCCGTCTTCGGCCTGGGTTTTTGTGGCGCGAGTATCTTCGGTGGTCTGTTCTGCCTTTCTGGCCAGACTTTCAAGCGTGCTGCTCATGGCGGCAATGCTGTCCATTGTCTCTGACGAGGCCTGATCCTGCGCTTGCGCAGCCCCGGAGGTCTGGTCAATCTGGGCGCTCAACCGGCTGAAGGCTTCGGCCTGCTGCCCGGAAATATCGTGCGCCTCCTTGACCGATGCGGTTATGCGCTCGTTAAGGGCCAGAATCTTGGCCTGCTGCTCGCGGATTTCCGTTTCGTCCGTAAAGAGCAGGCAGGCCCCAAGCAGGTTGTTGTCCAAATCCCACAACGGGGCGGCAGTAACCTGCATGTACTTTTTCTCGCCCCTGGCATTGGCGCGTGAAAGCGGCTGGCCCAGAAGAGGCTTGCGGTCCACAAGAACCATATCCAGCGGGGTTTTCTCATTGCCGTCACCAAACAGGAAATCGCCGGATGTTTTGCCGTAATAGGCTTCCGGCTGTCCGTCCTGCCCCCAGTATCTGAGCATTTGGGCGTTCAGGTAGGTCAGGCGACCATCTACATCCACCACGGCGAACGGCGCTACAATGCCGTGCATGATGCCCTGCGAAAAACCAAGGCGCTCCTTGAGCTGCGCCACCATGCTCTTGAGAGCGTTGACCAGCGTGCCTACCTCGTCACGGGACCTGGATTCAATGTGCTGGTTGAAGTCGCCGGAAGCAACGGCCTGCGCGTAGCCGGTAGCCGCGCGCAAAGGCCGGGCGATAGCGCGCGAAACAAAGCTGCTGGCCGCCAGAATGATAACTGCCAGAAGCAGGCCAGCGCCTGCAAAATACAGTACTATGCGCTGTTGCGTGGCTTCAATATTCTCGCGGTCCAGCCCCACAAAGAGCATTCCGGCCCGTTTGCCTGACATGTCGTGCCAGGGCCAGTAGACCGTATCATAGGTTTTTCCGGCTATAATATTCTGCGTCACGACCTTTTCGCCACGTCTGATAACCTGCTCGTAAATATGGTCGTTGCCAAGCCGGGTGTCGATTACCGGCTTGCCGTCACGCATGACAGTGGTAGCAATGCGCACATCATCAAGAAACACGGTGCATTCAACATCCAGAACCTTTTTCAGGCCATTCACAAAAACGCCGGAAGAAAGATCCGTACCCACAATAACCGCGCCAACCAACTTTCCTTCATGCTTCACCGGGGTGCCGGAAACAACGCTCAGACGGATAAGCTTGCCCGGTTCAAGGCCACGCACAGCCCGGCCGTCCTTAAGGGGAACGCTCACGGCCTGACGCGTAAACGAAAGGATATCACCCCTGGAATCCGAATGACCGCGAATCAGAACCCGCCCCTCGGTATCCACAATTGTAACCTGATCAACGGATGGCGAACGCATCAGACTATCGGCCGACTCTTTAAGTTCCTGCATGTCCATGAGAGCCACGGCACGGCTCAGGCTGTCATCTATGGCAATGGCGTTACTCAGGGTTTGTTGCAGTATAAGCCCGTCATCAATTTCCTTCTGCATGGTCTGGGCTGCGATATCCAGTTGCTTGGCAGCAGTGGAATTGCCGAAATCGGTGAAGATAAAATAACCCACCAGGCAAAAAGCGACCACCATACAAACAATGGCACCGCCCACCAGAGTCATCAGCTTCCAGAAAATTTTCATGGCTTATCCTGTTATTACAAATTAATGGAACCCGGCCCATTGCAGCGTATCTGCCGGGCGATGCGCCACCGCCTGTAGAAAGCGCCGTAAAAAGGCAAAACCTATCTGCATATACAGTATTCATCAGTTTTATAAAAAAGAGCGCAAAGCCTCAACTTCTTTTTTTTATGCTGCAACATATACAATAATCACAGCAACCTCAATCAGGCACAGCAGTATAACTGCCAGCAATAGCTACTACTACATGCGTATTGCACCACATGAAAAACTGCCCCTCACCCGGCAAACATGTATTCCCCCCATGCGCGGTTGCCATAAACGCCAGCCGGGGATATTCTGAAAACCGTAAAGGAGGCCGCCATGCGCCACCACAAATTCAGAGCCATTCTGCTTGCCGCATTCATGTTGCTTTCCGGCTGCGGCATGAATTCCGCAGAGATTCTCAGCCAGAACATGGAACTGGGACACGCCGTGCTGATTTTTCCGGTTATCTCCGATGTGGGCGGAACCGGCATCGGCCTGAGCCGTCTGGACAGTGACAATCCCCCCGGCGCAAGCGACCTGCCTGTCATTACAGATGTTATTCCGCTGGGCAAAAAGTACGCGGCAATGACCGTGCGCCCCGGCACTTACCACATCCGCTACCTCGGCAGCCGGACACAGGCAGAAGGCCGCGAGCTTGACGGTAGCAAGAAGTTCACTTCCCGCTTTGGCGAAATCAGGGTGAGCATGACCCCCTCGCGTCGCTACAGGCTGGAGCGCGTATGGGAGCCGCCGGAATACGAATGGATTGGCGGCAGGCGCGTATGCGTCTGGGATGGATACTGGGAAACCCGCGTGCGCACCGACCGGCTGACCAGCTACCTTGAGGCGCTATATGACGTTGCGCGGGCTGCTCCGGAAAACGGGCCGGATCTTGTCGGCAGCGTAACCGCGCAGGCTGGCGATGTGCTTTTGCTGCCCGGCATCCGGGCTGATATCGGCCTTGCCAACGGAAGTTGCGCATTCAAAGGGCATGAAGCGCCGCCGGATTACGCGGAGCTGGCAGCGCAAAGCGGCTACACGGCCTATTTTAACGGAAGCTCAGACTCGCGTGAAAGCCTGTTCCATACCTCCGTCTACCAGTGCCCGGTGGAGAGCATCAGCATCACGCTGCTGCAAGCGACCACCGCTGATCTGCTTGAGTGGGTCAGCGAAGCCGACCTGCCCCCGAACACGCTTGAGCGTGTGAAACCCGGCGAATTCAAACCCGGCCGCCTCTTTTTGGAAGAGCATGACTCAAGCCCGTTCAGCTATACGGATTCACGCGTATTCTCGCGTGATATCCCCTATAGCGGCACAGTGCATATCTTTACCGGCAGGATGCAGGGCGAGTGAGTTTTTTTATGCCTCCGGCGGGCGGGAGAGAGGACTGCTCGCCCTCTCCCCCTGCACCCCCACTCCCCGGCAACGCCCCGGCGTTGCATCCGGTTAGGGCACTTTAGCAGTCAGGATACTTTATAAGGATTGCGCCAGCCTGATGCTTTTACACGACACTTTCAACTGATGCTTTCAGGCGCATTGCGCCAGCCAAAAGTCTGCGTGATGCTCAATCAAAAGCGGCCCGTATGAATACGGGCCGCTTTATATTTACTGGACTTTTATTCAGAGCGTTATTCTCCGGCTCGCCTCAGCGGCCCAAAATAGGCATCCGCGCCTTGCGAGTTAAACATGTAGACAAGAAAAACAATCGCAGCCCCGCAAAAACAGACCGAACGCAGCATGAAGAATACAAGCTGAAAACCGGCATCATTAAGATACGGGGCAATATCCACCAGCAGGCTCACCAGAAAGTACCCACGGCGCAGCACATCAATGACAAGCAGTGTCAGCACTGCCTGACGTTTGCGCACATATGTGAAGTACAGCATGAGCAAAGGCAGGGCCAGACTTGCAAGGTAGAACAAAAGGTTCACATAGCCCATGCTTGCGACATGAGTGATCCTGAGAAGCGGGAGCGCAAAGCTAATCACGCATAAAGCCGCAAACAGCAAGATCCCCAAAGGCGCTTTACCCGTAGACACTGTGGAAGATATGCTGGAAGCGCCGGAAAGCTCCTTGCGGGAAGCGGCAAGCAGCCGTTCAATCTCCGTTTGCGGAGTCGCGGATGCAGCATCTGGAATCCCACCCGGCCCGTTCTGGCCAGTCTGGCCAGACTGGCCAGACTGGCAGGACTGGTTGGACGGACCAAGCTGGCTGGACTGGCTGAACTGGCCGGGCTGCGCGTCATAACCAGTCTGCCCGCTCTGGCAATCTTGTCCATTCTGGCCATATTGAACACTAACTCCGGCCTGTTCCAGAATGCGCCTTGCTTGCGCCTTTGCGGCCTCCGTCCTTAATTGACGAAGATACATATACCCGACAAAACTGCCGCCATAGGCAAGCAAAAATACCGTGAGCGGCGCAGCATCACTCCCAGCCGCCACGATTGAGACAATGCTGAGAACAGTCCCGATGCCGCTGCCGATAATCCCGGCAATGCCGCGCCCACGCACGCCTTCAATACAGCAAAGGCCTGATACAACAAGTACCGGCACGGTCGCAAACAGCAGCAAAACAGCGTAACCGCCAGCGCTCATGCACCACAGACTCAGCACCAGCGCGGCAATGCCCAGAATTGCGTGCAATATCAGCAGCACAACGGCAAGGCCGTGCGGCTTGGGCTTGGCGCTAACCGGAAAAGCAGCCGCGGAATACGCGCCACCCTGCCCGGCTGGATTCAATTGTTCAGACATATTTTGCCCTGACTGCCGTTACTCGCCGGCGCCGGCATCTTTCAGGCTGTGGATGATTTCCGTGCCAATGCCGCTGTCGGTAAAAAGTTCCAGCAGGATGCAGTTTTCCACCCGTCCGTCAATGATCATGGCCTTGTCCACGCCGGACTGCAAGGCGGAAAGGCAGCACTTGATCTTGGGAATCATACCGCCGGTAATCACGCCGTTGAAAAGCTGGTCAGCCTCAAGCATGGGGATGGAACGGATCAGGTTCTTGTCCGCATCCAGCACCCCGGCTACGTCGGTCAGCAGAAGCAGACGGCGCGCCTTGAGCGCGGCTGCCACGGACCCGGCTACGGAGTCGGCGTTGATGTTGTAGGTAACGCCGTGCTCGTCCACACCCACCGGGGCGATTACCGGGATGAAGCCGTCATCGGACAACGCTTCCAGAATGGCTGTATCCACGCGCACAACCTCGCCCACCTTGCCGAGGTCGATGATTTCCGGGGCCTGATCTTCGCCCTGCACCACCATTTCAAGCTTTTTGGCGCGGATAAGGTGACCGTCCTTGCCGGAAAGCCCCACGGCCTTTACACCGGCGAGGTTCAGCAGGTTGACGATATCCTTGTTCACACTGCCAACCAGCACCATTTCCACCACGTTCATGGTGGCATCGTCCGTAACGCGCTGCCCCTGCTTGAAGGTGGACTGGATGTTAAGCTGTTTGAGCATTTCGCCAATCTGCGGGCCGCCGCCATGTACGATTACCGGCTTGATGCCAACATAGCGCAGCAAGGCGATGTTCTGGGCAAAGGCCTTTTTGAGCGCCTCATTCTCCATGGCGTGACCGCCGTATTTGATAACAACAGTCTGACCGTAAAACCTTTTTATATACGGCAGGCTCTCGATAAGGTGCCGTGCCTGTTCCTGTTTTCCGCTCATTTTCGCATCCTTTGTTTATGCACGTTTCAGCGATGGCATTTAACGTTCTCAATAATTGTCGCACGGTCAGCAGTGCCGCCCAGCAATAATGCAGCAGCTAGCCGGATAACAGGCCTGCCTGACAAAAGCAGCCCAGCCTGAATTAAATCCTGAACTTTGCGTAAAGGGAACCCAAAAGCGGGCTGGCGTAGAGCTTTAGGCGGCTGAGCAGCCAGTTGCCGCCCTTGTTGCGCACCTTGAAGCGGTTGACCGCCGCCGCGCTTCCCGGCTTGTTCGGCCCCATCTCGCAGGTGTAAAAAATTTCAAACCCGGCTGCGCGCCCAAGCTCAAGGGCATCATCGCTCCATTTGCCCCAGGGCCAGCAAAAACTGCGCACCGGGTGCCCAAGCTCACGCGTAAGCGTTTCCTGACAGGCCTTGAGGTCCGCACCAACGCGGCTGCGCATTTCATCGCGCGTTTCAAAGCGGCCCAAACCGCTCAGGCTATCAGCGCCGCCATGATTACTTGAACGGCCCGGATTTGCAGCGCCAGACAAGTTGTCGGTACCAAACGAACCGTCAGTGGTAGCCGGTTCACCAGTTCCGCTTGTTTTATTCTGCCACTTTTCCAGCAGGGCGCGCAAAGCTTGTGTGTTGCGCCCGTCCGCAAAAAACTCGCAGGCTTCGGCCTCGTCCTGCGGCACCAGCCGTTTTATTTCCTCTACCAATTCGGCGTGTAAAATAAAAGCGCGATTCGCCAGCTCCGGCTTGCGCGGAAAGTCAGGCAGGCCCCAGAACGCCTCGGGCCAGATGTGCCAGAAAGTGCTCAGGGTATGGCCGGGACGCGCAAAATCGCTCCACTCGCCGCCGGTCAGCACGCGCTCGTGCCGCATGGAATGCGCGGCAATGGAGAGCACGCCTTCCTTATCCATAGCCCGCGCCTCGTCCCAGCTCAAAAAAAGGTCTTCCTTGACCTCGTAACCGGACTTGCGCCCGCGCATGGGCGTATCAACCCCAGGCAAATCGTCTGCGGCGCAGCGCCCGTCCCAGACATCCTGCAAACTTGGGCGCAGACCGGATGCAGGCGCCCCGCCGTCCGTTCGCCCAAAACCGACCTTGCCGGAAAGACGGTCCGCCGTGACGAAAACCACGCCCTTGTGCCCGTATTTGCGCATTATCGGCAAAGCGTAAACCCAGTTATCCAGATATCCGTCATCAAATGTCAGCAAAAAACGTTTGGGCGGAAGGGGCGCGCGCCCGAGCAAAAAGTCCTCGGCCTCTGCCAGCCCCGCGCCAAACCAGCCGTTCTCCGCCAGAATACGGCACTGTTCCTCGAAAACCTCGGGCGTGACCGCGATATTATTGGGAAAGCGGCTGATATAGTGGTGCATCAGCACCGGCAGGCTTTTCAGGGATGCGGACATCATGCTTTTCCACCTCTTATAGGACATTATATCTTGACTAACGGCATATCGGCGTTAATTTGGTGATAATAATATAGCCATTGCCTGTTCGGGGATAACCTGGCATGCGGGCACTGGCGAAGTATATGAAAAAACGGCCTTACGGAAAACAGGCCCGGCGGCTTGCCGGTGTTGCTCCCGCGCAAATTGCGGCAATGGAGCGGCGCAAGAATAGCCTGCCGGGTTTTATCAGGCAATCCGTAAAGAGCCTGAAAAACCGGCGCGTACCATCAGGCCGGGCTGCCACACGGCCCGGTTCAACCGCCAGCCGGATTCTTTTTTAAGGAGAGCTATACGAGATGGGCGTTGAATACAAGGACTATTACAAGCTTCTGGGCATCTCGCGCAGCGCCACCAAAGACGAAATCGGGCGCGCTTATAAAAAGCTGGCTCGTAAATATCACCCCGACCTCAACCCCGGCAACAAGGACGCCGAGGAAAAGTTCAAGGATATAAACGAGGCGCACGAGGTCCTTAAAGACCCGGAAAAGCGTAAGCTATATGACCAGCTCGGCCCCAACTGGCAGCACGGGCAAAACTTCCAGCAGCCCCCCGGCTTTGAAGGCTTTAACTTCAATTACGGTGGAGGCGGCGGGGGTGGATTTGATGCCGCCAGCTTCAGCGATTTTTTTGAAACCCTTTTCGGCGGCGGGCGTTCCAGCGGCGGGCAGGGCCAGAACTTTGGGCCGGATCCCTTTGGCAACTTTAGCCGCAAGGCGCGGCGCGGCAGGGATATCGAGTCCGAACTGGGCCTGACTCTTGAGGAAGCCTACCACGGCGGGCGCAAAACCATATCGCTGAACACGACCATGGGGCAAAAAGCACTGGAAGTGAACATCCCGGCTGGAATCAAGGAAGGCGCGCGCATTCGTCTGGCTGGTCAGGGCGACCCCTCGGTGGGCGGTCAGGCAGGCGACCTTTACCTGCGCATCAAGCTTTTGCCGCACCAGAACTTTGCGGTGGAGCAGAACAACCTGCTTTACGACCTGAATCTGGCCCCATGGGAGGCGGCGCTTGGCGCAAAACTGCGCGTGCCAACGCTGGACGGCGAGGTGGAAATCTCTGTTCCGGCAGGCAGCAGCACCGGTAAAAAGCTGCGCATCCGCGGGCGCGGTCTGGGCAGCGGGGACAACAAGGGCGACGAGTATGTACGCATTAGCGTGCGCGTGCCGGAAAGCTCCACTGATGAAGAAAAAAAGCTCTGGGAACAGCTGGCCGAAGTGTCAAACTTCAACGCCAGACAGTAGTCCCGCCTGCAAAGCGCCATGCCGGGAACTTTTCAGGCACAGCAATGCGCTGAAGCCCGGCTCCGCACACAGCAACAGGCTGCAAGAGGTATGAAATGGAAATAAAAGTGTTGATGAACAAGGAATCCGACCCGCCGGTACGCTCGCAACTGATGGCCTGGGAGGAATTCGTAGAACTTTCCGGCTGCCCCGGCGAAGTGGTGGCGGAACTTTTGGAAATGGGCTGGATCAGGGTCGCCCAGAGCGCCAATCAGGCCGATTTATACTCGCATACGGACGTTTACCGCCTGCGCAAGCTACAGCGCATCTGCAAGGATCTGGATGTGCCAACGCTTGGCGGCACCATCATTGTGGATCTGGTCAATCAGGTCATTGAACTGGAACGTCAGGTACAGGAACTTCAAGCCGCCATTGCCCGCAAATAGCAGGCATGGTGCGGGCGGCGGGCCGCTACATCCGGAAAGAGAGTTTCCGCGTAAGCCCGTTCGCCGCCGTCAGCCGGAGAACGGGCTTACTTTCTCCGCTGGCACAAAGCGCATTGATATGCGCATAGCCAAAGTAAATACAGCCGCCGGGGGCTCAACCCGGAGTGATGAAGGAGTCATGATATGGATATGAATAAATTCACGGAAAAATCGCAGCAGGCCTTGTCCGAAGCCCAGAGCATCGCGGTGCGCATGGGCCACCAGATGATCGAGCCGGAGCATCTGGCTCTGGCGCTGGTGGAGCAGGAGCAGGGTCTGGTGGGCCGCATGCTGGAGCGTATGGGCTTCAAGCCGCAGGATTACGCTGATGCGATTAACGCCGAACTTAAAAAGAAACCCTCCGTGAGCGGTCCGGGCGCGGATAACAGCCAGCTTGGGGTTACCACCCGCCTGCATCAGGTGCTGATCCGGGCTGAAGACGGCGCCAAAAGACTCAAGGACGAATACGTTAGCGTTGAGCACCTGTTTCTGGAACTGGCAGGCGAGTCTGATTCCACGCCCATAGGCCGCGTGAACAAAGCCTTTGGCATTACCAGAGACAAGATTCTGGTGGCCATGAACCAGATTCGCGGTAACCAGCGCGTAACCAGCCAGAACCCGGAAGAAAGCTACGAGGCGCTGGAGCGCTTTGGGCGCGATCTGGTTGAAGAAGCCCGCAAAGGCAAGCTCGACCCGGTTATCGGGCGCGATGCCGAAATACGCCGGGCCATCCGCATTCTTTCGCGCCGCACCAAGAACAACCCGGTACTCATAGGCGAGCCGGGCGTTGGCAAAACAGCCATCGTTGAGGGGCTGGCCCACCGCATCCTCAAGGGTGACGTGCCGGAAAGCCTCAAGGACAAGATGCTTTTTGCCCTTGATATGGGCGCGCTCATTGCCGGGGCCAAGTACCGCGGCGAGTTTGAGGAGCGCCTCAAGGCAGTGCTCAAGGAAGTGCAGCAGTCCGAAGGCCGGATTCTGCTGTTCATTGACGAGCTGCACACCATTGTGGGAGCAGGACGCACCGATGGCGCCATGGACGCCAGCAACCTGCTCAAGCCCATGCTGGCGCGCGGCGAACTGCACTGCATGGGGGCCACCACTCTGGACGAGTACCGCAAGTACATCGAAAAAGACCCGGCTCTGGAGCGCCGCTTCCAGCCGCTTCTGGTGGAAGAACCCACGCAGGAGGATGCAATCTCCATTCTGCGCGGCCTCAAGGAGCGCTTTGAGGTGCACCACGGCGTGCGCATTGCGGACGCGGCGATTGTAGAGGCGGTGGTGCTTTCCACCCGCTACATCAGCGACCGCCAGCTGCCCGACAAGGCCATTGACCTTATCGACGAAGCCGCAGCCATGATCCGCACGGAGATTGACTCCATGCCCGCCGAACTGGACGAAATCAAGCGCCGGGTAATGCAGCTTGAAATCGAACGCGAAGCGCTGCGCAAGGAAAACGACTCTGCCTCGCGCGAGCGGCTGGTGCGGCTGGAAAACGAGCTGGAAGCCCTGCGCGAAAAGCAGGCCGCTTTCATGGCCCAGTGGGAAAAGGAAAAAGGCTCCATCAATCAGGTGCGCCACCTGAAAGAGGAAATCGAGAAAACCAGATATCTTATTGAAGAAGCCGAACGCGCCTACGACCTTAACCGCGCCGCCGAACTGCGCTACTCCACCCTGTTTGGGCTGGAAAAAGAGCTTGCCGCCCTTGAGGGAGAAAGCTCCGGCGGTACTCAGGAAGGCCCGGACGGAGCGGATGGAGCGGACGGAGCGGGCGGAGCTGGCGGCGAAACAGGCAAAGCAGCCGGAATTGATGCCGGAAGACTGCTCAAGGAAGAAGTGCGCCCGGAAGACATCGCGGATATCGTGGCCCGCTGGACCGGAATTCCGGTAACCAAGCTGCTGGCCTCGGAAAAGGAAAAGCTGCTCAAGCTGCCGGAACTGCTGCACAAACGCGTGGTCGGGCAGGACGAAGCCGTGAACGCGGTTTCGGAAGCCGTGCTGCGTTCGCGCGCCGGGCTTTCGGACCCTTCGCGCCCCATTGGTTCCTTCATCTTCCTTGGACCCACCGGCGTGGGCAAGACGGAACTGTGCAAAACGCTGGCTCAAGCCCTTTTTGACACCGAAGAGAACATGGTGCGGCTGGATATGAGCGAGTACATGGAAAAACACGCGGTTTCCCGCCTGATTGGTTCGCCCCCCGGCTATGTAGGCTATGACGAAGGCGGGCAGCTTACCGAGGCTGTGCGCCGCAAGCCCTACAGCGTGGTGCTCTTTGACGAGATCGAAAAAGCCCACCCGGACGTGTTCAACACCCTGCTGCAAATCCTTGATGATGGGCGGCTCACGGACAGCCACGGGCGTACCGTGGACTTCCGCAACACCATCATCATCATGACCAGCAATATCGGCTCGCCGCTCCTGCTGGACGGCATCACCCCGGATGGCACGCTGGCTGACGGTGTGCGCGAAAGCGTGCTTGACGAACTGCGCCGTAACTTCCGGCCGGAGTTCCTCAACCGTGTGGATGAGATTGTGACCTTCAAGCCGCTGCAACTGGAGCAGATTAAGGAAATAGTGGAACTGCTGCTGCAAAAGCTGCGCGGCAGGCTGCAAGACCGCAAGGTCAGCATTGATATCAGCCCCGAGGCTGCCGACTTCATTGCCGAAACCGCCTATGACCCGGTTTACGGAGCCAGACCGCTGCGCAGATATCTGCAACAGCATCTGGAAACCCCGCTGGCTAAAAAGATCATCGGCGGCGAGGTGCGCGACGGCCAGCATGTGACTGTATCGCTCACCGACACCGGGCTTGATTTTGCGGTAAAATAAACCGGCAGCGCTTACCCGGATGCAACGCCGGGCGTTGCCGGGGAGAGGGGGTGCGGGGGTAGTGGGCGAGTAGCCCTTTCACCCGCCCGCCGGAGGCATAATCGCTTTACCATTAGTCAAAAGGGCCGTTCCTCTATTAAGGAACGGCCCTTTCATCTAACTAGTAAAAAACTGCAAAACCTGCTGGAACTAAATTCCGCAAGCACGGTTTTTTTCGGACTTGCGTTCGTCAATAAGCCGGATGGTGTTCACGATGGCGCGGCCTTCGCGCACGCCGTCGATAATACGGCGGGCCACTACGGTGTCGCCGATGTTGACCATCTTCACGTTGCTATCAAGGCACCACGAGCCGAACTCGCCGCACACGGCGTTGTTGGCGCGCATACCCAGACAGACGAAGCCGTAATCAAAAGGCTGTTCAAAAACCTTGCCGTCCTTTTCCAGCACAAAGCAATCGTCCTTAACTTCCTTGAGGGCGGTGGAGGCCAGCACGTTGACCTTATGCCTGGTCAGCATCTCGTTCACATCCAGCTTGGTGATCACGTCCAGATCCTTGCCGACCAGAGGCAGCATTTCGATGATGGACACCTCTGCCGCGCCGCGGGTCGCAAAATGCTCAACCACGTCCAGCCCTACAGCGCCGCCGCCTACAACTGCGATCTTCTTGCCCTTGGCACTGTCACTGTCAAAGCTGTCAATCTGCCCGATAAAGTCCAGAATCGAAAGCACTTTGGTGCCGGGCTTGCCCAGACGGTCATGCAGCCCGGCAATGGGGGGCAGCAGCGGGTTGGAGCCGGTAGCCACAACCACCACGTCCGGGCTGAGCACCTTGAGTTTTTCCAGATCTGCGGTGGTGTTCATGTGGATGTGCAGGTTGGGCAGTTCAGCGGCCCGGTTTGCAAGGTAAGTGGGAAAGTCGTTCAGGCGCTTCTTGTCCGGCAAGGTGGAAATCTTGCGCGAAAGGCCGCCGAGCTTGTCGGACGCTTCAAAAAGATGCACGTTGCAGCCTACTTCTGCGGCCGTACAGGCAGCTTCCAGACCGGCGCTACCGCCGCCAACAACCGCTACAACCACCTGATTTTTAACCTGAAACTGCTTGTGCGAATCTTCGTTCACCACGTCCGGGTTTACGGTGCAGCGGATGGGACGGGCGCGCCCGATGCGGTGGTCGGCGCAACCGATGTTGCAGCTTACGCACTTGCGCAAAAGATGCTCGCGGCCTTCCATGACCTTGTTCACCCAGTTGGGCTCGGCAATCAGGCCGCGGCCCATGACGATGAGGTCCGCGTCGCCGTCCGCCAGCGTTTTTTGCACCACTTTCGGGTCGCGGAAGTTGCCGGAAGCCATGACCGGCTTGCCGAACTTGTCCTTAACGGCTTTAGCCATGTAAGCGCGCCAGCCGTCCGGCAGGCTCATCTTGTCAATCTGGTACTGCAGGCAGTCGTTCAGGGCGGAGGATACGTTGAACATGTCTATTTCATCGTTCAGGTATTCCAGAATTTTCAGCCCGTCTTCCATGCTGTTGCCGCCCTGCTGGAACTCGTCAAGGCTCACGCGCAGGCAGATGGGGAAAAACGGCCCCACGGCCTTGCGTACCTCGTCAATAACCATGCGGGCAAAGCGGCAGCGGTTTTCCATGCTCCCGCCAAATTCGTCAGTACGCTTGTTGTAGATGGGCGAAAGGAACTGGCTGATCAGATAGGAGTGCCCGGCGTGAATTTCCACAGCGTCAAACCCGGCTCTTTGGGCTCTACTGGCCGCTTCGCCAAACTTTTTCACGATGGCGTGGATTTCCTCAACACTCAGCGGGCGCGGCACCGCGCCGCCAGTCTTGGAAGGCTGGTCAGAAGAAGAAACCTGCTGCTGCCCGTTCAGGCGCAACGGAAACGCGGAAGCTCCCGCATGGTTGAGCTGCACGGAAACACAGGCGCCGTGGTTGTGCATGGTCTCGGTAAACTTGAACATACCGGGAATGTACATATCGTTGTCAAAGCGCAGCTGGGTGGTGCCGTTGGTGCCCATGGGGTAGTCGATGCAGACGTTCTCAAGGGTGATAAGGCCGGTGCCGCCCTTGGCGCGCTGGGTGTAGTAGCGGATGTGTTCTTCTGTAAAAGAGCCGTCCTGACCGGCAAAGTTGGTGCCTATGGGCGGCATGACGATACGGTTGCGCAGGGTCATGCGCTTGATGGTAATCGGCTCGAAAATTTTTGCGTATTGCATTTGAAATCTCCTCAAGGAAGGCTGGTTATTTTTATGCCTCCGGCGGCAAAAGGGGCACGCCCCTTTTGAAACCCATTCGGGCGGCGTGGCAGTCTGACGCGTTGCAGGGTTGTATGGTTCCGGTTTTGGCGCTGCGCTGGCAAGCTGGAAGCACGGGAGTACGCTGCGGCTTCCAGCCCTGTTGCCAGACGTTGTGTGCAGCACCGGCGCACGGCCTGTAACCGTTTATGCCTTCGGCTTGTTCAGGATCTTCACCAGAGCGTTCAGGGCCAGCAGGTAGCTGTCTTCGCCAAACCCGGCCACGCAGCCTACGGTCACCTTGGAAAGCACCGAGAAATGACGGAAGTCCTCACGCGCGTGCACGTTGGACATGTGCACCTCGATAACCGGACACTTCAAAATTGCCAGCGCGTCCATCAGGCCGTAGCTGTAGTGCGTCCAGGCCCCGGCGTTGACCAGCAGCCCCGATGTGCCGTTTTTGTGCGCGGCGTGGATTTTTTCCACAAACTCGCCTTCAAAGTTGGACTGGAAAAATTCAAGCTCAACGCCAAGCTTTTTGCCTTCGGCCTCCAGCTTTTCGTTAATTTGAGCCAGGGTAATGGTGCCGTACTGCCTGGGATCGCGCTGCCCGAACATATTCAGGTTAATGCCGTTCATGACCAGAATCTTGTGCATGGTAAACCTCTAAAGCTTTTTGTGTAGCCCGCCGCGCTATGGCGGTGGGCAAATTGAAAACGGTTTTAAAGCTGTTGTCGCTATAATAAGGCGGTGCCATTTTGCCTTTTCTTGCGCTCGCCACTTGGCGGCGATTGCTAAAAAGATGGATTTTGTTCCCTGGCAAGGAAAAGCCAAATTTCAGTCCAGGGATAGTACTCTTACGGTACAGCCCTGGACTGAAATTTGGCTTTGACGCAGTCCAGGGGACAAAAGACGCTTTTTAGCGTTTATCGCTGCGCAGGGACAGGTATTCTACTTCAGCCGGGGTCAGCTTGATATCAAGCCCCTTCAGGCCGGTCTTGAGTTCGTTTGCGTCACGCGGGCCAACAATGGCGGCAATGGGCAGATTCTGGTTCAACAGGTAGGCCAGAGCAATGTTGATGGGCAGCACGTTCGCGCCTTTTTCGGCAGCCAGCTCGCGGCAGCGCTTCATCTTTTCGTTGTTGGCCGGGGTATCGTAGGCGTCAAAGTAATCTTTGGGCAGTTCGCCGCGCTTGTGCGCTTCGCCAAACCAGCCGCCGCCCTGCGAGGCCCATGAAAGAATGGCAACATCAGTGCCCTTGTGCCATGCGGCGTAGTCGTCATCAATGTAGCTGCAACCGGCCCAGCGTGGCGCGGTAACCGTGGCAAGGCTGTAGGAGGGACTGTTGGTGGTCGGGCCCTGATAACCCTTGCTCTTGCAGTAATCGATGGCTTCCTGCAGGCGGTCCTGATCCCAGTTGCTCACGCCGTAAGCGTTGATTTTGCCCTCCTTGTGGTGCTTTTCGAGCACATCCATCATCTCGCCCACAGGCAGGTCGCGGCGGTCGCGGTGCATCATGAAGACTTCAAAGTGGTCGAGGCCAAGGCGGTTCAGGCTGAACTCCAAATCCTCGGTAATACATTCGGGCTGCACACGGTTCTTTTCGGGGAAGTGGTTGTTGTCTTCGTCAACGTAGTGGTGGCAGGCCTTGCTGGTGACCATGATTTTGCCGCGCATGCCGGTCATGTCAAACCACTTGGCAAGCACCTTTTCACCGTGCCCTGCGCTGTAGAAGCGCCCGGTATCCAGCATGTTGCCGCCGGCTTCCACATACGCGTCAAGGGTTTCAAAAACGGTCTTCTCGGGGAAGTGGCGCCACCACCAGGTGGAACCAAGGATCATTCTGGTAACAGGTTTATCGAGTCCTTTGATCTTGATAGTTTCCATAATGCGCCTCCTGGAACTTGTTGAGTCTGGCCGCTTTTACGATTATCGGCAGCGATGCGGCAAAGTGGTTTGAATTCGCTGCACGCATATTGTGCAAATTTGAACAATCTTTAAGATAGTTCTAAACCACCTGCCTAAACCGGGCTACGCACAATGTTGCCAATCGCATGAACTATCCTGCTTTTTTATTATTGCCGCCCTGCCCTGCTAAAAGCAGACACCCGCTTGCAATACCAAAAACATAACAACCTGAATTAACAAGATATTACAAATTAAACAGACATATCCTGTTGCTAAAAACAATGAAGAGAGATAGTTTTTGCGGAAGCTAAAAACATGATTTGCGCATATTATCTTGCAAAAAAATGCGATAATCTTGCAAAGAGCCATGCGCGAAACAGCCTGTTTTCGCACTGACAGGCAGTCGGGTTTTGGACCGGTTGTGGATACGGCTTTCAAACGCGCAGCCCGCGCAAGCAGGTTGCGACAATCTTGTCTGCCGGAACTGGCAGAACTGGCAGGACGGGCAGGACTGACAGGACCGGCAAGGCTGACGCAACAGACCGGGCTGGCAGGACTGGCAGGACGGGCAAAAACGGCGGGATCATCCGGCCCGGAGGGAATCTTGTACCGACATTTCTTCAAGGAAGACTATCAGGATGTTTTTGTGGATGGGCGCTACCCTGTGATCTCGCGCTTTTCCAACAGCCACAATATCCCCCGCTGGTCTTACAATTACCACGCCCACCGGGACGATGCGGAAATAGTATTCACCGACAAGGGGCAAGCCGTATACACCATCGAGACCGAGAGCTACACGGTCTCCGAAGGCGAAGTTCTGGTGGTGGAAAAAGGCAGCATGCACTCGCTGGAGGTATCGGACACACCCGGCAGCGCCTGGGTTTGCAACGTGCATAGCTTTAGTCTTGCGGGACTGGAGCCGGGCAAGATTCTGGAGCGCAACACCTATCCGGTCAAGGCGGCTGGCGAACATCTGGAGTTCTTCAAACACGCCTCAGCCTGTCTGGATCATCTGCGCAAGTTCAATGACCCGGTCTTTCGCTTTACCTGCAACCTTATGGCGGCTGCCATTGTCAGCGTGACAGCGGAACTGTTTCGCGATTCCGGGCAGAAAATATCGCGCGAAAATCTCTCTTTTGCCAAGGATATCATGCTCTACCTTGACGAGAGCTACGAGCAGCCCATCACTCTCAAGATGCTGGCTGACAAGTTCCATGTCAGCCAAAGCCACATCAGCCACGAGTTTGCCAAGGTTTACAAGATATCGCCCATCAACTTCATCATTGAGCGGCGCATTGACGAGGCCCGCTGGATGCTGATCAACACCGGGCAGTCCATGACCGAAATCGCCCGCAAGCTCGGTTATGATAACACGGCGCACTTCTCGGCCCTGTTCAAGAGGCGTTTGAAGCTATCGCCGCAGGATTACCGCGAGCAATACCAGAAGGCGCTGGGAGAGCGGGAGGAACAAAACAACTAGGGCCTGCTGTCATTATGAGCAGGCCCCGGTGTGTGAGGCTGTGTGCGCCCTATGCACCCAATGGATGCGTCCGGCGCTACCGTTACTTGCGCTGCAAAAGTGACTGCCGCCGCGCAAAAATGCCAAGCTGCTTGGCGCGGATATCCTCCAGCAGACAAAAAGCCTTGGCGTCAAATTCGCTGATGATTCTTTCCACATCCCGCGTGTGCTTGCGGCTGACCACTGTTTCCACAATATCCACTTCCGAAACCGCGCCCTGCCCGTGCAGGAGCGTAGAGCCGAAGCCGTTGTCGTTCAACTGCGCCACCAGTTCCGCGCCACGTTGAGCCGTGAAGATGCGGAACTTTACAAACCCAAAACCGATACGCTGCTCAATACGCAACCCGATGTATGTACCTGCGGCATACCCACCGGCATAAGCCAGAAAGCTTATCAGATCGTTGGCGCGCGAAAGCACCTGCGATATGACCACCACCCAGATAAAGACCTCGAGAAAACCAATCACCGGCGCAATGCGTTTCTCGCCCTTTGACACAAAAATGATGCGCAAAGTCCCGAGCGAGACGTCACAGATGCGTCCGATAAAAATGGCCAAAGGCAAAGCCCAGGGGTAAATATCCAGCAATTCAAGCATATCGCGCCTCCATAACACAGCATGGCATATGATAACGCGCACGGCACATTTTATTCTGGAACAGTGCGTGCGCTTTTATTTACTGTTTAACTACAGTGTAGAACATAGTTATTTTGTGTCAATACAGATTTATCTCACATGGCAGTTACTTTATAAAATTTTAGATCATGCAACTGGTACAGGTATATTTCTATATATCATGCCATTACGCAACAAACTGATAAAAAAACACCTGAAAGGGACAACTATATTATCAAGTTATTCACATAAAAATATAATTCCATTGTAAGCGTTTTTCGTCTCAACTGGCTATAAGAGAAAGCATTTACGTTCTCTATGGCATTAACCAGCAATATTCCCGGAGGCAAAAAATGAAAAAAACAAAGAATTTTCAGATGAATGACAACGACGATTTCCACACTCCTTCAAAGTGCGCGGAATCGCCGCTCACCCGCTGGGACGGCGGCATCAGGTCCGAGGAGGCGGCGCAGGCCAATCTTGCTGCCGCAAGCGCCAAAGAGTTGGAGCCGGATTTGGTGGACACATGCGCTCTGAACCAGATCACCAAGGCAGGACTGATCGGGCATGAGCCAATTCAGGGCGGTCCTGCCGGACATTTGAGCCGCCACAGGCCAAAGGGCAAATCGCTATAGCGACTGCCAGCACTGCGCCCTTTACTTATGCGCCGGGGTCTGCCTCCAGCAGTTACTGTAGCATTGCAGCTCCGGCAAACTGTAAGTGCCTGACAGGGACTCCCTTAAATCCGTGCGGGCGAACGCCCAGCAGAGTTTAATCATCAGGTGAATCCAGCCCCCTTGCGGCCGTATGCCGCGCAGCCGCAAGGGGGACGCTGATACTTGCAGCATGATGAAACAAGCTGCGGCAAAATTTCAAAGTAAAAATGCTCCAGCAGAATGACGTGGATAAAAAATGGTGTAGATAAAAAGAGAATTTGCGCAGGTTATGGGCGCGATGACAGAACGCGGTAGAACTCCGCCAGAATCATGGCAGTGGCCCCCCAGACAACGTAGTCCTGGTACACCCAGGCCGGGGATTGCCTTACGCTGCCATCAGGGTAGGTGAAATCGCGGTCACTGGCGCGGGCAGGGTCAAACTCCAGCACCGGCACTAACTTGTAATCCACCACCTCGCGCGGGTTAATGGAAAGTTCGCCGAAATCTCGGCAAACCACCACGAACGGGTGAATCACAAAATTGCTCGGCTGCACATAGATACTGCTGAGCGCGCCCTGAATTTCCAGCCGCTCGCAGGCAATGCCCACTTCTTCAAATGTTTCGCGGCAGGCTGTCTGCCAGTAGCTTTCGCCCGGCTCGCATTTGCCGCCGGGCAGGGCTATTTGACCGGAATGTACGCCCCTGTAAGTATTGCGCCGGATTAAAAGTATCTGCCAGTCCAGCAGTTCGTCAAACGAGCTACCACCGTTCTGCGGGCGCAGAATAAGATTCACGGCAGAATCGACCGCTTTTGCGGGGATCTCTTCCTTTAAAAGAGGACGCATCAGGGCCGGGCACATTTCAGCCTGCGCCTGCCTGCCCGGCAGGCAACCGGAGAGAAGCCCGGAAATCTTTTCGGCTTTCATAACTTCAATATAATACAATTTCCCGGTTAATGCCATGCGGATTCAATGCATGGCTTTTGGCCTGACTACCAGTTGTGTCGGGATTCAGAGCTAGCTTGCCGCGTATTCCTTGAGCTTCCCAAGCCCTTCGCGGATATCATCAATGCCGATTCCGGAAAAAGCCAGCCGAATGTGGCGGCGCGTCTCACCCGGCAAGGGAGTGCCAAAATGCATTCTGGTGCAGAACGAGAGGCCGGTTTTAACCAGAACATCTTCGGCAAAGGCATCGTAATCGCCGCCAAACCCTTTTGCCTCCATCAGTCCGGTAACATCCGGGTAAAGGTAGAAAGAGGCTGTGGGCGTAAAGCAGCTGATGCCGGGGGTAGAGTTCAGAATCTCCAATGCCGCGTCACGGCGGCGGCGCAGTTCCTCCACCATGGCCCGCTGCTCGGTGTGGTCGCCAGTCAGCGCCTCAACGCCAGCGAACTGGACAAAGTGCGCGGTGCAGGACTCCTCGTTGACGTTCATGCGGGTGATCACGTCGATTATCTCTTTGGGACCAATGGCCGCGCCCAGACGCCAGCCGGTCATGGCGTACTTTTTCGAGAAGGTATAAAGCAGCACGCTGCGTTCAGCCATTCCCGGCTCGCTGACGATGCTTCCGGCATTGCCGTCATAGTGCAGTTCAAAATACGCTTCATCCAGCAGCACCATCAGGTCGTGCTTGACGGCAAGTTCAGCAAGGCGCTTGCGCTCTTCCGGCGAGCAGGCGGCCCCGGTCGGGTTCTGGAAGTCATTGACGATCATCAGCCGCGTGGCGGGTGTGATGGATTTTTCCAGCGCTTCCAGATTGATGCGGAAAGCGTCGCTGCCGGAAACAAAGCCGTACGGCACCACCTTGCCGCCCTGAAAATTGATTTGCGATTCATAGATGGGAAAACCGGGAGTCGGGCAAAGCACCTCGTCACCGGGGTTCATGAGGGCAGCCAGAAATTTGCCGATAACCGGCTTGCCGCCCGGCTGGATAGAAACGTTTTCCGCTTTATATGAAGTACCGCGGCGTGAATTGACATCTGCCGCCAAAGCCTCGCGTAGCGGAGCGATGCCGCCGTTGGGGCAGTAGCCGGTTTTGCCCTCGGCTATGGCCTTGTCAGCGGCCCGGACGATATTGCCCGGCGTTTTAAAGTTGAGATCGCCCAGATGAAAGGGGTAAACTCTGGCCCCGGTTGCAGCATGGGCGGCAGCTCTGGCAGCCACGGCAAAAGCAGTTTCGGTTCCCAGCCTTTCGACCCTGTCAGAAAAACGCATAGCAGCTCCTTATAGGCAAAATCTGAAATTTATCCGGTTGTGAAGTACCCTGAACATCCGGCGCTCAAACTGCGCGGCAAACGTAAAACGCGGTCCGTCTGCAATAAAAACGGACTGGCAGGCCGCATGTAACCCTTTGCCGGGGCTGATTATACGCGTGCGACCAGCTGATGTCCCTCTATTTAACTAGCACTGCCGGGCGCGGCTGTAAACACGCTCCAACGCCCGCGCAAAAAAAACGAAACAGACGCGGTATCAGGCGGTTGATCCGCTACATCACGCCACACCGCCGCCCCCCCCGGCATTGACAATCATGGCGGCTCTGTTTAAAAATATAATCGCACACCACCTGCGGCCTTCTTGGCCCCAAACACAATAGCTGCCGCGAAATATGGAGGAAGGTGGAGGTTACCTGATGCGTTTTAATATCTTGCGACTGCTCGGCGTTCTTGTTGTGATAGCCGCCCTGCTGCCTGCGGGAATAACTTCGGCAAAGGAAATACCGGCCTACGAACTTGGCGGTTCCGAACTAAAGCTGTTCGGCCCGTCCACGCACCGCTGGGTAGACAAAGATAGCCAGTTCGCCCTTAAGCTGGCACCAGCGCGTTACAAGAACGTGATACAGCACGTCATCTGCCTGTACGCGCCGCCCTCAAGCAACACCATATTCAAGCCGTATAACAATTATGGCGGTGTTTTTTATGTTGGCTCCCGGCATAAGGACTGGACAGAAGAGGAATTCGCCCATCTTAAAAGCATGCTGCTGGTGCATGGGCAAGAGCGCGCAGAAGAAGACGTGCTCAAGGCGCAGGCCTATTTGCAGGAATTTTTGCGCGAGGGCGTAGGCTTTGACCTGCCAAACCGCAAAAAGCAAAAGTATTACGACAGGCTCCAGAAGACCACGGTATTGCAGGAAGACGCGCGCAGCATCATTTTATCGCTGCGCCACAAGGAATCTGGCAAGAAAGACAAATACATTGTCATGTCCCTTGCCCTGCTCCGCGGCAAGCTAATCGGCACGGTCTACTATCAGGTAGATCCGGGCAAAAAAGACCGCCTGCGCGCAGACGAGCTGACAACCGCGTGGCAAAAAGCCCTGATCAGCGCCAACAGTTAGAGATGTTCCAGCCCTCGCGCTGGTAGTGATTCTGAATATAAAAGGCCGGAACGAACAACGCGTTCCGGCCTTTTGATACTTATTCAGGAATCGGCAGCTACCAGCGGAAGGAGATATCCTGCACTACCCCTTTAAGGGTAAGGCAAATCGGGCAGGTGCGGATGGATTCTTCCAGAGCCTGCTTCTGCATGGCATCGTAGCCCCGATCCGGCATATTGAACACCAGCCTGACGCCGCCAATGGAGCGCGGGCTTGCGTTCATTTCCTTATCCAACTCAACAGTCATGCCGCAAATATCCATCCCGTTATCACGGGCATAAACGCTCATTATGGTAGTGGCGCATACCCCAAGCGAAGTCGCGCACAAATCGGTGCCGGAAAAAGAATCGCCGCTTCCGTTATACATTTTTGGAGTAGCGGCCATGAATGTAGCGCCGCTTTCGTTGTGAGTGCATTCTATTTTCATGCCCGGCAGGGTCCGTAAAGTTACAAGGCTCATACCTCACTCCTTACTGTTTGACTGGATTATCCGGTATGCGGCTGTTCCTGATGGAAACAGCCGTAGCATCTGGACTCAGCAGGCATTTTCGCGCAACCGGGCAAGGAAAGCAAGACCGGTTATCTGGGGGCAACATTGCGGCAAAAAGCCCGCCCACGCAATTACGCGCAAGGCGGGCCAAAAAGCGCATGTAGCACCAGCTTATTTTTGTTCCTGCTTGCGCTTGCCCAACTTGCGTTTTTTGACGGGCTTTTCGGCCAGCGAACGCATGTTATGCATAATCAGCAGCAGTTCTTCGGAAAGATGGCGCAGGGTCTGGTAAAAAGAATACAGTTGCAGCACACGGTGCAGAGGCACTTCGCTCAGGTCCTCGCTTTTGCGTAACTGGCCGAGACGCTGTTCAGCCCGGCCCACACCATCGGTCACCGCCCGCACAATCTCCGTAGCCTGCGAGTAAGCTTCCTCCCCGGCCAGATGGTGCAGCGCCGCAATCAGGGAATCTGCCAGAGAGCGGATCTCCGGACCCAGCATCGGGTCGCACGGCTCCTCGTCGTACTCGTTCAGCGAATCCAGCAGAGCGCGCAGGGCTTCGATACAGCGGTCAATGGCCTTTACCTGCAAGCGCAGGCCCTTGTGCTCGTAGCGGAAAATATGCGCCTCAAGCGTGCGCACCTTGGTCATGCGCTCGTGGTTGCTCCAGGTTTGCAGGCTCAGGGCTTCAAAAACCTTGTAGGAAAGGTGCTGTTGCTCATCAAGATAGTTTTCCACCACCCGGTCGAGCAAATCGGCACACTTGGCAAGCTGGTTGTTCAGGTCATCGCGCAGGGTATCGCCAAGGCGCACCGGCCAGAGCGTTACCGAAACCAGCAAGGCGCAAGCTACGCCAATGGCAACCTCGGCAACCAGAATCAGGCCGTAGATGAGCGGGTCGGCCATGTCCATGCCGGCAACGGCCTGCGGCGCTTCCTGCATCATCTTGCCGCCCAGCAGCATTATGCACATGGCGGTGGAAGCCAGCATGTAGCGCAGCCCATAGCGCATGAGATAAGCCCCAAGGGCGGTGATCACAAAAAGCTCCACCCCCAGCAGGATGGGACTGTCCGGCGCGATGAGCAGTAGCCCCATGCCGATAACCGCCCCGATCGCCATGCCGCTGAAGCGCATCAGGCTGTGCTGCACAGAATCGGCAACGCTCAGGCCCTGCATGGCGATAATGGTGGAAATGACCGCCCAAAGGGCAAACTGCAATTGGAGGAGGTTGGAAATCCAATAGGCAAGCACGCAGGCAATGCCCGTTTTCAGGGCATGCCGGATGTGCAGGAACAGCAGCGCGTGCATGTTCTGTCCTATTAAATTCCGCTCGGTTGGCATGGTTCGCTCGTGTAACAGGACCCACCTTATTAAGCAAGTACAGCTTACAGGGCAAGCTGGTTCAGGCCAAGCTCAAAAGCATCGTAATTGTTGCGTATGCTTTGCGGAATATTGCGCTTGCGGTTGCTGATCATCGGGACCAGAGATGCACCGTGGCCGCCGTGCGAGCGCAGCGGCCAGTCCAGACTACCCAGATCATGCCGCAGGGGAGTATCGCCCAGAACCGTGTTTTGCGCGGCCAGAACAACAAAATCAGCCGTGCGGTCTTCCGGCAGGTCATACATCTGGCAGGCCTTGCGTTTTGGCAGCACTGTCTCCACCCCCGGCATGCTGGCCAGAATCCACTCCAGCTCCTTGCAACGGGCCTCGTCATTCAGGATATCTTCCGGCAGGTGCACCCCGGCACAACAGCCAAGACCGCCATGCAGCCGCGTGTACTGATCGGTGATGGGCAAGATTACTTTGGCCCGCCCCTGCCCCAGAAACTCATCAAGCAACCAGCCGATAAAGACGCAGTTAAGTCGTCCTGTCTCGTCCGTCTTGCCGCTCATTCCATGGTCGGAGGTGATGACCAGAGTCGCGCCCAGTTAGTCCAGACGGCGCAACCAGGGGTCCAGCAGGGCAAAGAACATGTTGGCTTCCGGTGAGCCGGGCGCGTAGTGGTGCTGGATGGTATCGCTGGTGCTCAGATACATGATATCCGGGCGCAATTCCTGCAACAGCCCGGCCCCGGCCCGTAGCGCGAACAATGACAGCTCGGCGCTGTAAACATCCGGTTCGGGCGCTCCGGCAAAATCGGCGGCGCGTACACGCTGGGACTCGCCACTGCTGCGCCGGAACTCAAACCAGGCAGAAGCGGCGGTCTCGGCCGAAAAGCAGATACCGTCATGCCCGTGGGCCAGCATTGGGCGTAGCTTTTCCTTGGCACTGACGGCAGCCACGCGCGCACCAGAGCGTGACGCCGCAGCCAGAACTGTTTCCGCGCGCAAAAAGGCCGGATCGTCCATTGGAGTGACAAGACCGTTTTCGGGATTGATGAAAGAATTGCCGCAGATGCCGTGCACAGAAGGCGGGCAGCCGGTGATGATGGAGGCGTTGTTGGGAGTAGCAAGGCTGGGAAGCACCGCGTTTACTTCGGCGCAACCGCAATGAGTGAGCAGATGCGCCAAAAAAGGAGCCTGCCCCGAAGCCACAGCAGCTTCAATATAGCGATAGTCGGTTCCGTTAAGACAAAGCACAACCAGCGGGCTTGCCGGGAATGCATAATCGCGCCCATTTGCTTGCAGACGCATCTCTACCCTCCCGTGCGCAAAAGCCCGGATAGCGCACGGAATTACAATATCAGCTTATAATACCTCCTTCAACTCTAAAAGTGGAATATCCTGTTCCGATTTTGTCACTTTGCCCGGCCAGCGTTTCCGCAATGCCGGGATGACAGGTAAAAAAGAGCACCTGATTGGTAGAAGCGAATTCCGCCAGCACCGAAGCGGCTTTTGCAGCCCGGCCGGGATCGAAGTTGACCAGAATATCGTCCATGACTACCGGCAGGCTTTCACGCGTCTGGTTGTGCTGGCGGATATAGGCAAGACGCAGGGCCAGATAAAGCTGTTCCTTTGTGCCCCGGCTAAGCGAATGTTCCGCGTCCAGCGGAATGCCGTTGGTTGGCAGCGCCAGCGCTTTAAGGCCGCCCTTGCCGCTTTCCAGATCAAAAGTCAGGCCGCGGTAGGCCCCGCCCGTCATGGAGCGGAAAAAATCACCGGCCTGACGCACAACCATGTCCTGCCTGTCTTCCTCAAAACTGCGCTTGGCAGCCAGAATTGAAGAGCGGGCAATATTAAGCACCATCCAGCGTCGAGCTTGCCCGGCAAGCTCTTCCCTGAGCGCGGCTTCCTGCTGGCGCAGCTCGGCGTAAGCGCCGCCCCGCTCAAGCTCCAGCAGCATGGCCTTTATTTCGCCCTGCCGGGTGCTGTCTTCCAGCAAAGACGCGGAAATAGCAGCAAGCTCGGCCTCAAGGTTCTCCTGTTCAGCCTTAAGCTCATCGGCTTGCAGCTTGTCCAGCGCTTCCGTCAGTTCAGCATAGCCGGACCAGCGGGCCGGGAAGCGCTCCGCATATTGACGCAGCTGCATAAGGCAACGCTCGCGCTCCAGCCGGAGGTTCTCATGCGCCCGATATTCAGCATGGCGCAGGCGGAACAGTTCGGCCAGTTCTGTAAATCCATGGTGTATGACCTGTCCGGGCAATCCATTTTGTTCTGGCTGCGCCACCGCGTGCCATGTTGCCTGCCCAGCCAGTCCGGGGAGCCCTGCCTGTTCCTGCAGGCCGGATGCTTGCGCGTGTTTCATTGAACTGCCGGAAAAAGCAGAAGCAGCTTCCCCACCCGGCAAATCAGCCAGATGAAACAGCTCAATCAATGAGGACTCGCACTGGCGCAAAGCTGTTTCCGCCTCGGCAATCCGGGCTTGCAGGGCGGCGAGATCCCTATGCCGCTCCTGCCGCAACCCGCTTTGGGCCACGCAGTCTTCTGCCGCGCGGTACAGGCCGTCAAACAGGGCAAACAGCCCCTTGCCGGGCATGTCCTTGCCGTTGGGATTAAGCTGATTCCCCGCCCCGCTGCGCGAGAGTGTATTATCGGGATTCACGGTAAGACCGCATTCGTCGCACAGGGCAATACAAGCCGTGGAGCCGGACAGGGCGCCAGAAAGCTCGCCCAGCGCGGAGCGAAAGGCCGCAAGCTCTGACTCAAGGGTACGCTTGTGAGCCTGCTTCTGTTCCAGTAGCGCGTGGCGTTCCTGAATTTTCTCAAGCACCGCAAAGACATCCTGCGCGGCTGCCGGGGTTAGCTCCATGCCGTTTTCGCTGGCAAGCCCGGTTTTATCCAGCCAAAGCGCCCAATCCCGCTCAAGCGCAGCCTGAGCAGAAGCTGCGGCATCAACGCTGTTCGAAGCCTGACGCAAAGCTGTTACCAGTGAGTCAGAACGCGCTGCCCGGT
>JAJDJF010000146.1 GCA_030267065.1 Desulfovibrio sp. OttesenSCG-928-C06 | reverse complement strand
CAAGGTCCTGCTCAACCATGCTGCCGTCTTCGGAAACAAAGGCGGCTACAAGGAAGAAGCTGGATGAGGACTTGTTTACGGTAATACCGTTACGCTGCACTTCTTCCGGCAACATCGGGGTGGCCAGCGAAAGCTTGTTCTGTACCTGAACGTGCGCGATGTCCGGGTCAGCTTCCTGGTTAAAGGCAATCACGATGTTGGCCCGGCCGGCGCTGTCGCTGGTGGAGTACATGTAGTTGAAGTTGTCCAGGCCCTTCATCTGCTGCTCGATAATCTGGGTTACCGAGTTTTCCACCGTCTGGGCCGAAGCACCGGGGAACATGGCGGTAATGGAGATTTCAGGCGGCGCGATGTCCGGATACTGCGAAACCGGCGAGGTGGGGATTACCAGCGCGCCGCCAAGCATCATCAGGATGGCTATGACCCAGGCAAAAATCGGGCGATCTATGAAAAAATGGGACATTGTTGCTTACCTTGTTTTCAAGTGCAATCCGGGCGCGGCGCGCAGGCAGGATATTCTGCAAATCCTGCGCGGCTAACCCTTGCGGCCCGGCGTTCATGTTATGAGCGGGCCTGTTTGCTCCAGCTTATTTGTCTTCCTGTTCCAGAGCCTTGCGAACCTGCTCCTGTACTTCGGAAGGTGACTTCATGGCATACGGCTTGTACTCGGTCGGCGTAACCTTGGTGCCGCCGGTCATCTGCAGCATGATGCTGCCTTCCATGATGATGCGCTCGCCGGGGAGCAGGCCGTAAACGTGTCTGCCTTCCTTGCGGCGGGCGTCAGCCTGCTCCATGCGCAGGGCTTCGCCTTCCGGAGTGAAGAGGCCGGGGGCAACCACCCACGAGTTCTGGTAAACGCCAAGGTCAGTGCTGAATACGCGCTGTTCCACGGTGTTCTCATGGTTTACCACCAGCACATAGGCCTGTCCCTTCTGGTTGCGCTGCACCGCCTGTTGCGGCACGAGAAGGCCTTCGAGCAGGGTACCCTGCTTGACCTTGGCCCGCACGAACATGCCCGGAAGAATCAGGCGGCTCTCGTTGGGCACTTCCGCACGCATGGTGATTGCGCCGGTGCTCATGTTGATGTCGATGTCGTACATCTTGAGGGCGGCGGCGTTGTAAGCTTCCTTGCCGTCTTCCAGAGTGATGGTGACGGGGATTTCGCCCATCTTTTCCTGGGTGATCAGGCCGCTCAGGATGCCGCGCTGCAAGCGCAGGTATTCGGAGCTGGACTGCACGATGTCAACGTACATGGTATCGGTCTGCTGGATATAGGCCAGCGGAGAGGCTTGCCCGGTGGTAACCAGCGCGCCTTCGGTAACGGAAGAAATACCGATACGGCCGGAAACCGGCGCGAACACCTTGGTGTAGTCAAGGTTGATCTTTGCGGTTTTTACAGCTGCCTTGGTAGCGGCCAGTTCTGCCATAGCGGAACGGTAAGCGGCCATGGCGTTATCGTATTCCTGCTTGCTCACGGCGTTCTTCTGGACCACGGCAGCGTATCTGTCAGCCAGCAGCTTGGAGTTGGCTACGTTGGTCTCGGCCTTTTTCTGGTTGGCCAGCGCGGTTTCGTACTGTGCCTCGTAAATAGCCGGGTCTATCTGGTAGAGCTGCTGCCCCTGTTCGACATCGGAACCTTCCTCAAACATCCGCTTGAGGATGATGCCGCTGACCTGCGGTCTTACTTCTGATGTGTGATGCGAAACGGCGCGGCCGGGCAGTTCCACATAAAGCGGAACGCCACCTTCCAGCGGCTCAAGGGTTACGCAGGGAGCCGGCGGTGCCTGGCGCCCCTGTTGTTGCTGTCCCTTTTCTTCGGAGCAGCCCGGCATAACCAGCAGGGCGGGCATGAGCAGAAGCAGGCAGGCCCATACGAGCAGGTACCGGCAACCGTTGGCAAACAGCTTGTTGAGATTCAGCATATGATTTTCCTGGGAATATCTTTGAGAATTTTTGGGCGGCATTTTCCCCGTGTGCATACCGCAATACTGTTTTAGCCAATAAAAACGGGCGGTGCGAAATGCCTGTCA
>JAJDJF010000145.1 GCA_030267065.1 Desulfovibrio sp. OttesenSCG-928-C06 | reverse complement strand
TCGGAAATCATCCCCTGCACCGCCAATCTGGACAAGGTCAAACAGACCAACCCCAGCGCCATCATTCTTTCAGGCGGCCCGGCCAGCGTTGGCGAGGAACACGCCCCCAAGCTGCAAACCGGCCTGCTGGAGCTTGGCGTTCCGGTTCTGGGCATCTGCTACGGAATGCAGCTGCTCGGCCTTAACCTCAAGGGCGAACTGGCCCAGTCGGAAACCCGCGAATACGGCCCGGCGCATCTTAAAATCAAGGCCCAGTCCCCACTGTGGGACGGCTTTGAGGATGGACGCGTGCTCAAGGTCTGGATGTCGCATGGCGATCAGGTCAAGACGCCGCCCCCCGGCTTCAAGGTTATCGGCAGCACCGAGACTCTCGAAGTGGCAGCCATGGCTAACGATGAAAAGAAAATCTACGCCGTGCAGTTCCACCCCGAAGTGAGCCATTCCGAAGGCGGCGAGCAGATTCTGCGCAACTTCCTGTTCAAAATCTGCAAGCTTGAGCCTAACTGGAGCATGACCTCCTTCATCAGCCGCACCGTTGAAGACCTCAAGAAGAAAATCGGCGACAAAAAAGTGGTTTGCGCCCTTTCCGGCGGCGTTGACTCCACGGTTACCGCCGTGCTGCTCAACAAGGCCATTGGCGACAACCTGCACTGCATTTTTGTTGATACCGGCCTGATGCGTCAGGGCGAAGCTGAATGGGTAACCAGAATGCTCGGCTCTGACTTTGGCCTGAATCTCCAGAGCATTGACGCTTCCGAACTTTTCCTCGGCCGCCTCAAGGGCGTTGAAGATCCGGAAAAGAAGCGCAAAATCATCGGTCACGCCTTTATCGAAATATTCGAGGAAGCCGCCACCAAGCTTGGCAAGGTTGATTTTCTGGCTCAGGGCACCCTTTACCCGGACGTTATCGAGTCCATTTCCGCCACCGGCATGGGCACGGTAATCAAGAGCCACCACAACGTTGGCGGCCTGCCCGAGCATATGAAGATGGATCTGGTGGAACCGCTGCGCGAACTGTTCAAGGACGAAGTGCGCGCCGTAGGCAAAGAAATGGGTCTGCCGGACGAATTCGTGTGGCGCCACCCCTTCCCCGGCCCCGGTCTGGCTGTGCGCATCCTTGGCGAAATCACCCCTGACCGTCTGGATCTGGTTCGCAAGGCTGACGTCATCGTCATGGACGAACTGCGCTCCTCCGGCTGGTATGACAAGGTTTGGCAAGGCTTTGCCGTGCTGCTGCCCCTCAAGACCGTTGGTGTTATGGGCGACGGACGCAGCTACGAGCATGTAATCGCCCTGCGCGTAGTGGAAAGCGTTGACGCCATGACCGCCGACTGGGTGCAGCTGCCGCTGGATCTGCTCAAGCGTATCTCCAGCCGGATCACCAACGAGGTCAAGGGAATCAACCGCGTGGTTTACGATATCTCCTCCAAGCCGCCGGCCACCATCGAGTGGGAATAAATAATCCGCATCAAAAAGTGTAAGAATTGTCACTGTTTACTAGAGCAAATTAGCCGTAAAAAGGCTAATTTGCTCTAGAGACACGGCCGCAGTGCCGACGTTAAAACGCTCTAGTAAAAATAGTCAGGAACAACATGAAAAAGTACATTGCAGAACTGATTGGTACGATGATTCTGGTTTTTGTCGGCTGCGGAAGCGCGGTGTTTTTGGGCTGTGACCCCGCTGGCGGGCATTTGGCTGTCGCCCTGGCCTTTGGCCTTTCAATTGTGGCAACGGCCTATGTTATTGGCGGTATTTCCGGCTGCCATATCAACCCCGCCATCTCGCTTGCCGTTCTTTTGCAGAAAAAAATGAGCGGTGCTGATTTTGTTGGCTATGTGATTGCGCAGGTACTGGGAGCCATTATCGGCGCAGCCCTTTTGAAGACCCTGCTCGGCTTCGGCCTTACCGATTTGACCGGCGGGCTTGGTACCAACGGCATTGCAAATGCTGGCGGTGTTACCGGCGCGCTGGTTGTTGAAATTATCCTTACCTTCATTTTCGTCTTTACGGTTCTTGGCGTAACTTCGGACGAAAG
>JAJDJF010000144.1 GCA_030267065.1 Desulfovibrio sp. OttesenSCG-928-C06 | reverse complement strand
ACAAAAACAATATTATTGCATGACATGGCGAAGATATTTCCAGACACAACATACATAGCGCTATACAAAAGACAAAACCAACAACACACCTGACACAATCAAAATTAAATAAATTTTATATAAATTCATAACGCTTGTAATTTTGCACTATCTTCGCCACAACATACAGGAGAGAGACTATGACAACAAAATATAAGATTGTGACAGGCTTCGTTCTGATGATCCTGATTTCTGCCATAATCGCTTTTATTGGCTATAATAGCCTGCAAAACGCACTTTTACTGCAAAGAGAGTTCCAGCGCGTAAGCTCATTTGACGTAAGAATGAGTGAACTTGAAAAGGAGATATACGCAACCGTCTACACCCTTGAACGCTTTATGGTCTCGCGAGACACAACCTTCACCGATAAAGCACAAACAAGCATCGAAGAAGCCCAAAAACTCGTGCACACCAGCATCGCGCTGGTCAGCACGGAAGAAAGACGCATTACATTGCAGAATGCCGAAAAAAGCCTGCAAACCAACTTGCAGTTGCTTAACCGGATCAAGACCAACAGCCTGGCGGCATATGCGCAATATACCGACGCCTGCCTGCCCAGTGCCAATGTAATGGTAGATATCTTGCGCACAGTTTACAGCACTGGACGCCGTACCGGTAACAGTGAAGCGCTTTTCTACGCCAACCAGATGCTGGACAGCATGCTCGGCACAGGAATCAACATGGCCCGCTACGCCACTGGCCGTGCAGAAGCAGATGGAAAGCTCACTACAGACAATTTGCAAAACATGGATAAGGCCCTTGGTGCAATGCGAGCTGTAATGACTTCCGAGGCAGGAGTGCGTGACTACAGACAGCTGGCCAATGCCTTTGCCCAGATGCAGGACGGCTTCAAGAAGCTTGTAGCCCTCAACACCACTGCTGACGAAGATATTACGCTTTTACGCGCAAACTTCACAGAACTCCTTGCCATGGTAATCAAGATGAACGACGTGGCAGCCGAAGCCAACGCCACCTTTGTCGCCCAAGCCAACGAAACAGGCCGGTCGTCCACAATGCAGCTCATTACCGTGAGCGCAGGCGCAACAGTATTGGGGATTGCCCTGGCGGTGTTCATCATCATCAATCTCGTAAGAACCCTGTCCGGAATGGCCAGCTACCTGAACAACGTAGCTGCCGGTAATTTCAGCAGCAAGTTCACGGTGAAGGAAAAGGGTGAAATAGGGGTAATGTTCCAGTCCATCCAGAAGATCCCGGCAATTCTGGCAGAAATAATTACCAAGTGTAACCACCTGTCAAACGACATTGCTTCCGGACGCTTCCGCGACCGCCTCAACAGCAGCGAATTCCAGGGTGAATTCTCAAACCTTGCGCAGGCAGTCAACGTGGTTGGCGACTCGTACACCACCGTGTTCGACAGTCTCCCGGTAGGCATCATGACCGTTGACAGCAAGCTCGGCATCAACTTCCTCAACCGGCAGGCCAGCACCATGACTGGAAAGACCACTGGCGACTCCTGTCAGGGCGCTTTTGACGAAAAGACCTGTAACAGCGACAAGTGCTTCGGACGTTGCAGCATGCGGGACGACAAGAGTGTTGAGGGCGAAGTATCCTTCCAGAGCGATGGACACAGAAAGGATCTCAACGTGACAGGCGTACCGCTGCACGACACAGGCCATAACGTGGTCGGTAGCATGGAAATACTTAGCGATATCACAGAGATACGCACGCAGCAGGATACCATGTTGAAGGTAGCTCACCAGGCATCGGAAATCGCTGACCGTGTGGCAGCAGCGTCAGAAGAACTCTCGGCTCAGGTTGAAGAAGTCTCACGCGGGGCGGAAATGCAGCGCGAGCGTGTAGAATCAACAGCCAGCGCCATGACAGAAATGAACTCCACAGTACTGGAAGTAGCCCGCAGCGCCTCACAGGCCTCGGAACAGAGCGAGGAAACAAGACGCAACGCGCAGTCCGGCTCGGAACTGGTCAATCAGGTTGTAGATTCCATAAACGACATCAACAGCATTGCCGCCAAGCTGCAAGAAAACATGA
>JAJDJF010000143.1 GCA_030267065.1 Desulfovibrio sp. OttesenSCG-928-C06 | reverse complement strand
AATTTTCAGCAAGTTGAAAAAAATAACAAGCCGTGCATGTTTCTTGTTATATCAGATGGTTATGTTTGTTTTGCTTTGCTTTGGTGTATCAAAAATGTCGGCAGGACAACTGTTTTTTTGTTTGTTGGGCATGTATCCGCGAGGCAGACGTATTTTGCAGCCTGTATATTAATAGACGCATATTTTACGGACTTTAACTTGCTTGTTTCTTGATATTCATTGAAGAATACGGGAATAATCATTCTCTGTTCTGATGGTATCGGCGTAGAATGCTCTTCAGCTTCCTGTTGTCCCGGAATTCCCTTTTTCGCCGGGAGTTGGCGTGCTGTTCATGTATGCGGCATACAGATGAATTAATTGGTGATAAGGAGCGGAATAGCTTTTTGCGTGAACAGGGTGGATTGTTTTTTCTCACTCCAGAATCATTGTCGCACAAAAGAATCATGTGGCGCGCGGAGTAAAATGTTTGCTTTTCAGAGGGTAATGGGATAAGCAAACCTCTTACCTAACATCCTGAAAATGCCGGTCGCCGCAAATGCCACAGGGTGTCAAACCGAGAAGGACAACCAAGTTGTATGGACCGGCAATTTCCATATCTTTCACCGTTCAAGGAGAAATGTCATGGCTAAGAAGATGAAGACGATGGACGGCAACACTGCCGCCGCTTATGCTTCCTACGGCATGAGCGACACAGCCGCCATCTACCCCATCACCCCCTCGTCCACCATGGGCGAACTGGCTGACGAATGGGCCTCCCAGGGGCTCAGGAACATTTTTGATCAGGTGCTTCAGGTGCGCCAGCTTCAGTCTGAAGCGGGCGCTGCGGGCGCAGTACACGGCTCTCTTGCCGGTGGCGCTCTTACCACCACATATACGGCCTCTCAGGGTCTGCTGCTGATGATTCCCAACATGTTCAAGATTGCCGGCGAACTTCTGCCCGGCGTCTTCCATGTTTCTGCCCGTGCAGTAGCTGCCCAGGCTCTTTCCATTTTTGGCGACCACCAGGACGTAATGGCGGCCCGCCAGACCGGTTTTGCCTTCCTTGCTTCCAACTCCGTACAGGAAGCCATGGACCTTGGCTTTACCGCTCACCTTTCGGCAATTGAGGCTTCCGTGCCTTTCTGCCACTTCTTTGATGGCTTCCGCACCTCGCATGAAATCTCCAAAATCGAGAGCATTGATTTTGAAGATATGAAAGGACTGGTGAACTGGGAAAAAATCGAAGAATTCCGTGCAGGCGCAATGATGCCCGAGCATCCGCACCAGCGCGGCACCGCCCAGAACCCCGACGTTTACTTCCAGGCCCGCGAAGCTTCCAACAGCTTCTATAACGCCGTGCCGGAAATCGTAGCCGCCCAGATGAAGAAAATGGGCCAGCTCACCGGCCGCCACTACCGCCTGTTCGACTACGTTGGTGATCCGGAGGCTACCCGCGTGGTTATCGCCATGGGCAGCGCCTGCGAAGTTATCGAAGAAGTTGTGGATTACCTCTGCGCCAAGGGCGAGAAGGTCGGCCTCATCAAAGTGCGCCTGTACCGTCCGTTCTCTGCCGAGCACATGATGCAGGCCATTCCTGCTACCGCCAGCACCATCACCGTGCTGGACCGCACCAAGGAGCCCGGCGCTCTGGGCGAACCCCTGTACCAGGACGTGACCACCGCCTTTATGGAAAAGGGCGAAATGCCTGTGATTCTGGCCGGTCGCTACGGCCTCGGTTCCAAGGACTTCACCCCGACCCACGCCAAGGCCGTGTTCGACAACATGAAGAGCACCGGACCCAAGAACCACTTCACCGTGGGCATTGTGGACGACGTTACCCATACCTCCCTTGATCTCGGCGCGGACATCGACACCGTTCCGGCCGGCACCGTACAGTGCAAGTTCTTCGGCCTTGGCGCTGACGGCACCGTGGGCGCCAACAAGCAGGCCATCAAGATCATCGGCGACAACACCGACCTTTACGCTCAGGGCTACTTCTCTTACGACTCCAAGAAGTCCGGCGGTTTCACCGTTTCTCACCTGCGCTTCGGCAAAAGCCAGATCAAGTCTTCCTACCTGATCAGCCATGCCGACTATGTGGCCTGCCACAAG
>JAJDJF010000142.1 GCA_030267065.1 Desulfovibrio sp. OttesenSCG-928-C06 | reverse complement strand
GGCAGGATCATGGGCGCAATCAAGCAATTTGTTCATGTTACCACCTGGATTAATCGTAAAGTAAAAAAGGCGGCTCCGGCCGTGCGGCTACGTCTGGTACGCAGGCAGGCCGGAGCGCGAAAAGGACTTTAATATCCAATCACCATAAAGACAAGCCCACGGCGCGCAGGATTGTTCCGGCAGTATTGAATACCATGGGGCCGAGTAACTTGCCCAGCATACCGGTAGCCAGAAGGACTATGACGATGATCATGCCGTAGCGCTCAAGGGTGAAGTAGCTGCGGGCCACAGGGGCAGGCAGCACGCTGGCCAGAACCTTGCTGCCGTCCAGCGGCGGGATTGGGATAAGATTGAACAGTGCAAGGGTGCAGTTGATGAAAACCCCCATGACGCAGGTGTTGATAACAAAGCCGTTACTCAGGAACATCAGGGGTTCCGGGCCTTTGCTGGATAGCAGCAGCAACAGGCGCAGCAGCAGGGCAAAGCCCACGGCCAGCAGTATGTTTGCGACGGCTCCGGCAATGGAAACGGCGAACATGCCCTGCCGGAATTTGCGGAACATGGAGGGATTGATCGGTACCGGTTTGGCCCAGCCGAAGATGAACATGTGGCCGGATATACCGCTACCGACCGCAGTAAGGATGAACATCAGCGTACCCACGGTATCCAGATGGACCAGCGGGTTCATGGTCAGGCGGCCCAGTCTTTTGGCGGTTGGGTCGCCCATTTTGTAGGCTACCCAGCCGTGAGCCACCTCATGGCAAATCATCCCCAGTAAAATGGGGATGAAGGAAATGCTTATCGTATGTAACGCTTGCGATATGTTTGACATAACTCAGTAACTTTAGCCGGTTGAACGTGAAAAGGGCTGCTTTTAACAGGCGCCCAGCAAAATGAACGCCTTTCGTGAATATCAATATATCCAATACCATGCAGCCGCAACAGAAAGTAGGCAGTGCGGGACGGTTTTTAACCGGCAGATTTTTTCTTAAGGGTGTCGCGCACTTTTTCTTTCAGTTCGGTCAGGTCCACAGATTTCACGACATAGTCGTCAGCGGCAATGGACTTGAGATCGTACTGAAAGCTGTCGTAAGCCGTGCTCAGGATGACCGGCAGATCAGGATATGGACCGCGCAGGGTCTGGAGCAAATCCAGTCCGGACGTTGAGGGGCCGAGTTTTATGTCCAGAAGCAGCAGATCGGGTTTTTCGCGGTCAATCACCTGCACCACAGGCTCGCTGCCGTCTGACATGGCGACTTCGTAGCCGTCATTCTGCAATTCTTCCTGGTAGAGCATGCGGATATGACGTTCATCGTCAATAACCAATATTTTCTGTCCCATGGATTGCCTCCTGAACTGGCAATTATCCGTGGCCTGTCCGCGCGGTTGCGTGGCAAGGGCCATGGAGAGTAATAAATGTACTATGGATAACCCTGGCAGATCAAGCTATTGCAGATTTTTGAGCGAAATATGCCTGCCCCGGACTGTTGGCGTGGGAATCCATAAATAACGCTACAAATATTTCAAGGCATGTTCAACGATTATTTGATGAAATTGTTTTATACAGGCATGTTTGCAATCCGGACCAAATAGCTGGACATAACAGACGGCAGCCTTTAGAGGTCAATTCTCATGACGCTGTAGCAAGTTGCTGAGCTGCCAGCCGCAGCCGTCCGGCGATGAGTTGCCGACGGGCTGAATCGCTCCCATCCGCAAAGCGCCTGCCAGACGCGCGTCTCGCCAGAGCGTTTATCTGGGCGCTCTTCTGCCAGAACGTTGGTCTGCCTTGAACGCTCGTTTACCCGATGGCCTGCATATCAAGCCCGCCTTCTCTTCAGATTCAGATGATTGCTTGACTGTAGGCAACACTGCCATGTAAGCATTCTGCGGCGCTGCCGGAAAACGGATTTTTAGCGGCGTGACGTATATTATATGATTCTGCGTGTACAGCTTTCTGTTTTGGACGCGGCCCGCAGTTACTTTCAATCTTGCAGGTATTGTATGAATAATTTCACTGAACAGAAGCCGCTGCCCGGTCAGGCTGCGATCACGGTATTTCTGGAACCGGATAACAAGCGCCTTGATGTGCCAAGGCCGCGCACAGTGCTGCAAATGC
>JAJDJF010000147.1 GCA_030267065.1 Desulfovibrio sp. OttesenSCG-928-C06 | reverse complement strand
ATACATAGGAGGGCTACATGCATTGGTATAGAAGTCTACGCATGGTTCCTAAAATAGTATTGCCTGTCAGTATTATGTTAGTACTGGCCTTAGGTATACTATGCTGGCAAATCCAGAGCAGAAGTTCTACGGCGATCAGCGAAACAGCGGAACGTGAACTGGCATCCATGGCCGGAAAGTACGGCAATGAAGTTCGTCTGTTCTTTGAATTCGCCTTGAACGAAGCTGAGGGTGTCGCGGATGCTCTGGCTCAGGCAATGGAAGACAATGTCCCGATCTCGCGTGAGCTTGGCGCAAGTCTTGTTCGCGGCCTGCAGAACAGCAGCCCAAGCTTTATTGGCGCGGGCATGGCCTGGGAACGCAATGCCTTTGACGGGCGTGATGATGAATATGCCAATGCTGGAGAATCATTCCTGCATATCGGCGTTGATTCCACTGGACGCTTTGCGCCTTATGCAGTGGCTGGCGAAGAACTGATGCCGCTTGAAGATCTGGAAACAAGCGACTACTACACTGTTCCCCGGCAGCGCAACCGCTCGTCCATCACCAAACCGTACATCTATAATATGAACGGCAAGGACATGCTGCTCACATCTGCCAGCGCCGCAGTCACGCCCAAAGGGCGTTTTGCCGGCATCGTGGTAGTGGATCTGGAAGTAAACACCCTGCAGGGGCTTGTTAAAGACCTTAATGTCTATAATAGCGGCTGGGCCGCTGTTCTCACCCAGGATGGCTCCATTATTGCGTACGGCGATCAATCCATGATCGGCAAGAGCCTGCTGGAGACAAAGCACGTTGGCAACCAGAGTGGCCTGCGCGCAGCCCTGCGTGACGGGCAAACTTTCATCGAGCAGCACAATAACGGCGAAAAAGTCTGCATCTACTACTATTACCCAATCAAATTCCAGACAACCGGACAAAGCTGGTACTTTGTCCTCTGCGCCCCGCTGGACGAAGTGCTTGCTGACGCAACTGCAATCAGCCAGATGACTATAATGATCAGCGGCGCAGCCCTGTTGCTGGCCCTCTTGATCATGTATGTGGTGGTGCGTTCTTCTGTTAAACCGCTTGCAGTTCTGGCCGGAGTCGCCCACGAAATCGCCGATGGAAACCTGCAGGTTGAGATTAACGACCAGACCTTTGGCGGCGAAGTTAAAGAACTGAGTTCATCGCTTAAAAACATGATCACGTCCCTGCTGGAAAACATCAGCCGGGCCGAGGCCATGAGCGAAGACGCCAAGGAGCAGACCAGAAAGGCCGAAGAAGCCATGAGCGAAGCTGAAGAAGCCAGACACCTTGCGGAAAGCGCCAAGCGCGAAGGCATGCTGGCTGCCGCCGAAAGGCTGGAAGGCGTTGTAAGCATCCTGTCATCCGCATCAGAACAGCTTTCAATCCAGATCGAGCAATCAGAACGCGCTTCTGGCGAACAGGCCACCAGCATCAGCGAAACAGCCACAGCAATGGATGAAATGACCTCCACAGTACTGGAAGTTGCGCGAAATGCCGGAGTCGCCTCCGAAGGCTCAGACAACGCCAAGCAAAAAGCCACAGCCGGTTCGGATGTGGTAAAACGCTCCATCGAAGCTCTGGAACGTGTGCAGCAAAGCGCTGAAATCGTGAACGGCGACATTTCCAGCCTGAGTGGTCAGGCCGAGGCGATTGGCCGCGTAATGACGGTAATCAGCGACATTGCCGACCAGACCAACCTGCTGGCCCTGAACGCGGCCATTGAAGCCGCAAGAGCAGGAGAAGCCGGGCGCGGTTTTGCTGTTGTAGCCGATGAAGTGCGCAAACTGGCAGAAAAAACCATGACTGCCACCAAAGAAGTTGGCGATGCCATCACCGGAATTCAGCAAGGCACCCAGCGCAGCATGACCTCCATGCAGGATGCCGCCAAAAACGTGGACGACGCCACCGGACTGGCTCAGGAATCAGGCTCGGCACTGGCGGAAATCGTCAGCGAATCCGAGCAGGTTGCAATGCAGATCCAGACTATTGCGGCAGCGG
>JAJDJF010000141.1 GCA_030267065.1 Desulfovibrio sp. OttesenSCG-928-C06 | reverse complement strand
ATCTTGCCGCAAAATGCGGCATGGATCGTTCTGCTATTTCGCTTTTGGAGCGGCAGAAAAACCACCCCTCATTAGCCTCTTTGGTGCTGATTGCGGAAGCGTTAGGAGTGACTGCGGCAGAGTTGATTGGGCGTATAGAAAAAGACATTCCTGAAAGCGTTGAATAGACTACAATTCAACATCTTTTTCTTCTTTGGCGCATGATTGCGCTTTTTCTTTTTGCCAACTCTCATTCCAATCTTTGCCATGCGGCGGCGCAAGCCGTTGAGCGTGTGGGTAGGCTTCCTGAATCTTGGCAGCTTGGGCACTACCGCCTTTATCGTTATCATGCGCCAAATAGACGGCTTTTCCATCAAGATATGACTTAAGCCTGTCTAGCGGCATATTGCCGCCAGTAGCGATAACTGACGATTTCGGGTGCATGGCCTTGAGGGTGAGCGCATCAATGGCGCTTTCAGCCACAATGACGTTTTTATCCTGCCCGGTGATGACATAGGGTAGATGGCCTTGGCCTACGGTTCGCTTGAAGTGTTGTTCTCCCGTGCCACGGACAAACGCGCCGGAACCTTTATCACAGGGAAAAACACAATTACTGCGTCTATCGCTGTAAACAAGGCCATGATTGTGCGCGGCATCAACGAGGTGGGCCGGAAGCTTGCGCTGCTCAACCAAGTAGTTCCGGGCGCGATTCCAAGTTTGTGGACATTGTTCTGGAATTTGCGGCGCTTCTTTGTGAACTTGCTCCGCAAATTGGGCAGCTTGCCTGGGTGCGGCCTCCCGAAGCCGTGCTGTAAGCTCCCGCCTTGCTCCATCCACGCCAAAGCTGTCTGTGAGTTCTTTGACGGCCTGATTGAGCTGGCTTTGCTTGTAGCCGGACAAGTGCATCACAAGATCAATGCCTCCCTTGCCGCCTTTCCCCTCGGTGTTGTCGATCCAAAGGCTGCCGGTTGTGGCTATTTTGGAGCCGTCCGGCAGGGCAAACTTCCGGGTCTGGTAGGAAGGCTTGCTATCCTTTTCTTCCTGCGCTCCATAGCACTTCATGAGTATTTCCGGCAGCGGAATGCCTTTAACAGATTGAATATCCTGTTTTAACTGCTCGCGCTCCCGACTTAAATGGGCATTGGTCTTGCGTAAATCTTCTATGTCACGCTTCATCAAAAAGTTCTCCCCGGAGAACTTTTTGATGATCGGGGCATCCGCTTTTTGCTGTTCCGTGAGTGCTGCGGCTGCAACCTTTTGGGCGAACTGACGCATGGAATCATCAGACATTCGCTCGATTTTGCCGGGGAAATCAGGAATATCCACTACCTGAACTCGTGGAATTTGCTCTTGGTTGCCCTTGGTGACTGCGCTGTAGAAATCCTTCACTTCTTGGTGAGTAGCACGGCTCCCCTGCAAGCCTCGCTCAATACCGAGTGATTCAACCGCCTTGGCGTAATCGGTTTGTAGTTCTGTCATGGTGTGGCGAGTACCACCAAAGAAAGCGCGGCAGTTCAGCTTGCCTTTATCATCCAGCGGAACCATGACGGCGTGAATGTGCGGCGTGGTTTCATCCAAATGCAGGACTGATTTGATAATGCGGTCGCCATATTTTTCCTGCATCCACTTTTCAGAAGCTTCTTTCCATGCCCATAGCTTTTCCGGGTCATAGTTCCCGGCTTGAGCTGGATTGTCCGGCCTGAAATATTCCGGACTGGCGCTCATAAACATTTCCACGGCAAGCACAGCATTCTTTCTGATTTTCTGGTCGCCAATGGCTTCTTTGACAGATTCACGTGCATCTTTTTCAGGAGCGCCCACAAGACAGATATTGTCTTGCAGGCGCTCGGCATCGGCGTTTGGGGTTTCACGTTGCCGGAAGTTATGCGCGTCACTCCCGGCAATGTCACCCCAAGTTTTAAGCTTCTGGATTCGCATAATGGCGTAGGCCATGTGCTACCCCTCAAAAACTTCCGCGATTCGGGCTTCAATTTCTTCTTTACGCTCTGGGGGCAACATCAGCGTGGCAGAATCCCAAGTAATTTTACCTTTGCTGTTGGGGGCCGTAGTAACTTCGTACAAGCCATTCTCAATGTCCGGCTCACTGAAATCAATATCCTTGTCACGCGGTGTATACTG
>JAJDJF010000140.1 GCA_030267065.1 Desulfovibrio sp. OttesenSCG-928-C06 | reverse complement strand
TGCTGGAGCTTTCCCGACAGGGTTACAATGTAACCGGGCTGCACATCGATCTTGCAATAGGTGAATCTTCGCGTCTGGCGCGTTTGCAGGTGGAGCGGTTTTGCGACAAGCATTCCCTGAATCTTCAGGTGCTGGATATGGCCGAGGAAGGCCTGCCGATTCCGCTGGTAAAGGAAAAGCTCAAGCGCCCCATCTGTTCGGCCTGCGGCAAAATCAAGCGCCACTATTTCAACAAGGCCGCGCTGGACGGCAAGTATGACGCCATTGCCACCGGGCATAACCTTGATGACGAGATTTCGCGCCTGTTCAGCAACGTGCTGCGCTGGGACGCGAGCTACCTTGGCGAGCAGGGCCCGCTGCTGCCTGCGGAGGAAGGCTTTGCCCGCAAGGTAAAACCGCTTTGGCGTCTGGGCGAGTTCGAGACCGCCAACTATGCCTACCTGATGGGTATTGACTGGCACACCATGCCCTGCCCGTACAGCAAGGGGGCCAGCTTCAGCATCCACAAGAAGGTCTGGGCCGATTTAGAGCATCACATGCCGGGCAAGCGCCTGAATTTTTATCTGGAGTTTCTGGAACACGGGCGCAAGAACTTTGCCGGAGCCTGCCGCGAGTCGGAAGAATCACTGGCTCCGTGCCCCCGCTGCGGCTATCCCACCAGCTCTGATTTGTGCGGTGTTTGCCGGATCAAGGATATGCTGGCTTAAGGGCGGTTATACGCAGCCCCTTTCCGAGTAGATTCTAAAGTAGGTCAGCGCAGAGCGGCGCGGCGAGAATGTGCGCGTCACGCTGGCGCGGCCGTGTTCGCCTGCGGCGGCTGACCACTCTGGATTATTCAGGGCGTACAGCACATGGGCGGCCAGAATATTGGGGTCATGCTCGCGCACGATAAAGCCTGTTTTCTTATCAGTGATGATTTCCGAAGGCCCGCCGCAGTCGGTGCAGATTACCGGCAGCCGGTGGAATTGCGCCTCCAGTACAACATTGCACTGCCCTTCGCAGCGCGAGGTGTGCAGGAGAACATCGCACGCATCATAGAAGGCTGCCGTATCCGCAAGCATGCCCGGCATCAGCAGGCGTGACGCATATGGCGAGTTGCGCACCATATCCTGTATCTCCGCGTGCAGTTCCCCGTCTCCGGCCAGTATTGCGTAGCACTCCCTGTTGGCCTCGAGAATGTTGAACGCCGTTTGCACCCACAGTTGTGGGTTTTTCGTAAAAGAAAATCTGAATATGCCGCCAATAACAGGCGCTTGCGGTGGAATGCCAAGTGAGGCACGCAGCGATTCGCCGTCTTTGCCTTGCTGCCATTGCTCCGGCACAAAAGCGTTTGGCGTGTACTCTATGCTGCCGGGCGGCAGACCGAGCCAGTTCCGGTAATCTTCCAGCCCTTCCTTGCTGTTGGCAGTCATGAAAAATGATGGAAACCGGCATAAGTAGCAAAAGGCCTGATGCGCCAGCTTGTCATTTACGCTTTCAATGCCTTTCGGATGCCTGAAGCCCGGGCTTTTGCTGGCGCAGCGCATCAAAATGTTGGGCACCCCGGCCAGAACCGCGGCCAGAGCCACATGGATGTAGTCGGCGTTCCAGACTTGCAGCAGCCGCGGCTTTGTCAGCGCAAAGTAGGCTGCGTACATGGCTATAAGCTGTTGCCGCACCGGATGCAGGCCGCTAAAGTTCTGCTCTGCCGCGCGTAACGCTTTGGCGGAGTTCTCCCGGTAGAGCGGCGCATTGCTGAAAATATCCGATACGTTTGCGAAGAAAGGCGTGGCCTGTTCAAGCCCGGCAGTGCTGTCTTCAGAGTCAAGATGTTCGCAAAGCAGTTGCAGGTCGGCCTTGCCGTCCAGTTTTTCCGACAGGGCCTGTGCTGTTGCGCAGATCTGCCTTTCCACCCCGCCAAAGCCCAGATGATGGTTCCACCAGATGATCGGCCCGGTAAATCCGGAAGATGGAACCAGAGGCTGCAAGCTTTCCGGCAATGAAGACAGGTTCTCTTTGGTGGACATGCTGTGGCTCCGGGCATTGTTTTTTGTACGCGGGCATTAACGCCGTATGTTTGCGGACAGCCTACATTACGCCGATACGCGGAAAATAAAAAGTCCCGGCAAGCATAACTTGCCGGGACTTTTACATACTTATTCCAAAGGCTTATTCGTCGTCTTCCTTGCCTTCTTCAAGCTTCTGCTTGAGCAGGTCGCCAAG
>JAJDJF010000014.1 GCA_030267065.1 Desulfovibrio sp. OttesenSCG-928-C06 | reverse complement strand
TTTTGATTGTCTATTAAATAATCCTCAAATGAGCTTTGGCTATAAGCGCAATCAGCATTAAAATGCTTATTTGCCCCGGCAGCGGCTTTGCCGCCGCCATGCCGCCACCATACTGGTAGAAAAGCAGAATGCCATAAAAATATGGGACTGTCAGTAGAGGCGGGTGAGAGTGCAAGAACTGGTTTTGTTCTTTAGACGTCATTTCATAAATAGGATTTTTGTTCTTTGCCAAGGAAGGCGACTTCATGGCGGAGTGCAGCATATTAGACAGATATTAACTTCGCACTGGAGGAGGCCGCTTGGAGTGGACGATGGCAAAGGGCAAAAAGACATTTGTGAAATGACGTTTAATATCAGGTTGCCCAAAGGCGAATACTGTATTACCGGAAACGGATGCAGCTTTATATTCATGTTCCGTTTTGCCGCAGCCGTTGCAGCTACTGTTCCTTTTATTCCATGCCCTTGCCGGGCGGGAAGGGCAGCCTGCAAAAGCTGGAGGTATACCTGAAAGGCCTTTTGGCCGAGATGGCCCTGTGGCACGACCGTCTGGGCAGCATCACGCTTGATACCATCTATTTTGGGGGCGGCACGCCAAGCATTCTGCCCATCGAGTCGGTGGAACTGATCATGAAGAAGCTGGGCACCCTGTTCAAAATAGCGCCCGGTGCCGAAATCACTTTTGAAGGCAACCCGGAATCCATTCTGGAATTCGGCTATGCCGCGGAACTTGCCCGCTTTGGCGTGAACCGCCTCTCTTTGGGCATCCAGAGCCTTAACGATGAAATGCTCAAGGTTCTGGGCCGCCCGCACACTGTGCGCGAAGCCATTGCCGCCTGCGAAACCGCCCAGATTTGCGGCATCAACAACATCAGTCTGGACCTGATCTGGGGCCTGCCGGGGCAGCGTCTGCGCCTGTGGCTGGATGAACTGAAAGCGGCGGTGCAGCTCAAGCCGCAGCATCTTTCCTGCTACAACCTCACGCTGGACGAAAACACGCCCATGACCCGCGCTGTGGAAAGCGGCGAGATAACGCTGCCGGAAGAAAAAGAACAGGCCAACATGTTCGCTTACGGCTCGGATTACCTGGCCGGGCAAGGCTTTATGCAGTACGAGATTTCCAACTACGCGCGCATGGGCTTTAAGGGCAGGCATAACCTCGGCTACTGGGAAGGTAACGACTACATCGGCCTTGGCCCATCTGCCACCAGCACCCTTAAATCGCGCCGCTGGACCAACCCGCCGGATCTGGGGCTCTGGAGCGAGCAGGTGAATAGCGGATCCATTGCGCATGATTACGAGGAGCTTGACCGCAACACCCGCGTGCTGGAACTGATCATGCTGCGCCTGCGCACCGACCGGGGCATGCGCCTGCAAGCCTATAAACAGCTTACCGGGCGCGATTTTATCAGCGACAACAAAGAATTCATCCACGCCCTGCATAACAAGCAGATGCTGCGTATCCGCAACGGCTACCTGAGCCTGACAGGCAAGGGGATGCTGGTCTCAAACTCCATTCTGGGTTTTCTTTTCAACTCCACGCAGGACATGCTCGACCGCCTGCCCGCAGCCGAAAAGCTGGAGCTTGAAGAGTAAAAAATGCTTCCGGGGTGGGCAAATGGCTTCCCCGTCTTTTCTCGCCAGCCTGTCAGATTGATGCAAACCGGTAAAGACGGCTTTTGCCTGACAGTCGTGATTTGAGGCGACCACAGCCGCTTATTTGGCCGGACAAGGATTCTGTACCATTCCCCCGTTAACGGCGGCGTTGCATCCGGGCGGGGGGCTGGCGATTGTGCGCTGTTGCGTGATGTGATGGCGTTAAGCTTGGCAAAAACTACAGGTTTCTGCCTGCATTTTGCGGCAGCGTGGAACTGGCTATCAGTCCTTTTTTTTCAGCGCGCAGGGCAGGGTAAAGTGGAACAGGTTGCCTTCCGCCGTTGCCTCGTATCCGGCAATGCCATTGTGCAGGGCGACGATATCGTTGACAAAGTGCAGGCCCTTGCCCGTGCCGGAGACCTCGCCGGTGTTGGAGGCGCGAAAGTACTTTTCAAACAGCCTTGCAGCCTCGTCTTTTTTGATATGTTCCCCGCTGGTCAGCACTTCAACGCGCACCGCTTCGGCGCTGCCGTCAATGGCGGCGGGCAGCACCCGGCAACGCATGAACGGCACCGGCGAATCCGGGGTAACGCTCGCATACTTGAGGGCGTTGGAAAACATGTTGGCCACCACCTGACTGATCAGCCCGAAGTCCGCTTCCACCTCATCGTTGCAGTCCGGGGCGAGGGTGATTCCGGTATCAATTCCCTTGGCTTGAAAAAGCGGGCTGTAGCTTGCGAACTGCGATTTAACCACGCGCTCAAAGATGTGCAGGCGGGTAGTGCGCAGCACATAGCGGCCCTGCGTGAAGTGGCTTTCGCGCAGCAGGCTTTCCAGAAACAGGCTGCTATGGTTGAAGTTCTGCTGGATTTCGTTGACCTGATCCAGCAATTCCAGATGCATGGCGCGGGCGCGTTCCATGATGCTGTGAATGTCGCTCTTGTTGTTGTGCAACTCCTGCCCGAGGTCGAGCAGCGCGGCCCCAAGCTTGTTGATCAGCAGCTTGAAGTACATGTTCGGGCCAAGAACGTTGTGCCCGATGTCCTTTACCAGATTGCGCACAAAGTCCAGATGCTCGCGATTGCGCTGGGCCAGCGACTGGTTGTGCATGGAAAAGCCAAGGCGGTTGGCAAACTTGGTAAAATAGAGCAGCTGGTGCCGGTCCAGCGGTTTTTCCGGGTAAAGAACAAGCAGGCCGCGTATCTTGCGGTCGTGTTCCTCCTGCACCTTGCTTACAAAGCGCCCGCGCACCGGAACGCAGACGCGCTGCCCGTCGATGACGTGATCACCTGACAGCCTGTCTGCTTTTGGCGGTGTCCAGCCGTCTTGCAGAATGGCGGGAGTACGCAGGATGAACTCGCTTTCGTCCGTGCGGCAGTAAAATTCGGCATCCAGATCAAAGGCGTTTTTGAGCAACAGGACAGGAAGCAGGGAAAGATACTGCGGATTCTGGTATTCCTGCATCAGGTCGAACAGAATGTTCAGCGCACCCGATTCGCGCAGGCTGAATTCATAGGCATCGTAGTCCATGAATTTTTCGTTGAGCCTGACGGTAATGGAGCTGCTGATTTCTTCCAGTTCTTCCCGGCTGATGGGGGCAGTTTCGGCATCAATTTTCCGGACATCCGGGGCCTGCACGCTAAAGTTGTCCCGCTCTGGCATGCCATGATCGGAGGCGCCATGGCCGGACGTGGTGTTGCCTGAGTGCAGGGCCGGTTGCGTTGGGGCGGTATTTCCGGAAGATGCGTGATCATCCGCTGCGGACGCGTCATGATGCGCCTTGCCAGTGCTGTTGGATGATGGGCGATGTCGTGGTGTGCCGGTCATTGTCCGAATCCAGAGTTGAGGGTGGCTTTCGGGGATATTCCACAGTGGTGGCCGCAGGTGGTCTGGGGGTGTTCCTGACACGTCCCCGGCGCATCCCCGGCCTGACGTTCTTGCGCGGAGCAGGCAGATTCCAGACGCGGACAATCCGGGCGTGGCCGGTAATGCCCGTAGCTGGAGATTTTAGCACTCTACCCTAAACATAGCGCTAATCAAACAGGTTGGCAAGGCTGCTGCCGGGGGAGCGCCCCCGGTTATGTCTGTTGTGCGTTCCCGACAGGATTGCTGCGAGGGGCTGTCTCAAATAAATTCCGGCTGCAAAACCGCTTTTTCCCATCTGGCGGTGTTGCAGCCGGAAAATTTGACCTTACCGTATGCTTAATACGCTTTCGCTCAAATTCTTCTCCGCGCCTTGCCAGATAAGGGAAATCGATTTTTCGCTGCGGAATTTATTCTGATGCAGCCCAAGTCTGAAAAACGGCTGTAAATGATTTTCTTGCATGGGGTTTTGACTTCTTGGAACAAGTGTGCAAAAATCGGACAAATTTTATAAGAGGGGTACTGCATGGCACGGGATAAAGAAACAGAGCAGAAAACCGGTGGCAAGCCTGACGCGGCTTCCGAACGCCGCCGCGCGCCACGAGTTCAGCTGGATAATCCCTGCTTTGCAACGTTGCACATTGAGGGGATGGAGAGTTACAACGTCATGCTTACGGATATCGGGGCGCAGGGTGCGCAGGTTCTTTTGCCGCCGCAGATAGAGCCTTCTGATATACCGGAAGATGCAAGACTTTTTCTTTACGGCTTTTCCGATTCGCTGGAGCAGCTCAAGGACAAGGAAATTCAGGGTAGCATTGCCTGGCGCGGTCTGCGTAATTGCGGCATTGCTTTTACCGAGGAACTTGATTTGTCAATGGACGAGTTTGTAACCTTCTGCGTCAAACTTTAAAGCGCATTACACTGATCATTCAAAACCAAGCAAACCGCCCGGCTTATGCCGGGCGGTTTTTTTATTTATCGGGTAGTTTTTTGCTCTTTCCATCTGCATCACCGGCCGTTCTCTCCCCGGCAACGCCTCGGCGTTGCATCCGGTTAAGGGCGCTTGAGACGTGGTGACAACTTATCTCCCGCCCCGGTTACGACTCCCGGTATGGCACCTATATAGCGTTACAACGCAAGTCTCCGCTCGCGCCACACCTACCCATTGCGGGGTGCAGGGGCCAGCCGGTCCCTGCCGGGAGGATTCTTAAGGAGGGCAGCGTCCTCCTTAAGCCGCCGGAGGCATCCAGTTCTCCATGCTAGCTTGCAGGTGCCTTTGTCACGTCGCCATTCTAATGCCCGGAGTATTCCAGCACGCTGTTCAGGGGGCGGCTGGAGAGTTTGAACTCATCCCCCTGCCATTCGTGGCGGTGTAACATCCAGCCTTCAAGATCAAGCACATCCAGCTTGGCTTCTACTTGGCCCGCCGTGTTTTTTGCAAGGTCCGACAGGATTTCGAGCGCCTCGTCCGCAGGAAAAAAGGTTCCCTCATGGCTGATGAGCAGGATTCGCCCGTTCAGGCTGGCGGATTCTTCATCCAGACCATAGCTGGACATCAGCTGCGCAAGCCGCTTCAGGTATTCTGGCCCGGCGGGCTTGAAGTGTCCGTAGGCTTTTACAAGTACTGGTTGCATGGTTGTTCCGTTAGCGCTGTCTGTTTGGTTTGCGCTGTCGTTTGGGGACTGTGGTCTGTTCGCGTTGCCGGTTTGGTGGTGTGGTGGCTGTGCCGTGGCTACTGGCATTCATTATTTGCATGCGCCCATTCGAGCGCGTCGCAGTGGCCGTTCAGGCAGCTTTGGCGCAAATCGGCGCACATGGCCGGGGTGTTGCCCATAGTTTTCCAGGCCACAGCGCGGTTGTAGTAGTACTCGGCCCGGTTTGGGGCAAGGACGATGGCGCGGTTGAAGTCGGCAAGGGCCAGCGAGGGCTTGTGCCGCACCAGCCACAGCGTGCCGCGATGACTGTAAGCCTGCGCGAAGTCCGGGTTCTGCGCGATGGAGGCGTTCAGGCAAAGCATGGAGTTTTCGCTGTCTTCCAGCCATAGGTACAGGCGTCCAAGCTCGGCGTTTAGCAGGTAATTGTCCGGTAGTAGAGCGGCTGCGCGTTGCAGGCTGGGTAGCATGGCGGGCGACATCTTTTGCGGCAGGCGCAAGCCGGGCAGGATGTCAAAATATTCGATGATACCGCGCAGGGCGGCGCAGGCTTTATCAAGGTGCGCCCTGTTTTCCGGGGTAGGGTCCTGCATGGCTGTTGCAGCGGCTTCGTCGTAAGCGGCAAGATATTGTCGCTCCATTTGGGCCGCAAGCGCGCCATTCTCAACAAGTAGCGGGTTTTTCAGCAAGTCCTGTGCTGCCTGTGGTAGTCCGGAATCCGGTGTAAGGCTGTAGGAGGCGGAAAGTTCCAGTTGCAGCACGGGTGGAAGGCCGGACAGCGCTTCTGCAGGCTGTGAAGCGGGATGCAGGTTCAGAGCGGCCAGTGTCGTCAGCTCAGCGGCCAGTGTGCGATCTGCAAATTCGTCCGCCAGTATCACGCGCACGGTATCCTGTTGCGCAAGAATGATTTCCGCCTGCTCCAGCGCTTTTATCCGCAGGGCGGACAGTCCTGCCAGACGCGCCATGTCTTTGCTTACAGGTGTCTGAAAAGGGCGGGATGCAGTGACATGTATCAGGCCGTTTTTCGACAGGTCTGATTGGCGCGGCTGGCTGAACTGCTCCGATTGTTCCGGCAGTTCCGGTTTGTTCGGCAAGCCTGGCTGATTGGGCAGCCCTGATTGCGGCGGCAGGGTATCGCCCGCGCCGGTTTGTGCTGCGCTGGCGGCGCTGCCGGTTGCGGCAGGCGCAATATGGGCGGCAGTGGAATGGTCTGGGGTAGCTCGCGTTGCTGCCGCTACCGCTAACGGCTGAGCCGCAAGCAGCATGATGCCCAGACAAAGCACCGCCAGACCAGTCAGACAGGTTGCCCGGCACAAGGCGGCAAGGCGCGGCAAGACATATCCGCGAAAGCTGGTGGGGCGGCGCGGGCATGGGGGGAGTGTGCCGCATGGCACTGGAGTTCCGGTTTGCGCATGTCCGCGTTGAGTTTGAGCGGCGTTGGTATGGGCGTTGGTGTTATCCATTGGCTTCATGTTGCGTTGGCTGATTGTGCTGGCCGGTTGCCAGACATGGCCGGACGGCTGGCAGGCGCGGGAAAACTATCTATAAGATGCCTTTTAGCAGATTTCGGCAGTCCGGTAAAATGGCGAATTTTTGCGCGTCCTTATTGCTCTAATACTATAAATGCTGTATATATAGCAGGTCTGCGGCGGTTTTACCGCTTTTTTGAGAGCCGTCAGGACTATCTTTCAGGCTGACTGGAGGCGGTAGCATTATAATTTGCCCCGCATAAGCCTCCAGAATGCAATGATTACAACATTTGAGTTGACAAGGTATGCTTGTTTTGTAAAAGCTGTTGCTCTCTAGCTTTGTTTGTTAACCAGCGTGCAAGGACGATTTCCGGCACGCCATAAAAAAACCTGTTATGGAGATAGAAAATGACCAAAGCCGAACTCGTACAGAAGATCCACGCTAAAGCCGGCCTTAGCACCAAGGCTCAGACTGAAGCCGCTCTTGATGCCGTTATCGCTTCTCTGACCGAAGCTCTCCAGTCTGGCGATTCCGTTACCTTTACCGGTTTCGGCAGCTTCAAAGTGACTGACCGCGCTGCTCGTAAGGGCCGCAACCCCCGCACCGGCAAGGAAATCACCATTCCCGCCAGCAAGGCTGTCAAGTTCACCCCCGGCAAAATGCTGAAGGAAGCTGTAAAGAAGTAATTTTCTTTTTCCGCTTTTCTGAATGTGCCTCTGGATAACTCCAGAGGCACATTTTTTTGTGCCGTCAGTATTATTGTGATATTTTTTGCCTGCGGCGCTTTTGCCTCCGGCGGGCAGGGCTCTGCCCCTGCACCCCGGCAACGCGCGGCGTTGCATCCGGTTATGGTTGATGTCTGTCTGCGTGGCTTGCAGGTGCCATCTGTAGTCATGGTCCCCGGTGTTTTTGATCAGGGGCTATAAAGCTTGATGTAGTGACAGTTTGGTAAGTTGCTGGTCGTTATACAATATGCTGCGGAGTGCGAGTGTACCCGTGCCGGATGGAGGGCGCTGGTGCGGGTGAGCGAGGTAGAACTATTTTGAATATTAGTTCTGGTCGAGGTACGATCTGGCAGATGCTATACCTGCGCCGGGACATAAAGTTGCCAGGGGCATATATAAAACCTTACACGCCACAAAAAAAGAGCGGAGGCCGAAGCCTCCGCTCAAATTATTCAGCTAATCAGATTTCGCTTAAATTAGAAAGCGTACTGAACACCGAAAACGATACGCCACATGGTGTCGTTCAGGTTGTTAGCTTTTTCGTAGCTGCTCTGCCAATCCATGAACACGATACCGGTGTCAAGGCTCATGCTGAGGCCCTTGGCGATCTGGTACTTGGTGTCAAAGTTGATTTCGAAAGCGCTGTCTTTTTCGTTCATGAAGATGTCGTTCTGCTGAGCGTACACGCCACGAACTTCCTTGTCGCTGGTGCCTTCATAGTAGGCAACGCGGATCATGTGGGAGAGGTCGGTCACAAAGGAGAGGTCTTTCATGCCGAGCATGATACCCCAGGTGCCAACGCCGCTCTTGTTGATGATGCCAGCGCCGGCGAGGGGGGTGTTGTTGCCCCAGAAGCCGAGACCGGTCATGTTGAAGCCGGGGTCAGCGTTGCCGGTGGTGCCGAGCAGGTTCGGCATGGTGCCGTATTCGCCCTTGGCGTAGTCGTCTTTGTCGTGGCCGGAAGCGTACCAGGCGCCGAGCATCAGCTTGCTGAAGTCAACGTCGAAGGTGATCAGGGTAGCAGCCAGGAAGCCGTCGGCTTCGGGGTCGCTGTTCTTGGAATCGATAGCGCCGTAGGTGAAGTCAAACGCGATGGTCAGGGGATCAATCGGGTTGAATTCGGTTGCTACACCGGCGTGCCACATGGCGCGCTTTTCGGTGAAGGGGCCAGCCTGGTAAGCAACTTCGGCGTCGCGACCGATGAAGGAGTACTCGCCCCAGGGGGTGATTTTTACGCCGTCAAAATTCAGGGGCAGGGTGAACATGAACATGTCCATCGAGTCTTTAATTTTCTTGTTGTCGTTGTACGGACGGTACCAGCCGAGGGTGGCGGTAACGTTGTCGCTGAACTTGTTGCTCAGGGTGATACCGGCCATGGCGTCGTTGGTGAAGGTGGAACCAGCGGCGAAAGCGGGGCTGGTAACCTGCTGGAGACCAATCTTGACGTTCAGAGCGGTGTCAACCGGGGTCCAGTCGATGTAAGCGTGGCGAACCTTCATGCTGTTCTTGGTGGTGTCAAGAGCGGCGCCCTGGTCGCTGTTGCCCCAGAACATGTTGCCGGAGTGCATGTACAGCACGCCTTTGAGGTTTTCGCTGGCTACGAAGTCGATCTGGATGCGCATACGCTGGCGAGCCAGAAAGTTGTCTTCTTCTTTATCCTGGAATTTGCTACCAACCTGGTCGTCCCAGCGGAAACTAAAGTGGAAGTTACCTTTCACGTTAATTTCCAGAGCGGATGCGGTGGCGGCCATGGACAGGGTCATCATGGCGGCGAGCATCAGAGTGACTAAACGTTTCATACTCTTCCTCTGCATTAAAGTTTAGTGGTTAAAAAATTTATACCCTTGCCTTCGCATGAAGTATCATAGCACTATAACGGTTTCAAGAGCTTTTGCCTGTTTTTTTCAAGGAAAGGTAAAAAAAATTAGACGGTTCGGAGAATGGTAATCTTTCAATAATAAATGCTTAATTATTTTAGGTTCTTACGTGTATGAAAAATGCGGACTATTTTTATTATTGCGCCTTTGTGTATTTTTAATGTCCCAACCGATATAAAAATTTGCACCTCACAAAATATAAAATAGAAGATGCTCGTTACGCATGAGAGAGCGAAACCTGATTCGATCTTGCCAGAAGGGATGATTTTTGCGGCCATATGTTTGCAGGGGCTTTGCTGGATGTATTGAACATGGGGCAGCTGAAAACGCAAAGGCTCTAACGGTTATGACTCAAGGCACAAAAAACGGCGGGGAATATCCCCGCCGTTCAGAGTGTAAGCAAGTCAGAACAAACTTCTTGCTGGCGTGATGCATCTGAAAGCACCAGCCGATGCAAGACTTTTAACATCATGTAATTGTTAAAGCGCCATACCCGGATGCAACGCCGCGCGTTGCCGGGGTGCAGGGGCAGCGCCCCGCCCGCCGGAGGCATAGTCACTTTAACATATGATGTCTTACAATTGCCTAAAACGCGTACTGGAAGCCCAGTGTGCAGCGCCACATGTTGTTGGCGGTGTAACTGCGCTGGCTTTCCTTGTACCAGTCGGCCCAGACGTAGCCAAAGTTGAGGGTGGCGGTAAAGCCACGGCTGATCTGGTACTTGTGGTCGAAGTTGATTTCGAACAGGTCATCCTTGTCCAGCAGGTAGGCAAAGCCGCCCGTGATGTTTCCGGCGTAGCCGCCGCCGCGCAGGGCGCGCCCGTCGGTCATGGCCTTATGGTCATTGGTGCCGGTGTAATAGAGGAAGCGGATGTCGTGCGAAAGATTTTCGATAAAGCTGAGTTCTTCGATCATCAGGCTCAGGCCCATGGTGCCGACGCCGCTTTGCGATACCGCGCCTGCGTAGCAGATGGGGTTGTCGCCCCAAAAGCCGAAAGAGCTTACGCCAAGGCCCCAGCCTATTTCGTGGATCGGGCTGCGCGTGAAGGAGGGCATGGAACCGTACTCGTTCTTTTGCGCGTCGTTCTTGTCGTCGCCGGAGGCATACCAGAGAGCCAGCCCGAGCTTGCCCATGCCGAGATCGTAGGCGATTTTAAGGTCGGCAAAGTAGCCGGAGGTCTCCATGCCATCACCGCTATTGGTGAGAGCGCCGTAGATGAAGTCGGCCTTGATGCTCAGGTCGTCGGTAATGTTGCCGCTGGCGGCTATGCCCGCGTGCCACATTTTTGATTTCTTTTCCCAGGCCATGCCGCCGAAGGGGGAGCCGCCGTCAAGACTGAGATCGCGGCCCAGAAACGAGTATTCGCCCCACGGAGTGATGGAGAAGCTGTCAAACTGCATTGGCACGGTCACAACGAACATGTCCCACGCGTCCTTGACGGCCGAGCCGTTCCAGGGGCGGAACCAGCCCAGACTGGCGCTGACGTTGTCATTGAACTGGTTGGTGACGTTAACGCCCGCAACCGCAGTGTTCATGACCGGAGAAAGGGAGACCGCCATGGGCAGAAACAGATACTGGAGGCCCATTTTTACGTTGAGGCCCGTATCCGGCACGGTCCAGTCAATGTAGGCCTGATGGACGTTCAGCTCGGCTTTGGTTGTATCAAGCTGCCCACCGCCGCCGGGAGCGGGGCCGCCACCTTCCTCATTACCCCAGTAAATCAGTTTTGTGCTAAGGTGCAGAACGCCCTTGAGGTTTTCACTGGCAATGAATTCGGTTGTGATACGCACACGGCTGCGAGCCCAGAATGTATCATGCGGCTCAGTGCTGAAATCAGGATTGTCGTTCCAGACAAATGCATAGTGGAAATCGCCTTTTACGTTGATTTCCATGGCCGTTGCTCCGGTAGCAAGGCCCATGGCAAATGCCACGGTCAACATGAATGCAAGAATTCGTTTCATAGTAGTCCCTCTGCATCAGTAAAAAATTTTTAACACCACCTCTACTTGCCGACTAGCATAGAGAACCCCCCTTTTCAAGAGCAGTGTATGTTAAAGTTGTTTTTACCGGGTAGGGTCAGGGGCTTTTTTTAACGATACCGCAAGCGTGCAGTGTGGCGGGTCTTAATAAAATGCGCTGGCTGTATTATGTCGCGCTTAAATATAGCTCTACCCCAAATGTGGGGTGCAGGGGCCGTTCGTCCAGAGCGAAGCGAAGGCGAATCAATCTGAAAGGTCGTCCCTGCCGGGATTCTTAAGGGCAGCGCCCTTAAGCCGCCGGAGGCATTCATTCATCCATTCATAACAGCACCTGCGCTCTTTACATCTGAAAAAAGCTCCTGTACTGCCACAAAACATGGAAAAACATATCCGCACATTTCGTTTTACCGGCACCGGCGAGCAGACAGAAGCCATTGCAGATATGCTGCGCGCGCAGGGATTCCGCTTTGAGGCGCTGCCTTTTCACCCGGACGCCATGCTTCTGCTTGAGGAGCCTTTCCCGCTTGGTTCCAGTCTGGCTGCCAAGTTCGGCTACATCTACATTCAGGACGCGTCTTCGATGCTGCCCGCTCTGGCGCTGGCCAAGCTGATTGCCGCTGATGCCGCTTCCGCATCCGGCCCTGCCGCTAACGGCAACGAGCTGGCGGTGCTGGACATGTGCTCCAGTCCCGGCGGCAAAAGCAGCTTGCTGGCTCGCGCTCTTGGGGCGGCACGTCAAGACGGGGCCGCGCCATCCGGCTTTGTGCTGGCAAACGAGCCGGGTGTGAAGCGGCTGGGAACGCTACGCAGAAATTTGCTGGGCATGAACATGCTTAACAGCGGCACCTGCTCCTTTGGCGGCGAGAGCTTTCCGCTGCCATCCGCCGGAACAGCCACGTCCGGAACATCAGCACCCGGAATGACAGCACACGGGACTACCGCGTCCTGCACAGCATCAGATGACGAAGCGATATTCCCCGGCTGGGACTATATCCTGCTGGACCCGCCATGCAGCGGCTGGGGCACTGTGGAGAAGAACCCGCAGGTGCTCTCGCTCTGGCAGGGCGACAAAGTCAAGCCGCTGGTTGGCCTGCAACGCATGCTCCTGCGCGAGGCCTTCCGGCTTTTGCGCCCCGGCGGGTGTCTTACCTACTCCACCTGCACCGTCAATATGCAGGAAAATGAGGAACAGGTGCGCTGGGCGCTTTCGGAACTTGATGCGGAAATGGGCGGCGGCGCAGTTTCGCTGTTGCCGCTGGAGAATTACGCCGGGTTCGCCTTTGAAGCACCATGGCCGGACGGCGCGACAGACAGCTCGCAGGCCGGGCAGGGAGCGGATTGCTCGGGCGTGCTCAGGGTCTCGATGGATTCCCCGCTGGGACAGGGATTTTTTATCGCCGCCCTGCGCAAAGCTGAAGATGCCGCGCCCCTGCCTGTAACGCGCAAGAATTCTGACGCAACCTCCGGCTCGCAGTCCAAAAAACGCGCTACCGGCATCGGACAAAAGGCCGGACAGCGGTCCGGATATGGCTCCGGACAACGTGGCGCGGGGAGCGGGCAAGGACACGGCGAGTCTGGTGCGGTCTTCCTGCCGCCTGCCGCTATCGAAGCCCCGCTTGTCAGCGCCAGCCTGCTGCCGCCGGGACAATTGGCAATCCAGCGCGGTAATCTTTCATTCCTGCCGCAGGCCGGGGTGGATATTCTGCCGGAAAGCTTTAAATGGGACGGCTACCAACTCGGCAAATCCACCGGTGAAGGCTCAAGACCGCGCCTTGATACCAGCGTGCGTGCCCTGATGCCCAGCGCGCGCGAGGCCGCTGCCCGTGGCGCGGACGTTCTAGATGTTGACGACCCCGCTGTCGTATGCGCACTGCTGTCCGGGCAAAGCCTGACCTTTGCGGCAAAAGGCGCGGAAGTAGGACTCTACTTCAAAGGCCTGCCGCTTTGCCGCCTGAAAGCACGCGGCAACCGCGTTTTTATTTGATATAGTTATTTTTATGCCTCCGGCGGCCAAGGGCTCTGCCCTTGGAACCCGGCAGGGGACTGAGTCCCCTGCACCCCGCAATGGGGTTATCTTGGACTATTGCAGGACTAGGGGCGTTCGTTTCTAGCCATAAGTGTTTTTGACATTAAAATGAGTCAGGCCGGTTTTCCAAAGAAAACCGGCCTGACTTTTTTCAGCTATACTGCTTTGCGTTCAAGCTTATAAAACCCACCCCATTGCGGGGTGCAGGGGGATCATCCCCCTGCCGGGGATTCTTAAGGGGCAGGCCCCTTAAGCCGCCGGAGGCATTTCTATTTATACATCAACTATCTCTAACGGTTAAAAGTCTCGGCGGCGAGCTTTTCAACCTTTTCGATCCATGCCTGCGGGTCCTTTACGCCGTTGCGCTGGAGCATGTCGTTCCAGTAGGCTTTGTTGGCGTCTGCCGCGAGGTCTTTAAAGGCCTTCTGTTCTTCAAGGGTCAGGTGGTAGGTCTGGCAGCCCTTGGCGTGGTGCTTTTCGATGTCTTCTTCGGTCAGCTTCATGAGCTGTTCGCCGATGAAGTGGCTGAGCTGGGTTCCGGTGGTTTCTTCAACCAGCTTCTGCACGTCTGCGGGCAGGGAATCCCACGAATCCTTGTTCATCAGGATAACGATGGGCAGCGAGCGGGAAGGAATGAAGGTGATGTACTTGGCTACTTCGTTGAGCTTGCTGGATTCTACCGCCGGGCAGGGCACATAGGCCACTTCGCCCAGGCCGCGCTGCAGGCCCATGTAGGTTTCGGACGAGGTAACCTGAACGGGCAGTCCGCCCCAGCTTTCAACTTCCTTGATCTGATAGGGGGCCCACACCAGAACGCGCTTGCCCTTGAGGTCTTCCGGGCTCTTGATGAGCATGTTGTTGGAGGCAAAGGCGTAGCGGTCACTACCCATGGCAGCCAGGAACTTGAAGTTTTTCTCTACCTCGGTGCGCATTTCCGGGAATTTTTCGAACATGATCGGGTAGAGGGTGCAGGCTTCGCGGGCGTTCTGCACCAGGAAGGGCAGGGCGATGGCCTGCGAATGGGGCAGCATGGCCACGGCAGTCTGAAGCTGGATGCCGCCGACGTCGAGGCTGCCGCCGCGCACAGCGCCGGGCATTGCGTCGGTTTTAACCAGCCCGTTCAGCGGGTAGTAGTGAAAAACAACCTGTCCGTTGGATTTTTTGGTGATGTCTTCACACCATGGCTGCCAGAATACTTTGTTCAGCTTGTGCGCCGGGCTCCAGAAGGACTGCACGGTGTATTCCTCGGCAGCGTTTGCGGGCATGGCGGTTACGCAAAAAACCAGTGCGAGCAGCAGTAAAATTTTTTTCATTGGTTCACCTCGGTTTCTTTTGGTTGTTATCTAAAGCCATTTCCCGGCGGTGCCTGGTGCGCCGCCGGGAATATTTCAGCGATTTAGGAGCCCGGCAGCGTGGGGACCGGCATCAGCAGGTCGGGCAGCCAGAGGGCCAGTTGCGGGAAGATGATAACCGTAACGGCCGCAAGCAGCATGGCGATAAAGAACGGCATCACGCCCCTGAATATCTTTGCCATCGGGATATCCGGCGCAAGGCTGGCCAGCGTGAAGACGTTCATGCCAACGGGCGGGGTAATCAGGCCCATTTCCATGAGCATGACGGTGATGACGCCGAACCAGATTTCGTCAAAGCCCAGTTCCTTGATGGTCGGGAAAATGGAGGGCAGGGTCAGCAGCATCATGGGCAGAATGTTCATGACGCAGCCCAGCGCAATGTACAGCAGCACGACGATACCGAGAATCACATAGCGGTTCACGTCCATGGTCGCCACGGTTTCAGCCAGCAGTTCCGGCAGGCGTGAGCTGCCGAGGAACGCGCCAAAGCAGTACACACCAGCAAAAATCATAAAGATCTTGCCGCTCATGGTCACGGTTGCCATGAGTGCGTTCTTGATGGCCATGGCGCTCATGTTGTTGCGCAAAAGCGCTGCGATAAAGGAGCCGAGAGTGCCGGATGCGGTGGGGAACATCCCGGCCAGAGCGCGCCCAAGGCCGATGCGCAGAAGCGAGTAGATGATTACGCCCACTGCGCCCACGGCCCCGCCTTCACCGGGGGTAAACCAGCCGGCCAGAATGCCGCCGACCACCAGCACAAAGATCAGCACCATGGGCAGCAGCAGAATCAGAGAGGCGAGCTTTTCGCCCATTGTGTAGATGTCGCCCTTGGGGGCAAGGCTGGGGTTGCGCTTGACCTGAAGCATGATGGTGACGATGAAGAAAGCTGCCAGCAGCAGGCCGGGGACGATCCCTGCGATGAACAGGCGCCCTACCGAGGCCTCGGTGATGATCGAATAGAAGATGAAGCCGATGGAGGGCGGAATCAGGATGCCCAGCGTGCCGCCCGCCGCAAGAGCGCCGGTGGCGAGGCCAACGTCATAGTTTCTGTCACGCATGGGGGGCAGGGCCACGGCGCTCATGGTGATAACCGTGGGGAGCGATTCGCCGCACACCGCGCCAAAACCGGCGCAGCCGCCAACTGTGGCGCAGGCCAGACCGCCGGGCAAGCGCCCGAGCCAGCGGTTTGCGCACTCAAAAAGGTCGGCGGAAATGCCGGAATAAAAGGCCAGTTCGCCCATGAACATGAACATGGGGATGGCTACGAACACAAAGTTTGCCACTTCGATGAACGGAATGTCGCCCACAGATGAAAGAGCGGCCCAGGTGGTGCGCTTGAGGCAGATAAGGCCCAGCAGCCCTATAAAGGCCATGGCAAACGCGATGGGCACGCGTACAAGCAGCAGCGAGAAAAGAATGACGAATCCGATGCTGCCGATTACAAGGCCGGACATCTTGTACCCGGCAGCCTTGTAGATGAAGGGCAGGCAGGCCAGACCAACGACGATGACCAGCGGGTAAATGATGCCGAACCAGTCTTTTACGGCAATAAGGTCGTCAAGGGCGTGCAGAATCTGGAAAAAGAAGCCGATACCAGCCGTAGCAAAGCCGAAGCTGGTAATCCAGATAAAATAGCTCTGGGGCAGATAAAGGTCAGGCGAAAGCTCGGAAGTTTCCAGACCGGCCTCAAAAGTCAGCCAGGTCATGACCGCCGAAATGGTGAACCCGATGAGGTTTGCCAGCAGAATCAGCCGGGAGCGCCTTTTGTACGAAAACATGTCGAAGAAAATGTCGATCTGGATGTGCTGGCGGCTCACGGTCAGGAAGCCGGTGGCAAAAAAGGCGATTGGCACCAGCGAGTAAGTCTGTATTTCAATAACGCCCGGAATGTGCGCGCCAAAGGCTCTGGCAATGATATCGATACAAATCGGCAGGGTGAGCAGTCCGGTAAGGATGGCCGAGATGTAGATCATGATCTTGCTGAACTGGTTAAAGGCGTGCTCAATACCGCTCAGGGGCGGCAGAATGCCTTTGGAGATACACTTGAGTATCTTGCCGTCCAGCAGGCAGACTTCTGCACTGACGGATGTTGCGTTGGGATCATGCGACATTGGTTCTCCTCCGTAAGGCCTGAAAATAATCCTGTTTTTCTATTGTATTATATTTCACTATCACTGCCTATTGAAGTCGTTTGAACGACATCAGGCCGTCTGATAGCTTTGTTTCACTATACACCAGAGTTCGTGGAATGATAGTGAAAAAAAGAACAGGTCTGATGCCTTTTTTTCAACCCTGCCATGCATAATCTGAAAGCGGAGCGCGGAAAAACAGGCGCTAGAGACATGCCGGGGCAGCCCCTTGGCATTTCAACTTTGCGATGTAATTAATCTTTTTGGGCAGTCACGAAAGCTACTGGCATGGAAGCGGAAGTAATGTTTTTGCACGCGCCGAACCAGCGGTGGGGCTGGCAAAGTCGATCACGCTGTTTGTACCATGCACATACATCAGATGCAGGGCCGTTCCACATGCTTTGCCGATTTTATACCAGTTTTCATAAATAGCCGGGGCAGAATGAAGGAGGGGCGGCGTCAACAACACGCAAATCCCCCGGACGGCCTGCATCCGGGGGATTTGCATTGATTGCGCTTATTGGCGCTGATTGTTGTAGTTTGCTGGGATTTAAAGAGCTACTGGCGCGAGAGAACTTCGTCCACCCAGTCGGGTACAATTTCGCTGGCTTTTCCGTAGCGCCCGTCATGAAAGGCGCTGGCTCCGACCGATTTTTCGAGGTTCAGTTCCAGAGTTTGCGCCCCGGCAGAACGGGCTGACCGCACAAATCCGGCAGCCGGATAAACGTTGCCGGAGGTGCCGATGGAAACAAACAGGCGGCAGCTTTCAAGGGCCTGTTCAATCTCGTCCATGTACAGGGGCATCTCTTCAAACCAGACAATATGCGGCCTGAGCTTGCCGGTTGTTCCGCATTTGGGGCAGGCGTCGCTTTTGCTCATGTCCACTTCCCACTGGCTAACGCCACGGCAGGCGGTGCAGCGGGCTTTGAGAAGCTCGCCGTGCATGTGCAGCAGGTTGGAGGTTCCGGCGCATTCATGCAGGTTATCCACGTTTTGCGTGACTACAAGCACTGGTTCGGAGCTTTCCCGCTCCAGTCGGGCCAGAGCGAGGTGAGCGGCGTTGGGGGCAATTTCAGGGCTGAGCAACTGCTTGCGCCGCTGGTTGTAAAAGTCCAGCACGCGGGCCGGATTGCGGGCAAAGCCGCCGGGGGTGGCTACGTCCTCGATGCTTTCGTTTTCCCATAGCCCACCGCTGTCGCGAAAGGTGGCAATTCCGCTTTCCTGACTGATGCCAGCACCGGTAAGTATAACAATCATTGGCGGCTCCTGTGGGTTTTCAGTTTTTGCCAGAGGTACGCGCTATCCACTTACGGGTGCGCTTTCAAAATTTAGCGCTGCGACTGGCGGCTGTCAAATTTGCAGGCATGCGGCTCTTGCCAGCCACCGGCCAGCGCATTGTTTTTGCGGGCTTTCGTGATCTTTGCCGGTCCCCCAGCCGCCGCATTGCCGTTACATGGCTTGTGCGGCTTTGTCTGTTCTCCCGTCCGTTTATCTGGGCCGGTTTCTTCTGGACTGTTACTCATCCGCCACAGCAGCCTATCCGGTTGCCGCCATCTGCCATAGTAGACTATTGCTGGAAGGAGCACTCCGCGCTATAAGTTTTTGCCAATGGAGGTAGCCATGAAAATAAGCAAAACCAATGCCGCCCGCCTGCTGGACAGGGCGAAGATAAAATATGAGCTGATTCCCTACGAGGTGGATGAGAACGACCTTAGCGCCGCGCATCTGGCTGAACAGCTTGGTCAGGATGTGAACGGGATTTTCAAGACCCTGCTGCTTAAGGGTGACCGCAGCGGGCATTTTGTATGCCTTGTGCCCGGTGCGGCAGAGGTGGATTTGAAAAAGGCCGCCAAGGTTTCCGGCAACAAGAGCTGCGCCATGATTCCGATGAAGGAACTGCTGCCGCTTACGGGCTACATGCGCGGCGGCTGTTCGCCAATCGGCATGAAAAAGCAGTTCCCGACCTTTATCCACGAAAGCGTGGGCGATTTTGAGACTGTGTACGTGAGCGCCGGGCAGCGCGGCCTGCAATTCAAGCTGGCCCCGGCAGATCTGGTTGAGGCGGCCAAAGCCGAGGTCTGCGATCTGGTGTTGGGCGAGTAGGTAAGTTTAACGCGGCTCTGCTGCCCTATACCAGCGCCGGAAGGCAAACTTGCGGCAAAGTCAGATGAGAGCCGTTCCGCATCTGGGTAACCATAAAATTACCCACTCCCCCTCACTGCGGGGTCAAGGGGCATCATGCCCCTTGCGGGTGCAGGGCAGCGCCCTGCCGGGTTCCAAGGGCAGAGCCCTTGGCCGCCGGAGGCATTCCACCCTTAAAAATCCGGCCCCAGACGCAGGCGGTTCAGCTTGGCGCGGCAGTATTCGAGCTTGAATTCAAGCATCATCTTGAATTGACGCGCTTCGTGGATTTCCGCGGCAAAAAAGATTCCTTCGCGCGGTTTTTCCTGTGCGGAAAGGTCGCGGATTTTCTGAATCCAGGCATCCTGTTCTGCCTGTAGCTCGTTCATGCGGGCGGCAAGCTCTTCTTCGTCGTCCGGCAGAACTTCTTCTGCCTGTTCCCTGAGCGAACGCTGGTCCATGCTGATCCCCTGTGGGCTGATGTTTTTTGCAGTTTTGCGTTTTGCAAGCTGAAAGCGCTTTAAAAAGGCCGGATGAAACCATCCGGCCTTTTGCTGTTACTGGATGCGGAGCATCGTTTCCGGCTAACTGACATTAGGGCCTTTGTGTCAACAGCCCCTGGCCGAAAGCGCGGTCCTAGATATCCTCATCAAGCGGGTCCGGCGCGTCGATTACCACTCCGGTCATGATGCGGCGGCGCTGGTTGGTGTCGTCTTTGGGCTGGGCTGCCGCGGTTCTGGGGCTGGGCAGCGAGTTATACATGGCCCAGTAAGCCGGAATCAGGTCCGTCGCGCTATCCGGGTTGGAGAGCTTCAGGTTGGAGCGGTAGAAGGCCCCGAGCGAGAAGGCCATGGTCCAGAGCGGGCCGGGGCTGCTCCAGCCATGCGTTCTGGCGGCGATGGTCGGGTTGTCCGACTGCGGTACCGGGGTCAGGCGCACGCCTTCTTCTGCCTGCTCAAGCACGATGCCAAGCTGTGAGAGAAAGTCGGCGGCCAGATGCAGGTCCGCGTTTTCTGGGATATTGTGCAGCAGCATCCCGGCTTCCTTGCCCTCGCGCGTATCCTTGAAGGACTGGGCGGCAAGGCGGGCGTTCATGGCCCAGAAGAGCGGCACAAGCTGCTCCGGCAGGTCGGGGAAGACAATGCCGCCAGCCATGCCTATGTTGCCGCCGCGCGACGAATGGATGCCCTTGGCGGTGATTTCCACCTTGAGTCCGGCCTTGCGCAACAGCCCGATGCAGGCCGCGCTTTCCGGAATTTCGGGCCAACGGCCCACCAGATTTACTTCGCCCCCGGTGAAGAAGGGGATGCTCAGGGACATGGCCGAGGCCACCGGGTCCATTGCCACATGGATGAAGGGCGGCATGGTTTCGGAGGTGGGACCTTCCCATTCATTGTAGTGCACTTCCGCGCCTTTTACTTCTGCCGCATCGGGGAAGCTGGAGAAGAACGGCTCCATGATGGAAAGGGCGCGGTGGGCCACGTTTCCGGGCAGGCTGTCAAGGCTCAGCACCAGCGGCTTGCGCCAGGCAAAGGCTGCCAGCAGCAGGCCCAGCACGGCTTCCAGCGGAAGGTCCGGCGGCAGGGCGTAGAGTTCGGGCAGCACGCCGGAACATTCCAGAGAGGCGGGCAGGCCCTTGGAACCGGGAATGCTGAACGACAGCCGCGCGCCGAGATCCGGCAGCATCTTGTACAGGGCTGTCATGTTGGCGCTTTTGAGCTTGTGCCCGGCGGTGAAGCGCACCTTGCCGGGGCGGGAAAGGCTAAGGAAGGCCAGCAGATAGAAGACCAGCGGCTCGTCGCCCACAAACAGGCTTTTGCCCAGGGGGTTAAGCGGCTGGCGGCTTCCGGTGAGCAGGGCGTCGGCCCAGAGGGTATCGAGGCGCGGCGAGTCGTCGCCTGCCAGTTCCACCGCTCTGGCGTCCGCACCAGCCCAACTGAGGCTGGCCCCGGCCTGACTGAAGGCCTTGACGAAATCCATCACGCTTTGCGAGCGCTGGAGGCCTTCAATACGCAGGTCGCGCCCAAAAGAAGCAGCAAGCGAGATCCAGAGCATGGCCCGGCTGGACATGGCAGGTCCGGGCAGTTCCATGTTCACGGGCAGGCGTGCCGGGGCAAGGTTGAAGGCAGAGGACGGGGCATCCGCCGGGCGCTGCTGGATGGAAATATCCTGAATCAGGCTGTACAGTTGCCGGATGAACAGGTTGTCGCGGCTGATTTTTCCGGCCATGGCCTCCCAGTGGGAGCGAATCAGTTTTTCCGACTTGATGGCGGCAGGGGTGGCGGCGTGGGTTTTGCCGCCGCGCATCTTGCCGAACAGTCTGCTGCGCCGTGCGAGCAGGCTGATGATCTCGTCATCAATGGACATGATTTCTTCGGACAGGGACTGTCTCGGGCCGCGGTCGGGTTTGCCGCCGCGCATGCGACCGCCGGGGGCGGGGCGTCCTGACGCGGGCTTTTTGTCAAATTCTCTGGGCATGTAAAACTACTTGTTATATTGTTGAACTGATTCTTGTTCAGGGTGTCTGGCCCTGATTTTTATCCATGATAATGCGCTGATAGCGCTTTTTTGTCTAAAAAGCTTTACCCTTCCTGACTGCGTAAGCCGCAGCGGGAAGGGTATTTTTTACCGGTTTACCGGATGCCCCAGGCACGCTTGTAGTAAGTGCGGAAGCGGGCCGGATCAGCCAGAATAAAACCATCCTCGTCCGGGGTGAACACAAACAGATCCTGACGGGCCTGCCCGTTGTTGTCCCAGGCAAAGGGAGCGCCACTCCACGGCACCTGCCCAAGGGCGCTAAGGGCCTTGTTCAGGTCGGATGTGGAAGCATGCTTCGGCAGGTTCAGGGATGCGCTCATGCTGACAAAGTCATAGCCGAGCGATATCCAGAAATCCGGCATGGCATCGCCGCTGGCGGCCATGGAGGTGCGCAGGAGCATTCCGGAAGGGCTGGTGTTGTTCGGATCCCACGCGCCGGGGAATACAATCATGCGGTGATTGCGGATTTCCTTGTACTTCTGCATGCTGATGCCCTGCTCCCAGAGCATGGTGCCCATGAAAAGCAGGCGGTTTTCGCGGTAGTAAAAGAAGTGCGGCATCATGATGGTGGCGTTGCGCCAGCTATCCGGCAGGAAAAGCGCGTGGTACTTGGTGGCAGGCGCTTTTTCCGCTTCCTTCTTGGTATGCAGAAATTCGGCTACCAGCTTGTTCCAGTCCTGATGCTGCCCCGCCGGGTATACGCCATTATCCAGCAACTGCGCGCCCTGCCGGGTCGCTTCCTGCTGGAAGCCTTCAAACATGCGCTGGCCGTAGGGCTCGTCCGGGATCATCGTGCCGAATTTTTCTATGCCGATGTTCCGGGCAAAGCGCAGAACAGCGGAAAGCTGGTCCGCGTCCGAGCTGAAAAAGCGCCAGGCCGCACGGCCTTCGTCATTTCCATCAAGGGAGCGCAAAAAGGCGAAGAACTTGCGTTTTGAGGTCAGCCCGGACTGCCGGATGTCCTGATAGTCGGAAAGGCGCAGCGGCCCGCCGATAATCTGCACATCTTCCGGCAGCGCGTTCAGGCGCTGCATCCAGTCCGGCTGGTCGCTGTCAATTACCTGCAACTTAACAATGAAGCCGCTGTTGGCATAGGCTCTGGCGGCTATTTCCGCCCCATGCACGATTTTGTCGGCCAGATTGCCGTATTCGCCGCTCATGGGCAGCACAAGGCCAATGCTGAGGGTGCCAGCCATGTGGCCCTGAAAAATGCTCAGATCCGGGTCGGCCCAGGTGCGGAACAGGGACTGCTCGGCCAGTTCGCTCTCTTCGCGCAGGAAGGATACTACTTCCTTTGCAAGTTCCTGATTGTCCGGGTCCAGATAAAGTCTTCTGGCTTCTTCAAGGCGGTACAGCGCGTAGGGGTAATATTTTTCGTTGATTTCCGTTACTTCGCCAGCAAGGGCGGTTACGGCACCCTGTCCGGCCCTGTGCATCTGGCGGAACAGGCGCTGTTCCAGATCCTTGCGGGCACTCACGTCCGGGGCCAGCGAATAGATCTGCTCCAGATTGGCGCTCAGGCCTTCCACATTTCCGGCGCGCAGCCTGTTTTCAGTCATGAAAAGCCCGGCTTCGATTCTGAGCGGGGCGGGGTAAGAGCTGTCGGAATAAACACCGGTGGCGGCTGTTGCGGCCTTGCTGTAGGGCATCAGGCCAAGCGCGTTGCTCCAGGTCTTCATCCAGAGGGTTCCGGCTGTATCCTGCGGGGCGATTTCGCGCCAGCTTGCAAGGGCTTTTAAGGCCGCTTCCGGCCTGTCCTGACTGACGCAGGTACGGGCAATGATGCTCCAGGCTTCGGCCCGTTCAGGATCGGCGGGCGCGGCAGTGCTGAGGTAGAGCGAGGCCAGACGCTGGGCCTGGGCCATATCGCCGGATTCAAAGGCGCTGCGGGCCGCGTTCAGGGTCTGTGGCTTCTGCTGCGGCTGGGTTACCGGAGTGCTGGTGCCGGTGCGTATGGGCTGCTTGATGCAGGCGCCAAGGCCCAGCGTAAGGCCGAGCAGCGCGGCAACGAGCAACAACGGGATATTTCTCCCGATACTTTTATTTGTTTTGTCGGACGGGGCCGCCAGGTTGGGCAGATTGGTCAGCATATTCTCTCCGGCTCTTGCTTTATCCTGAGCGCTTGATTCAGAAATTCAGGGTCAGGGACTGCTTGTGAAACGTAAAAAATCCTACAGGGACAGCCTGAACCAGAATATTTAACTTGCTTCAGGAACTAACGCAAGCGCGTAAAATCAGCGGTAGTGGCCCGGTTTTGACTGATGTAACAACCCTTTTGCGGCTGGCTTGTCAGGCATGCGGCCCGGTATGTCTTGTTGCGCTTGACCTCGCGCCCGGCAATAAAAAAATGAAACGGCCCGCCATACGGCAGGCCGTTTCATTTTTTCCGGCGGGAGCCGCCGATGGTAAAGCCCTTCTAGATGTAGTCGCCCCTGTTGAACTTGATGGTCTCGGTGGTGGTCATAACGTCCAGTTCATTGACCATTGCCGCAAGGTTGGGGTCCTGTTCCAGCAAGCCCGACATGGAGCTCTTCAGTTCACGCACGTTCTGGGTCATGCCCTGAAGCATGCCGTACACGCCGCGCAGGTCAGCGCCGCTGTTTCCGCTAAGGGCGGCGGCATACTGATCCCATTGATCCAGCAGGCTGCCTATGCGTTCCGCAGCTTCGGCGCTTTCGCCGGAAGTGGCGGCTGTGCTGTCGGCGCTAGCCTGTGTCTGCATCAATACCGCCAGTGCAGCGGTCTGATCTGTTTGCATGAGTCCGGCATTCTGGCTCATTGTTGAGCCAGAATTGGCCGTTCCCGCGTGTTGAAGCTGGGAAGAAAGCAGTCCGTCAAAAAGTCCGGGCTGCCCGACCTGGCCTGTCTGGGGCTTTTGCTGGGCTTCGGCCTGCTGTTGCAGAGCCTTAATGTAATCATTCTGGATTTTCATTTCGCCCCCAGGTTAAGGTTTACTCTGTAAAAACGTTAGCAAGAATGTTGCCAAAAAGTTGCGAGTCGATAACTAGCTGTAATTATTGAAAAGTGCGTGCAGGGTGCGTTGCCACTGTGCGGAATTTTCTGCCGCTTGGGTAAATTCTTCCATCTGCGGTCATCAACATAAAAAGTTGTTAATTTTTTTGTCGCCTTGCTGCTAAACCTGTCTATCATGCTTGCTTCAAGGGTGCAAAAAGTCTATGTTATCACTATAGGCAAATCGCATGTGAGAAAATATAAATTTAATTGTCTAAAAATCAAGGAGAGTTAGCCATGCCCGCAATTAACAAGATTCTGGTTGCAGTGGATTTGTCGGCTCAGAGCTCCACCGTGGCAGACTATGCCGTCTGTCTGGCCAGGAGCCTGAACGCTGAGGTAATGGCTGTGTATATCGCGCCCTCCCTCAGCCAGTACGTTGGTTTTCACGTTCCCGCAAGCTCCATTGAGAACTTTGTCGGCGAAGTTGTCAACGGCGCTGAAAAGTCCATGGAAGATTTCGTCAAGGAAAAGTTCGATGGCGTAAAGTCCAAGGGCAAGGTTGTAAGCGGCTACGCGGCTGAAGAAATTATTGAGCAGGCCCAGGAATACGGCGCTGACCTCATCGTAATGGGCACGCACGGACGCGTTGGCCTTGACCGCATCCTGTTCGGCTCGGTTGCTGAAAAGGTGGTCAAGACCTCCAGCATTCCGGTGCTTACCGTGCGCCCTGATGTGGTTGTGAACGGCACCTGCTAGGCCGTATCGACTTCAGGCGTTTTTGACCTCTTGCCGCGTCAGAAAGTATTTTTACTCCGGTCACATACCGTAAGAGTATGCTCCCTTCATAAAAACACTTTCTTCCTTGCGAGAGAACAAAATCACTCTGAATGTCAATAAAAGATCATCTGCTGCGGCGGCGTTCTGGCCGCCGCAGGTGGAATTTTCCCCGGTATCTTCACGGAGCCGGGGATTTTTGCATTTCAGCCCTTGCTTTTTTTGCAAGATGTGCGATTTTGCACATATATCTATAACTCAAAACATTGCGGACGAATATGGGCAAGAATATTGGAACAGGCGCAGACGCGCGCGCATCCAAGGCCGAGGAGCTGGAAGAACGCCGCCTGCGCAGCCTTGCGGCCAACATGGTTTTTGGGCTGGCGCTGGTGGACCGTGACCTGAAGCTGCTGCGTTTTAACAGCAGGTTCAAGTCCGTTACCGGGGGCCGGGTAAAAAGCGGCAGCCTGCTTTGCGATGGCCTTTTGCGTGACTGCTCCGTGCCTGATGGTTGCGCCTCCTGCCCGGTAAAGCGCTGTTTTGAGGACGGTCTGAATTACGAACGCGAGTTTGCACGGCAGGACGAGGGCGGGCAGGAGCGCTACTACCGCTTTGTGGCTTCGCCCGCGCGGGCGGCATCCGGCGCGCAGCCCAGAAGTTCCGGTTCCGTGGCAGCCAGAAGTCTGGCGTCCGGCGGCAAGAGTTCGTCTTCAGGCACCTCTGTGGGCAATGCTGGTGTAATATCTGGTGGCGGCCCTGTGGGAAGTTCCGGCGGCAACTCCGGCAGCGTGGCTAAACCCGGTACCGGCGAGTCTGCGGAAGCTATTCTCACAGCCAGCGATTTGACCCTGCCAGGCATCGAGGACGCAGCCACCCATAAGCCGGGTCTGGTTCTTGTTCTGGTGGAAGATATCACCCGCAAGCGCATTATCGAGCAAAAGCTGTTGCGGGCGCAGCGGCTTGAGGCCATGAGCACTCTTGCGGGCGGCATTGCCCATGAGATCAATCAGCCGCTTTCGGCCCTGAATCTTTATGCCAGCGGCCTGAAGATGTTGCTGGACAAGAACGAGGCCCCGCCGCGCGATCTGCTAAAAGAGCGCATCGAGCTTATTCTTGAGCAGGCCCGCAAAATCAGCGAGATTACGCAGCACATGCGCTCAATGGCTATCCAGTCGGCCACGGTGCACGAATCCGTGGACGTGCGAGCGGCCCTGCGCGAGGCGCTGGGCAACTGCGCCGCAAAGTGCGAGGCGCTCAACATACGGCTGGAAGCGCATATTCCTGACGTTCTGCCCCCGGTGCGTGCCGTGGGCATCCAGCTGAGTCAGGTTCTGAACAACCTGCTGGATAACGCAGTACATGCGGCTAAAGAGGCGCAGGGCGAAAAAATTATCCGCATCAGCGCCCATAATGATGAGCAGAGGCTTTTTATCGAAGTAGCGGATTCCGGTCCCGGAATTCCTCCGGGACAGGAGCGGCGTATTTTCGACCCCTTCTACACGACCAAGGGCCCCAGCGAGGGCATGGGGCTGGGGCTTTCCATCATCCACGCCTTTGTCAGCTCATGGGGCGGCGAAGTGCAGGTCAGGGCGCGTCACCCGCGTCTTGGCGGGGCAGTGTTCGGCATTGCCATGAATGTCAGCAGTAAGAAGTCCAGTATTTAAAGACATTATCGCCGTGAGATATCAGGGCTAGTTTTAAGGTTACAGCATCTCCCCCATTGCGGGGTGCAGGGGCCAGCCGGTCCCTGCCGGGGATTCTCAAGGGGCAGAGCCCCTTGAGCCGCCGGAGGCACAAAAAAAATAAACACGGACACCCGATGCGAATACTTGTAGTTGACGACAACCCGGACAGTTTGCAGAGCCTTGGGCTGGTGCTGCGGGATTTGGGACATGAGCCTACAGCCATGCAGGATTCCCGTGAGGCGCTGGCAGAAGCATCCCGAAATTTTTATCCCCTGATCATCAGCGACATCCGCATGCCGGGTCTGACTGGGCTTGAGCTTCTGGAAAAAATCAAGGCCGACCCTGTCACGGCAGATAGCGATGTGCTCCTGATTACCGGTTACGCGGATATTGAGAGCGCGGTGCAAGCCTTGCGCTGTGGGGCTTACGATTACCTGAACAAACCCATCAACGCCGCCGAACTGTCTGTTGTGGTGGAGCGCTGCGCAGCGCATCAGGAACTGCTCAAGGAAAACATCTCGCTCAAGCATGATCTGGATAAGGCTGAGGAAGTACGTCAGGAACTGAGCAACAGCCTTGCCGCCATTAACGAGCAGTTGCGCCAGATTAGCGGGATTGGCGAGGTAGTTGCGGAATCGCAGCAAATGCGCGCCCTGATGGACGAAGCGCTTATTTTTCACGCCAACCCCGGTGTGCCGGTGCTGGTGGAAGGCGAAACCGGAACCGGCAAGGAAATTCTGGCCCGCCTCATCCATTACGGCATTGAGGACGGTTCCGGCAGCGCGCGGCGCAGTGTGGAAACGCCCTTTGTGGCCCTGAACTGCTCGGCGATTCCGGCCGAGCTATTCGGCAGCGAGCTGTTTGGGCATGAGCAGGGCGCTTTTACCGGAAGCCGCGCCGAGGGCGCAGCGGGCAAGCTGGAACTGGCCGGATCCGGCACCCTGTTTCTGGATGAAATATCCGAAATGCCCTACGACATGCAGCCGAAGCTGCTGCGCGTGCTGGAAGACCGCACCTTTTACCGGCTTGGCGGCAAGCACGAGCGCAAGTTCAAGGCTCGCGTAATCTGCGCCGGTAACCGCAGCCTTGAGCGGATGGTGGACGCCGGGCTGTTCAGGCGCGACCTGTACCACCGCCTTAGCGTCGGGCATCTGGTGCTGCCGCCGCTGCGCGAGCGTCAGGATGAAATAGACGCGCTGGCTATGTTCTTCCTCAAGCGCGAGGCCAAGCAGAAAAAGAAGCGCTTTACCGCAATTTCTCCGGCAGCCCTTGAGATGATGCACAACTACCCGTGGCTGGGTAACGTAAGAGAACTGCGCAACGCCATTGAAAGAGCGGTTCTGCTGAATGATGATCAGGCGCTGAAGCCGGAACATCTGTCATTTCTGGTGCGCCCGGCGGCCCATGTCGGGCTGGTTGCGCAGAACGGCCATGTTTCCCTGCCCGGTCAGCCCGGCCAGCCCAGTCAGTCCGGTCAGAATGGCCAATTTGGACATGCCGGACAAATCGGGCAATCTGGCCAATCTATGCAGATTGGTCAAAACGGCCAAAACGGTCAGAACTGGCAGTCCGCGCAAGCCGGAACTGCCGCTCCAAACGGACTCGGTGCTTACGCTGACGGCAAAAGCGGCATTTACAGTACCGGGCAGGACAGTTTTGTGAGCGCGGGCGATGCTTACGGCGCGTCCGGGGCGCTTGTTTCTTCCAGACCGCAACTGGATCTGGGCGATCTGGTCCTGCCTGACGCTCCGCTGGATCTGGAAAAGCTGAATGACGCCATCATTCTGAAGGCAATGGATAAATTCGGCGGCAACAAGAGCAAGGCTGCCGAATATCTGAATATTTCACGCTTTGCGCTGCACCGCCGCCTGAAAAAGGATTAACGTGGCTTACGGAAGGTCTGCCATATGCCGTTAGCTGCCATGATGCTGCTTGTGCTGGCACCGCTGCTGGCTGGCTGGATGTCACGGCGCTCCATGATCCGGGTTCTGGCCAGACGCCAGCCAGACAGGCAGGAGAGCGCCAGCCTGATTCTGCCCGGCGTGTGCGGCGATCTGCTCTGGGTTCTGCTGCCGCTGGGCGGCGTCTGCGCGGCGCAATATCTTGGCCTTGCATGGCTGGGCTGGATTTTTCTAACCCTTGCCAGTCTGATTGCCGATCTGTGCATTGCCATGAATGTGGTTGATTCCCACGTTTACCTGAATACCCGCAGGCGTTTTTTCGCCATGATTATCCCTGAACTGCGTCCGGCAAATATCCGGGCTGCCGCCTCTGCGCAGCAAAAAAAGCAGTTGGCTGCTCTGGCTGGACTGTTGCTGTTGCTGCCGCTGCTTTGTTTTGCGCTGTTTTGGGGCGGCATCACGGCGGCGGATTCCGGCGGCCTGCTGCGGCTGTCCGGGCTGATTTTCTGGGGCTTTGCCGCGCTGGGCTGTCTGCTTGTCCGGTATGGACTGAATGGATTGGCCGGTAGCGGCATTTGCAGCCTGCTGCCTGCAAGACTGCGCCCGGCTGTGCCGGAACCGGAAAGATACATCGACTCTTACGGCATCGGGAATCATGAGCAGGTTCAGGAACAGGTGCGGGAACGCATTAACGCCGTGCGCGGCTCTGCCCTTTGCAATCTGTTCGCCGTGCTGCGGGAATGGAAGTCCTCAGGAGCGCAGACGCGGGACGTGGAGCCATGCACTGCGGACGAGGCCGCTTTTTTGCGCACTGTTGGTCTGATTGGCGCAAAGCGCTACGCAGCCGGACTGGAAAATACTGCCCCGGACAATTCATCTGCTGACATGCCTGTTACCGGCACAGGGCAAACTGCCGCAAACACCGGGCAGGGTTCTGCATCTGCCGGATCTGAGCGGAGCGCAACCGGGACAGCTCACGGCGTCGTGGGCCCCGGTCTGGCTGAACCGTCTGCCGTCGGTCTGGAACAAAACGCCGGGGCAGAACGCACAGCACCTGCTGTCACGCGAGTTGGTCTGGGGCTGTCTGCTTCTACCGCTGCCTGCGGCTACAAACGCATCATCCTGATCTGCATGGAATCTCTGGGCCAGAAGATGCTTGGGCGCTATAACCCGCTGGTCAGCCGGGAAGTAATGCCGTTTTTGCACAGCCTGCTGGATAATTACCCGCGGCTTGACCGGATGATGACCGCCAACATGCCCACCAATCAGGGTCTGTACGCGCTGCATGCCTCGCGTCTGGCCTATGAGCGGGATATGGAGCATGCTTTGGGCCGGGTGGAGAGCCTGCCCACGCTCCTGCGCGAGCAGGGTTTCCATAGCATCGCGCTTTCCGGCGTTACCCGGCATTATGGCGACAAGGACGTTTTTTTCACGCGTCTGCTTGGTTACGACGAGTTTCTGGCGCAGGAGGATTTGCGGCGTATCTATCCGAATGCCCCGTCCTGCGGCTGGGGGCTGGCGGACAGCGCCCTGTTCCACGCGGCTGTGCCGCTGCTGGCGCAGCACCGCGAAGGCAAACTGCTGCTCCAGATAACCACAGCCGATACCCACCCCGGCTACTACCATACCCTGCCGGAAGATGTTTTTCCCGAATCTGTACGCAACAGCGATTCGCGCCTGCTCCGCTCGCTGTTCGAGGCGGACCTGAACCTGATGTTCTTCTTCCGCACTCTTGGCAAGGCCCGGCTGTATGATGATTCTACCCTGATCATCATCACCGGCGACCATTCGCCAAACCACGGCAACGAATACATGCGCCTGAACGGATTGCAGTCTCTGGAGCCGGATCTGGTGCCGCTGGTTTTTGTGACGCGCAATCCCGCCGCCAACCCCTTCCGCGCTCTGGATGCTGATACCCCGTGCAGCCAGCTTGATTTGCTGCCCACGCTCATTGATGGGCTTGGCCTGCGTCATGTCAGCGGCACCGGCGAAAGTGATGCGGAAAACCGCGCTGTAGCCGGGCAAATAGAGCGGATGCACCAGCCGAAGCAGGCAGCACAGGCAGAGTGTGCAGCCCTGCCGGATCAGACAGGGCTGGCGAAACAGGCAGACTGGGCTATTGAAAGCGCCCGGCAGGCTGAAGATTCCGGTCGCGCCAAAGAGCCGACTGCAACAGACGTTGAAAGCTGCCTGAACGCACCAGTGATCGGGCATTCGCTGTTTGTGCCGGGACCGCGCCCGGTTCTTGCCCGGTATGGCAAGAAATTGCGTCTGATCTGGGACGGCGGCGAAGTGGCGCTGGATATCGATAAGCCTGCGGCAAGCGTGAGCAAAGCCGAAAGTGAGAAGGTCAACGTTGCTGGAACTGGTGGCGGTCAAGCCGGCGGCGAGCAGGTTACCGGAGACGGTGGCAATCAGGCCACTGGCGGCGGTGGCGGCCAGTCAGCCATATATGGTGGTCAGTCTGCTGGAACGCCGACAGCCGTGGCTGAGAGCGCTTTGCGCAAGTGGTTTCTTGCGCAGTGTGGCGGGTAGAGACTGTTTTTGACTTAGCTTTCAGGATGACGGACCATAAATAAAAGCCCCAGTTTTAACTGGGGCTTTTGCAGTGCTTTGTGTGGTTAACTACGGGCTAAACCTGCTGGTCGCACAGCACACCTAGCAGGGCGTTCTGGTCCGTCGGGCGGGCGTAGGGATCGGTAGCCGCGCTTTCGTTCGCGTTGCGCCCGTCCTTGAGGATCTGCAGCACGGCATCCGTATACTGCTCGGCCACTTTCTGGCTGTTTGCGCCGGTATCCAGCGTCTGGGCCGCGTTCACCTTTCCGTTGGTCACGGCAATGAACTGCTCGGAAAAGCCGTTGTCAAAAAATTCGTTCAGGCTGTCATTCAGGCTGCCGTTGAGGTGGCTCATGAACTCGTCTCCGGCCTCAATGCCGAAGTTTTTGTCCACAAAGCGGATGGCGTCCAGAAAAGCGTCGCCAAGGTTCTCCTCGGTAATATCTTCTTCGCCAAGGCGCTTGAGCATTATGCCCATCACGGCAGTTCCGGCCTTTTCGCCGTGCTTGTCCGCAATGTAATCCACCGTGGACTTGATGGAAGACTCCAGCTTTTGCAGCTGGGCCTGCTTGTCGGCACCGGGCTTTGCAGCGGCTTCCACGTCCGGCGCGGCTGCATCGGCAACCTTGTTTGCGCTGCTTTGCGAAATGCGCCTGCTCAACTCGCCTGCAAAAACCTGCGAGGTATCTTTGGCGTTGAATAGATAATCCTGCTGCGTTTTATCCAGTCCGCTCTTCAATATTCCCATGATAGACATAATATGCTCCGTAGTGGGCATATCGGGTGTTTTTTCAGGTTGATTAGGGATTTTTTCAGAAATGACGTTTTTTATTTTTGGCAGCGCACAAGCCCAAAGCAAAAGACAGCTTAAAGTCGGGCAGTAATAACTCTTACTGATGCAGCCAGCAGCGGCAAAGCCGCCCGGATCCGGCCACAGTGGAGCCGCTGGATCCGGCAGTTCCGGCCGTTTCTGTCATCCCGGTCGCGCTGGTCCCTCCAGAAGTCCCGACGGGCACGAGTTCCGGCATCTCCATCCGGCAGCGTTCCATCACGCGCGGGCAGCGGTTGGAGAATGCGCAGCCCTGCGGACGCTCCAGCGGCGGTGGTACGGTGCCGGGTATGGAAGCCAGACGCTCGTGGCGGGCCTGTGCAACTGCCCGGGCCAACCCCGGCGCGTCCTCGCCGGTTACTGTGCCGACCTGATTATGCAGACTACCCTGATTGACCAGATTGTCCGCGCTACCCGGACGGGCCAGGCGGGACGGCCGGGACAGGCGCGGGCGCGAGGCAATAAGCCCGGCAGTGTAAGGGTGGAGCGGGTTGGACATTACTTCCGCAACCGCGCCGCTTTCAACAATCTTTCCGGCATACATAACCGCCATGTCATCGGCGCTGCGCGTTACCACGTCCAGATCGTGCGTAATCATCAGGAGTGCGGAACCGCTGGATTCGCGCATTTCGCGCATCAAATCCAGAATCTGGCCCTGAACGCTCACATCCAGCGCGGTGGTCGGCTCGTCGGCAATAAGCAGCGCCGGGTTGCAGGCCATGGCCATGGCAATCATCACCCGCTGCCGCATACCGCCGGAAAGCTGGTGCGGATAGTCCCTTGCCCGTTGGGACGGAGCCTTGATGCCAACCTGCTCCAGTAGTTCCACCGCCCGGTCCAGTGCATCTTTTTTGCCCATGCCGCGATGCAGGCGCAACGGCTCGGCCACCTGCTCGCCCACCCGGAACACCGGGTTCAGCGAGGTCATCGGCTCCTGAAAAATCATGCCGATGCGCGATCCACGCAGACTGTTCAGACGCGGGCGGCCTGATTCACCACGCAGCATCAAGAGGTCCTCGCCCTCGAACAGGGCCTCGCCACCCAGCACCCGGTCCGGAGGCGAAGGCAGCAAATCCAGAATGGACAGTACCGTGACGCTCTTGCCACAGCCCGATTCGCCCACCAGACAAAAAGAACGGCCCTGCTCCACAGTAAAACTCACGCCGTCAACTGCGCGGGCCATGCCGCGCTCAGTGTCGAACCCGACAACAAGATCTTTTACTTGCAGAAGCATTGTTTTTTCCGGTTTGGGC
>JAJDJF010000139.1 GCA_030267065.1 Desulfovibrio sp. OttesenSCG-928-C06 | reverse complement strand
AGCCGCGCCCATTCTCAGGAACGGCGAAGTCTGCGGCGTGGTTTCGGTCGGCAAGCCCACCAACAGTATTTCTTTCCTGATTGCCATCGCACAAAAGCGTTTTGTACTGAGCCTTGGCCTGATTGCCCTCACAGCCATAGTGCTTGGGGTGGGGCTGTCGTTCTGGATTGCGCGCCCGGTGCGCAAGCTTACGGACTACGCCAGCGCCATTCGCTCGGGCGGGCAGGAGCGGCTTCCATATCTGGGCAAGTCGGAAATAGGGCAGCTTGGCGCGGCGCTGGAAGAAATGCAGAACCGTCTGGAAGGCAAGAACTATATTGAGGACTATGTGCGTGCCCTGACCCATGAGTTAAAAAGCCCCATCACCGCCATACGCGGCGCGGGCGAGATTTTGCGGGATCATGTAGGGGATGCGGACGCAGCCCGTTTTCTGGATAATATTGACACCGAAACCGCGCGTATGCACAAGCTGGTGGACCGTATGCTGCAACTCTCGCGTCTTGAGAACGTGCGCCACATCAACAAGACGCGTTTTCAGGCCGAGCCGTTTTTCCGCGCCTTGACCGGCAGTTTCCAGACCCGCCTTGCCGCACGCAACGTGAGTCTGGAAGCTGATATCCAGCCGGGGATGCAGCTTGATGGTGACGAGTTCCTGCTGGGGCAGGCCGTTAGCAATCTGCTGGCAAACGCCATTGATTTTGCGCCGTCCGGCTCTGTGATTTCCCTTTCAGCCTGCCGCAACGGTTCAGAGTCGGTAATCCGGGTGCGAGATCGTGGAGATGGCGTTCCGGAGTTTGCAAAAGCAAAGGTTTTTGATAAATTTTTCTCATTAAGCCGACCTGACGGCGGCAAGAAAAGCACCGGACTGGGGCTGCCTTTTGTGGCTGAAGTCATGGCCCTGCATGGGGGTAGTATCGCATTGCATGACGCGGTGCCGGGGCTGGAGGCGGTAATTGCCGTCCCTATAGGAGCGTAAATGTCCCTTAAAGATAAACTGGGCGGGGTGAGCCAAAAAATACGGGCGCTTGGCAAGAAGAAGCTTATTATCATCGCTGGCGGTCTGTTTTTGCTGGCGGTTCTTGCCGTTGTAGCGCTTATGATGTTGGGCGGTGGCGGCGACGGGCGCAGCAAGCTGGAAGAGCTGGCAGATTCCCTGCACCAGATTGAAGTGGAATTGATTGATATTTCAGGCCAGCTGATCGCCTCGGAAGATGTTGCGGATAGCGTGGTCATACACAATGCCGTTACCGGACTTGCCGGGCAGGAAGAGACGCTGGCCGCGCTGCTGGCATTTTTGCCGGAGATTCCGGAACTGTCCGGGGAAGGTGGTAGCGGAGTAAGCGTGGCTGGCGGAATAATCACGCTGGATAAAATGCAGGCGGAACTTGGCGATATCCAGTCGCAGCTAGCCGGGGCGCGAGGCATGCTGCAACGGGCCGTGGACAGCAGTCTGATGGAAGAATCCTACATGGGGCTTGCCAAGCTTCGCATTTCCGGCTTGCAGGGCGATGTGCGCAAGATGACATCGCTGTTTTACGGCACAAAGAGCGAATTGATGGACCTGCTGGGCGGCATGATCTACCACAGCAATGATTTTACCCAGAACAAGAGCCACGGCGCTTATCTGGAGTTCCGCACGCTGGTGGAAGAGTTTGGCGGTAAGCTGGAATACCTTGAAAACGTCAATGCGCTTGATCATACCGAGATCAAAAGGCATTACACTGATATGCTGAAACTTGCCGATGATTACCTCAAGCCGGAGGGCTATGTGGTCCGCACGCAGCTTGTTCTGGATTCCGTGAGCGAGCAGGTGCGCGTGCTGCGCGCCAGGTTTGCCCCGGAAGGTGTTGCGCCCGGAACTGCTGGAGCGCCTGCCCCTGAGCCGGAGCGACATGGATATTCTGCGCGCTGTACCGCGCGAACTGGCCGGGCGTAACCTGTATGTGGCTCTGGTACACCACCCGGTGCTCGGCAAGGACGGCAAGATTGCCTCCGTTTCTTTGACAAACCTTGATATTCACGATATATCGCGCAGTTCGTGCACTTACGGTTTAGGCGCATTTTTTGTGGTTACCCCGCTTGAGGACCAGCTATTCATTCTGGACAAGGTCGTGGGGCACTGGGTGCGCGGCGCGGGAGCAAAAAGTAACCCGGACAGGATGGCGGCGCTTTCAAAGGTACGGGCCGTGCGTAGCCTTGAAGAAGCCGTGGCACAGGTGGAATCCCT
>JAJDJF010000138.1 GCA_030267065.1 Desulfovibrio sp. OttesenSCG-928-C06 | reverse complement strand
CAAAGCGTTCCACAAAAGCTTCCAGAGCGCTGAAGTCAGCCGGGGCGGCTACTTCAATTTTGGCCTTGCCAGCCTTGGCACGCAGTTCTTCCTGAGCGGTGATGAGCGGCTGGATTTCCTTCTGGCCCCAGGCAAGAGCGGCGGCAACCACGTCTTCGCTCACCATTTTGGCTTCGCCTTCAACCATCACAACCGCGTCTTTGGAAGCGGCAATGATGAAGTTGATGTCGCTGCTGGCCATTTCCTGAATGGTGGGGTTGAGCACTAATTCGCCGTTGATGCGGCCAATGCGCGCGCCAGCCACCGGGCCATCAAAGGGCAGGCTGGAAATGGTGAGAGCAGCGGAAGCGCCGGTGATGGAGAGGGCGTCGGACTCGTTTTCCTGATCCGAGGAAATAACGTTGGCCAGCACCTGTACTTCGTCCATGAATCCGTCAGCGAAGAGCGGACGGATGGGGCGGTCAATCAGGCGCGAACACAGGGTTTCGCGCTCGGAAGGACGGCCGATTTCGCGGCGGAAGAAGTTACCGGGAATGCGCCCGGCAGCGTACATTTTTTCGGAGTACTCAACGGTGAGCGGGAAAAAGCCCTTGTCTACAGCCAGAGGAGCGGAGCAAACCGTTACAAGTGTAACTGTGCCGCCGCACTGCAACCATACCGCGCCATCGGCCTGATTTGCCAGGCGTCCGGTTTCGAATACATACTCTTTGCCGCCGGCAGTGGCGGTAACTCTGATGGGATTAAAAATACTCATATGTTCCTTTTCTAAGGGGTGTCCGGTTGGAATATTCAGCCCTGTGAGGCTGTATCCTCCACCCGGATCCCCCTTACGTCTGTTAGCGTTTTTTATGCCTCCGGCGGCCAGGGGCGCTGCCCTAGGACCCGCAAGGGAAAATCATTTTCAGATTAGTTAGACCTTGCTTTGCTTGGTACGAACGGCCCTTGCCCCCTCAATTAGGGTTAACTGTGACGGTTAACTGATTGTCAGGGGAGGCTGCATACTGCGAGTAATAGCGGTATGCCGTAAAACGCGGGGGTTATGCTTTACGGCCGGGGAGAATTCTCCCCGGCCTTCCAAAAACAAGAGTGAGAATTTACTTGCGCAGTCCGAGCAGTTCGATGATGGCACGGTAGCGCTGAACATCGGTTTTACGCAGGTAGTTGAGCAGATTGCGTCTGCGTCCTACCAGTTTGAGCAAGCCCTGACGGGAGTGGAAGTCCTTCTTGTGGGTCTGGAAGTGACCGGTAAGTTCGGAAATCCGGGCAGTCAGAAGAGCAATCTGCACTTCCGGCGAACCAGTGTCGCCTTCGTGCTTGCCGTACTTGTCCATCAGTTCTTTTTTTGCTTCAACACTCAAAGCCACAGCGATATCCTCCTAAGGATTGTCTAGTTCCACAGACCACGCCCAATGCTCCACACAAGCTCGCCCTTTACGGCTTTTTTGTCCGCCAGGGCCAGTTCCTTGCCGTCCGGGTCGATGAGCAGAGCCTGCTCGCCGTCCACATGAGGCAGGGCGCTGGTTGGCAGCGCGTTGCCGTTTTTGACCCGTTGCGCGTTTGAGGCGTCAACGGTCAGTGTGGGCATGCCCGGCAGTGCGGCGGATATCCGCTGCACCTTCTGGGGCAACAGTTCTGGATTGTTCAGCAGATCATCAAGATCCACCGCCACATCCAGACCGAAGGGGTGGCTGTATTCCCGGGTCAGTTCCATCAGCGTAGCGCCGCACCCCAATCGAGTCCCCAAGCTGTGGGCCAGGGATCGGATATAGGTGCCGGAACCGCACGTTACCCGGAAACGGGCCAACGGAGACCTGAACCATTCAAGCTCCGCACGTGAAATTTCTACGGTCTTTGTTTTGACCGGTGTGTCAAGACCCTTGCGAGCCAGCTCGTACAAGGGCTTGCCCTGATGCTTGGCCGCCGAGTAGGGCGGCACGGTCTGCTCGCTTTTGCCGAGCCAGCCGGTAACAGCTTCTTCAAGAGCTGTATGCGTCACAGCGTCAATCAGGGCGGGAGCGGATTCGGAAACTATCTGCCCCTCCGCGTCCCAGGTATCGGTACTTATACCGAATTTGACCGTTCCGCCATATATTTTTTCACCGGCATCCATCAAATAGCCGGAAATTTTGGTGGCTTGCCCCAAAAGCACCAGCAAAACGCCGGTAGCCATAGGGTCCAGCGTCCCGGCATGGCCGATTTTTTTCTGCCCCAGCCTGCGTTTGATCATCCCGATGCAGGCGGCGGACGTTGGTCCCTTGGGCTTGTTCAGCACCAGTA
>JAJDJF010000137.1 GCA_030267065.1 Desulfovibrio sp. OttesenSCG-928-C06 | reverse complement strand
GGCGGCGGTGCTGATCTTCATCGTGTTCATGGAACGCGGCCAGCGCCGCATCCCCATCCACTACGCCAAGCGTCAGATGGGCCGCAAAATGTATGGCGGGCAGAGCACGCACCTGCCGCTGCGCATCAACACGGCCGGGGTTATCCCGCCCATCTTCGCCTCCAGCCTTCTGATGTTCCCGGCCACCATGGCCCAGGTATCAACGGCTGAATGGCTTCAGGGCGTGGCTTCCTGGTTCAGCATGGGCGGCATCGTTTATAACGTGCTTTATGTTGCGCTGATTGTATTCTTCTGCTTCTTCTACACCGCGATTATCTTTGATACCAAGGATATCTCGGAAAACCTGAAGAAACAGGGCGGCTTCGTGCCGGGCATCCGTCCCGGTCAGAAGACCCAGGAATACATCGACAAAGTGCTGACCCGTATTACTGTTTGGGGCGCGATTTACATCTCCGCCATCTGTGTGCTTCCCCAGATTCTGATGAACCAGTTCCACATCCCCTTCTATTACGGCGGCACCAGCCTCCTGATCGTTGTGGGCGTGGCAATGGACTTCATGTCCAAGGTGGAATCGCACATGATTTCCAAACAGTACGAAGGTCTGATGGGCAAGACCCGCATCAAGGGACGCGCCTAGCGCTTGATTGGTTTGAATTAAGAATGCCTCCGGCGGCTTAAGGGCTCTGCCCTTAAGAATCCCGGCAGGGGGAATGATTCCCCCTGCACCCCCCGAATGGGTGGGAATACCGGCGGTTCATGATAACTATAAGGCCTTACCCCTTTTGAGGGGTCGAGGGGAAATCATTTCCCCTCGCGGGTGGATTCTTAAGGAGGGCAGCGCCCTCCTTAAGCCGCCGGAGGCCTTGCTAAATTTTTTTTTATTTACTGCACATGAAAAAGTATCGCGGCGTATTCCTCAAAAATGACAATGAACTGGCCTTTATGAAGCAGGCCAACCATATTGTGTATGAAATCCTGATGGCCATGGGCAAAGAAGTGGCCCCCGGATTGCCGACCATGCATTTTGAGGAAATCGCGCAGGAAATGTGCAAAAAGTACAACGTCCGCCCGGCCTTTCAGGGCTACGGCGGTTTTCCTTTCGCTCTGTGCTGCTCTGTGAATGAGGAAATCGTGCACGGCTTCCCTTCCAAGAAGCGCATTCTTAAAGAGGGCGATATTGTCAGCTTTGACATGGGCGTTGTAGTTGAAGGATTTCACGGAGATGCTGCCCGCACTTTTGCGGTGGGCAAAATCTCCGCGGATGCGGAACGTTTGATGAAGGTTACGGCTGAGTGCCTTGAGCTGGGAGTGCAAGCTGCCAGAGTGGGCAACAACCTTAAAGACGTTTCTGCCGCAGTGCAAAAGCATGCCGATGCTCACGGCATGGGGATAGTCAAGCGTTTCGTTGGGCATGGCATTGGTCTGCGCCTGCACGAGAAGCCGGAGATTCCCAACTTTGTAAGCGGCAACTCCCCGGACTTGCCTTTGCAGCCAGGCATGGTGCTCGCCATTGAGCCCATGCTTACACTGGGAAGCTGGGAAGTGGATATTCTGGAAGACGACTGGACCGCAGTTACCCGTGACCGTAGCCTGTCCGCGCACTTTGAGCACAGCGTGGCGGTAACGCAGCGGGGTCCTGTAATTCTGGATTGCTAGGTGCAACAGCCGCTTGCGGCTATATGCGCCAAAATTGGCTGGTGCCAAAAAGTTCCGGTGAGCGCTTAATCAGGGCGCTCTGATTCGCATGGTTGACGGAGTGGAGACAAGGTGCTATACCCTCCCGTTCCGGCGGCTCTTGCGTACGGATTTCAAGCGGGCAGACTTTTCTGCCGCATAATAGGAATGGAGTAAGTCATGAAAGTCAGACCTTCGGTAAAGCGCATTTGCCCCAAGTGCAAAGTGATCCGCCGCAAGGGCATTTTGAGAGTGCTCTGCGAAAACCCCCGGCACAAACAGCGCCAGGGATAATATACGAGCTAGGAGTCAAATTGTGGCCAGAATAGCTGGAGTTGATTTGCCCAGAGGCAAGAGGGCCGACATCGCCCTCACTTACATTTATGGAATCGGCCGTACCACCGCGCTGCAGATCCTTGACACCACCGGTGTTGACTGGACCCGCGGCATTGATGATCTTTCTGCTGATGAAGTAAATGAAATCCGTAAAGAGATTGAACAGAACCACAAAGTTGAGGGTGACCTCAGACGCGAAGTGTCTTCGAACATCAAGCGCCTGATGGACATCGGCTGCTACCGCGGCATGCGTCACCGCAGAGGTCTTCCGACCCGCGGCCAGCGCACTCACACCAATGCACGCACCCGCAAAGGTCCGCGCAAAGGCGCCACGCCCA
>JAJDJF010000136.1 GCA_030267065.1 Desulfovibrio sp. OttesenSCG-928-C06 | reverse complement strand
AACGGGAATAGTGGCGGTAAAGGTCTTGTGCTCGAACAGCGTGCCTTCGTCTTCGGTATCGCCGGGATCGCTGCCGCCTTCCGAATCGGCAAAAGCGGGGGTGACGTAATTCAGCCAGTCAGCAGCCTGCTTGGAGGACGCGAGAGCCTTGAAGATTTCCGCCAGTCCCGGTTCGTCTCCTGCGGCATTGAGTCCGCTGATAAAGCTCTTCATATTCACATAGGCCATGTTGGTGCTGATGTCGGCAACGGTGCCGTCATCGGCCAGCATGCACCAGCCGCGGCTGCCGGAGCTGTCTTCATAGATGTAGATGTTGGCGTCCAGAAACTGCACCGGAGTCTGTCCGGCCATTTCAGCCACCACATCATCAATGGACTCGTCATCGTATTTTTTGATCAGAATCACCAGCTCCAGCGGACCGGACGGCTCAGCGAAGTTCGTAACCTCTTCGTCCTGGGTCATGGTCCAGCCAGCAGGCAGGTTTGCGGTGAAAGAACCGGCATTATACCCGGCGGCAAAAGAAGGCTGTGCGGCACATGCAAGAACGAATGTCATGACCAGCGCCAAAAAAGCAGAACGAAACATAGGGAATCTCCTTAATATATTGTCCAGTGAAAAACTTTTGTCATGCCGAAAAGTAGCACAACTTGTGCCAACACGGGAACTATAGCGCCCGGCTTTGGATTACTTGCCCGGCAGTCATTACGCCACGGCTGTGCCGCCTTGCAAAAAAATCGCAACTGCCAAAATAATGGGCAGACAGATAACCATCGCCAATTATCCGGACGGTTAAGAGCAAACGCCCCTATCCCAATTTTCAAGGAGTCTGGATGATACAAAGCGCAAACGCTTTGCAGAAATAACCAGAGACTCCTGCTTCAAATTATTGCATGGCGGCTTTTTCCCTCATCCGGCAGGCATCCGGAAGGCTGGCGCGCTCCTGCAAAAAAGCAACAGTCCTGTGCACACGCAACCCTACCGCCTGCTGGCCTCGAACTTGCAAAAGCCCGGTAGCGTCGCAACGTTTTGCGGCGCTCCAAATTTTACCAGGGGGATCTTTATGCGACACATAATATTTGCCATACTCCTCAGCCTTATTACGGCTATTCCGGCTTTTGCGGCTGATTCCGGCGCGGAGCTGAACCTTAAGGACGATCAGATTTTTCTTGTGAAAAACAACGGGAGCACGCCGCTGGATCAAAACATGTTCCCGGCCCAGCCCATTGACGGCACTGATATGCGCTTTCTCGGAGTTGGTCCGGACGACGCAGCGGAACAGGGCATAGCTGCCGGGCTGTATATTTTCAAAGGCAACGGCAGGCCTGTGGCATTTGCATCCACGGATGAAGCAGAGTTCTGCGCGGATGTAAGGTTTTCGCCCAACAAAAAAATTCTGGCCATGGACGCAGGCACAAGCCATGTGCGTAACTGGGTCTTCTTCTCTTACCCCCAGATGGAGCTGCTGGGGGATGTCACCTACTACCAGACCCCGGACAACCCGGAACTTGTCTGGGTAGGTGAGGACGGAGTTCTGTTCTCCAACATGAATGAATCCGGACACGGGCGCTCCTGCGGTTATGACCCGTGCGGCCCGGTTTCCGTAAGCTACTATATGTTCGAAACGCAAAAAAGCTCCCGGCTTCTTTCCGGCACGGATCTTTGCGACTACACCCTGACCGGACTTGACGAAACCGGGCTTGTGGCTACGGCAGCCGAGCTGTGCCTGCCCTCCGCAAAGGCGTGGGAAGAGTTTCCGGAAGGCAAGCCGGTAAAAGCTGTTACTGCAAAGCTGCCGTAAAGAATTAACGCAGCTCAGGGCAATAGCAGCACCCGCAGTCAAAAGAGTTCAAAGCTGAAATGACCTAATCAGGAGAAGCCATGAAATACATATTCATACCGCTTTTTTTATTACTGCTGGTAACGCCCGCATATGCGCAGGATAGTGGCCTCCCCCTTCTGGTCACCGACAATGACCACAAGGGAACCAATGTGCGCAGCGCCCCCGGCGGTGCAGTCATCAGGGTTCTCCCCGGCGTTCCCAAAACGGAAGAGGAGCTTGAAATGCGCGCGGTAACCGCAACCGGGCAGGAAGGCCCGTGGCTCAACGTGCACCTTTATGATGACTCCACCGGCTGGATGCACGCCTCTGTTCTAGGTACCTGCGCCTCGTCCACGGAAGACGGCGAACCTGTCATGTATGCGGAACCGGACGATCTTTCTCCGGTAGTCACAAGCGTAAAGCAGGACACACCGCTGCGTCTGCTGGAACTGCGGGGCATATGGGCCAAGGTTGAAACAACCGGCTCCGGAGCCAAAAAATCCGGCTGGATGATGGAGCAAACCCTGTTTGCCAA
>JAJDJF010000134.1 GCA_030267065.1 Desulfovibrio sp. OttesenSCG-928-C06 | reverse complement strand
CACCCCGTACACCACCAACAAGGAAGGACACGGCCCGGCCTGGGGCAACTCCCTCTTTGAAGATGCGGCCGAATTCGGCTACGGCATCAACATGGCTTACAGCCAGCGCCGCAACAAACTGGTGGATCTGCTCACCCAGCTCAAGGGCAGCGCAGAAGCTCATCCGGAACTGAAAGAAGCCATTGACGCATGGATGGCCGCAAAAGACGACGGCGACGCTTCCCGCAAGACCGGTGATGCAGTTCTGGACGAAATCGGCAAGCTTGGCCACAACCACCTTGCTGAAGAAATCTGGGGCATGTCTGACCTGTTCACCAAGAAGTCCCTGTGGATCTTCGGTGGCGACGGCTGGGCCTACGACATCGGCTTTGGCGGTCTGGACCATGTGATGGCTTCCGGCGAAGACATCAACATTCTGGTCATGGATACCGAAGTGTACTCCAACACCGGCGGTCAGTCCTCCAAGGCTACCCCGCTGGGTTCCGTTGCCAAGTTCGCAGCCGCAGGCAAGCGCACCGGCAAAAAAGACCTGGGCCGCATCCTGATGAGCTACGGCTACGTTTATGTGGCTACCGTCTCAATGGGTGCCAACAAGAACCAGGTTCTCAAGGCCTTCAAGGAAGCCGAAGCTTACAAGGGTCCCTCCATCATCATTGCTTACGCTCCCTGCATCAACCAGGGTCTGCGTGCTGGTATGGGCAAGAGCATGGAAGAATCCAAGCAGGCTACCGAGTCCGGCTACTGGCCGCTGTACCGCTTCAACCCGGAACTGGCTGCCGAGGGCAAGAACCCCCTGCAGATTGACTCCAAGGCTCCCAACGGAACCATTCAGGACTTCCTGATGGGCGAAAACCGTTATGCCCAGCTCTCCAAGCAGATTCCCGAAGAATCCAAGGCTCTGCGTGAAGAACTGGAAAGACAGTACATCGACCGCTTCAAGATGCTTGAGCAGCTCGCAGGGCTGCCCGGCCTTGGCGAATAACGGCCGGTATCTGACCTTATAAAATGCACGGAGGGCGCGAAAATCGCGCCCTCCGTTTTTTTTGTATATAGGGTGGCAGGCAAAAAGACTTTCAGGATTGGTCTTTTCGCCCGCCTGTTGGGGGGTCAGGATTGTGTGAGGCCGTTGATGAGCTGGCGCAGGGTCCGGGCCTGATCCGCCAGATGTTCGACCGCGCGGGCTGCTTCGTTCATGGCCATGGAGGTCTCCTGCGAGACATTGCTTACTGAATCAATCGCCCTGTTTATCTCGCCGCTGGTAGCGGACTGTTCTTCCGCGGCAGTGGCGATTGAGCGCACCTGATCCGCTGTTTCAGCTACCAGCGTCACAATGGTGGAGAGGCTTTCGCCGGCTTTTTCCGCCAGCCCGGTCGCATCGTTGATGGCTCCGGCCGCTTTTTCCACGTTCTGGATGCTTTCTTTGGTGCCATTCTGGATGCCGGTGACCACATTGCTTACTTCCTGAGTGGCCTGCATGGTTTTTTCGGCCAGCTTGCGTACCTCGTCAGCTACAACGGCAAAGCCGCGTCCGGCGTCCCCGGCCCGGGCTGCTTCAATGGCGGCGTTCAGGGCCAGCAGGTTGGTCTGATCCGCAATATCATTGATTACGTTGATAATTTGTCCAATGTTGCTCGCCTGCGTGCCAAGAGCATCCATACTGGTGCTCACGTCACCCGCGTACTGTTCAATGCGGCTGATGCCGTCAAGCACCGCCCTTACCGTGCCGGAGCCTTCGTGCGCCATGTTCTGCGCTTCTGATGCTGTTTGGGAGGCATTGGAGGCGCTTTTGGCTACTTCCAGCACTGTGGCGTTCATCTGGGTCATGGAAGCGGCTGTATCACCCACCCGGTCGCGCTGTATCATCGCGCCCTTGGTGGCCTGCTCTACCTGCACAGATATCTGGGCACTAGCGCTGGAGACATTCTCGGCAATTGTCATGGCCGAAGCTGCGGTTTCGGCTATTTTGCGGTTGTTCTCTTCGATAACCTGCTGCTTTTCCACCACCTCTGTTACGTCCACCCAGATTGACAGGGTGCCGAGAATGTTGCCCTGCTTGTCATGGAATGGCGCAGAGGAAATCATGGCGTGTCTTTCTTTGCCTTTTCTGGTTTTAAAGGCGCGCTGGGTGCTGAGCAGGCGGTTTTCGCGCAGGGCCTGCGATGAAATTGTCTCTCTGGATGCATCTCCCCAGATATACTCGCCGGAAGATTGTCCGTAGTAGTCTTCCGGTTTGCCGCCCAGTTCGAGTAGGTCGAGCATCAGCTTGTTGGTATAAACGGTTTTGTCTTCCGGCGAGAATACCGAGCAGGGCACGGTTACGCCGCCAAGCACACCGTTGGAAAAAGCCAGCTGCCGGTTCAGGTGGTCAAGCAGGGCGTTCAGGTTGCTGGAGAGCTGGCCCAGTTCATCATTACTAAGGCAATCAAGGCGCT
>JAJDJF010000135.1 GCA_030267065.1 Desulfovibrio sp. OttesenSCG-928-C06 | reverse complement strand
GACCCTGCCGCCACGGCGCATCAGCAGCAGAAAAAAGAAAATACCCCCGGCAACCGATGTGATGATGCCCACCGGCAATTCGCCGCCATGCGGCAGAATTATGCGCGAGACCAGATCGAACAGCACCAGCGCGATGGAGCCGAGCAGGGGCGAGCAGACAAGCTGGGTTTTGATGTCATTGCCCAGAAGTGCCCGCACCGCATGGGGCACCATCAGTCCCAAAAAGCCGATTACGCCGCAAAAGCTAACGCTCATGGCAACCAGAATGGTGGTGAGCACAAACAGCGCCTCGCGCATGCGCCGCACGTTGGCACCGGAGGTCTGGGCGGAGTAATCATCAAGAAACAACAGGGCCAGACGTTTGCGGTCAAGCCAGAGGGCGGTCATGGACGCGCCGAAAATCAGCGCAAGTATCCCGATTTTGGCGAATGTCCCTGCAGACAGGCCGCCCATCAGCCAGAAGACCATGCTGCCGAGCGAATCTTCAAAAAAGTACTTGAGAAAGCTGATTCCCGAGCCGGAAACAACGGAAAGGGCTATCCCGGCCAGAATAATGGTAACGCGCGCCCCGTCCCCGGCCATGGTCGCAATGCGGCGCACAACAAAAATACCGGCCCCGGCAAAGGCAATGGCGCTAAGGGAAATCAGGGTGGACGAGCCCCACAGTACCAGCGCAAGGCAGCCCCCAAAAGCTGCGGACGATGCGGCCCCGGTTGTGAAGCCGTCTGCCATGGGGTTGCGCAGGGCTATCTGGTAGAGCACCCCGGCCAGAGCCAGAATTGCCCCGTTGATGGCGGCAAACAGCACCCGTGGCAGGCGAAAATTCCAAATCAGACGCAGGTTCTCGCTATCCAGCGGAAAAACGCTCACTTGCCCGAACAGCGCTCCGGCCAGAATAGCCAGCAGCAACACTCCCAGCAGGGCAAGGGTGCGCGTTTTGGCGCTCATCCCTGTGTCCTCCGGGCCAGCCGCAGGGCAGCGGCGGCAAACAGCACCAGAAATACGGCAAGGGCCGCCAGATGCCACAGTGCGGCCTCGCCTCCGGTCAGGCTTGCGCGCATCAGGCTGACGGAATGGCTGACCGGGAACAGCGTGACAATCCACTGCAAAACCTGCGGGGCCTGCTCAACGGGGAAAAACACGCCGGATAGGAAGGTCATCGGCGTAATCAGAAAGGTGCTGATGGAAGACTGATCGCCGTGATTGCGCACAGCCAGCGCCACAATAAAGCCCAGCAGCGAGAAAATCGCCATATGCATGAGCAGGGCCAGAACAAACAGCGGGGTAACGTGGATGTTCAGATCCGCAATCAGGGCATAGGCAAAGAACAGGCCGACGTTGATCATCCCCTTGGTCATGCCGAACAGCACTTCGCCCGCTACCACCTGCCAGCGCGGCACTGGCGCGATCAGGTATTCATCAAAGGTTTTGAAGTAAAAACGGGCGATGTTGATATCGGTGCCAAGTCCGTAGCAGGCGTTCAGGGTGGACATGGCCAGCAGCCCGGCAAACAGGAAGTCCAGGTAGGCAAGGCCGCCATAGGCCTGCCCGCGCCCCAGCCCATAGCCGAAAGCCACCAGAAATAGCGCGGGCGAGACCATGGACGCAACAATGCTGCGCCGTATTCTTGTGCGCATCACCCGTATTTCGCGGTAATATATGCCTTTGATTCCGTTAAGCATCTTGCCCTAACCGCCTATTTTCCTGCCGGTGAGCTTTATGTAAGCGTCTTCCAGCGTGACGTCGCGGATGCGTATGTTCTGCCCGCAGGACTGGGCCGCGCTCATGGCGGCGTCGCGGTCGTTGAAGTATTGAATCTGGAGCTCCTCGCCGCCGGTGTACTCCAGTGCGTACTTGCCGATGCCGCTCTTGAGCTGTTCCGGCGTGCCGGAAGCGGCAATGCGCCCCTGATTGATCAGCACCACGCGGGAGCTGAGCATATCCGCCTCTTCTATGTAGTGCGTGGTCAGGAACACGCTGACCCCCGCGTTACGGTTGAGCCTGCGGATCAGGTCGTGAATCTTGCGCCTGGTGCTGGGGTCAAGCCCGGTGGACGGCTCATCAAGAAACAGTATTTGCGGGTCATGCAGCAGGGCGCGGGCAATAACCAGCCGCCGCTTCATGCCGCCGGAAAGCTCGCTGGCAATCTTGTACCGCTGTTCGCTCAAGTCAACAATATCAAGAACTTCTGCTATTTTATCCGCAAGGGCCTGCTTGCCCATGCCAAACAGAAAACCGTGAATTTTCAGGTTGTCCTCAACGCTGAGATCCCGTTCGATATTGTTGTTTTGCGGCACCACGCCCAGCAGCCGTTTGCGCGGCAAACTCTCCGGGTTGAAAGTCTCGCCGTGGTACAGAATCGAGCCGCTGTCCGGCGTCTGCAAACCGGTAAGGATGTTGATGAGCGTAGTTTTGCCCGCACCGTTGGGGC
>JAJDJF010000133.1 GCA_030267065.1 Desulfovibrio sp. OttesenSCG-928-C06 | reverse complement strand
CGGGCCGCAGTGCTTCGGGCAGCGCGGCGCAGCGCAACGCTCCCTTTGTTTTTCTCTCGGTGGTGGATGCCATCAACCCGCGCAAAAATCTGCGCGGCCTGCTCACGGCTTACGGGCTGCTGCGCAAGATGACCGCGCGCCCGGTGCACCTGCTGCTCAAGCAATACCGTCTGGATATGGATTTTAGCGGCATTGAGGGCGTAAGCAGTATCACGGGCGATCTTTCGGAAGGGCGCATGGCAGCCCTGTATGGCTCGTGCGATGCCTATGTCAGCGCGCATCATTCCGAGGGCTGGGGGCTGGGTCTTTCCAGCGCCATGGCCTTTGGCAAGCCGGTAATCGCCACCGGCTATTCCGGCAACATGCAGTTCATGAACAATGCCAATAGCCTGCCGGTGCCGTACTCGCTGGTTCCGGTTTCGCAGGAGATGTGCAAAATGGTCCCGCTGTTCACAAGCGAAATGCGCTGGGCCGAGCCGGATCTGGCCGCCATGGCCGGGCTGATGCGGCGTGCGGCCGAGGGCAGGCTGGACCCCGGCTTGCCCGGGCAGGCGGCGGCGATTGTCCGTTCGTTCGGTTTCGCAGGCATAATGAAACGGCTGGAAGAATTGCTGGCCGGTTCTTAGGTCTTTTTTTACTTTATCCGCTTTGTGCGCCCCCTTGCGCCCGGCTGTAAATCTTGTTGACTGCCGGGTCAGCAGGCCGTAATCTGCGGCGGATTATTCGCGGATTTTCAGGGCGGCTCAAAGTGTTACCCTGCTCTCAGACGGGCAGCGGTAACGGTCTTATCCGGTCTGCCATACAAAATGCCACTGGGTACGAAGCGCTTGCCGCATGCCGCGCAAGAGGAGAAAAAAGTGTCGCAATTCAGCACTGAAGTATTAAAGGTTGCTCCCTACATGGATATCGAGCTGTTGCTCGAAAACAGCCAGGAAAGCCGCATTGAAGGCGGCCTGATGGATCGGCTGGCCGAGAGCTGGGCCGACTGGATGCCGCATCTGCATGCCCGGCGCATTGCCATTGGCAAGGATTCGTATCTGGCTGTGTGGCTGGACAAGGAAATAGAGGACAAGATTGACGATATCTGGGAAGATGCGCCAAGCGAAGCCTACATGTTCAACTCTCTGGCCCAGACCATGTGCATGTGCGCCATCTACGACCTGCTGCCGGAAGTTGCCGAGGCCGGTTGCGCCCCTGCTCCGCGCCCGACCCTTGACCTGAAGCTGGCCCTTGAAGCTGAAGGCCTGCGCCACGAGGATGAGGAAAACCCCGCTCTGGCCCTGTGCCGTCGCTATGCCGTGGCAACTTATTATCCCTTCCGCGGCGGGTGCGATATTTGCGATCTGAGCAAGGAATGCCCCAAGCTGCAAAGCGGCGAAGGTAGCTATTCCGTAGTGCTGCCCGGTCACGAATAGGGGCGGCGCCCGCAAGCGAACAGTGCAGCGTGCCTTTGGCAAAGCTTGCTTCAGGCTTTGCGTATGTAGAAAAATCAGATGATTTTCAAAGTCCCTGCAAAAGTAGAACTTGCAGCATTATGAAACAGGTTGCTGTATAATTTCAAAATTAAAATGCTCTGGCTGAATATTGATTTTTGATATTGCAAAGCTGAACCAAAACAACGCGCGGATAAATATATGGAATTGCCTGTCATCGGATTTGTGAGCACGCCGGATATCATTTTTAGCGTTTTTTTGCTGGCCATGTTCATTTACGGAATCGTACGCAGCCTTGGGCGCGAGTTGCGCTGGCTGCTGTCTGCCGCGCTTGCCGCAGTTGTTACGCTTAATCCGCAGGTACACAGTCAGGTAACGGACTGGCTTTCGTTTTTCTCCATTGGGCTTTCCCGCGCTATTGCCTATATTGCGGTCTACTACATTGCGCTCCTGATTTTTCAGGTAATTCTCGGTCTGATTCGCCCCCTGCGCGAACTGCGCACCAAGGGCGTACCATGTGCCCTGCTGGGCGGCGTTGCAACCCTGCTGCGCGCTTTCATGGACTGCACCATGTTCATCATTCTGGCTTCCGGCATGCGTTTGCCGTGGGATGCCCTGTTCCGGCAGTCGCGCATTGCGGATTTCATTGTGGACCTGTGGCATAACATGGGGCTGCTGGCCGAGCTTTACGCCGCGTTTTCCATGAACAAGTTCAGCGTGTTTTAGGACTGGTCCGGGCCGCTTGAGCATCCGTCTGGGCGGCCTGCCCGTGGTTCTTTGACGTATTTTTGTCTGATTCGATCAGTTTAGAGCATTTCACACATGAATCTTCCTCCTCTCGACTCAATTAATTTTCTGGATCTGCTGCTTGGCGGGCTGCTGCTGGTGTTTGCCGTGCGCGGCCTTTTACGCGGCCTGATTGCCGAACTGACCGGCCTTGTCGGGGTGGTTCTGGGCATTGCCGTGGCAGGCAACAGCCATGTACACGGCTGGACGGTGGATGTGCTGCACGCGCTGCTAAACGATTCCGCCTGGAGCAACCTGCTGGCCTACCTGCTCAGCTTTGCGGCGTCCTT
>JAJDJF010000131.1 GCA_030267065.1 Desulfovibrio sp. OttesenSCG-928-C06 | reverse complement strand
CAGATTAGTATTGAGAAAGAGCTGCGTAAATCCTATCTGGAGTATTCGCTGTCGGTTATTATCGGCCGCGCTATTCCTGATGCCCGTGACGGCCTCAAGCCGGTACACCGCCGCATCATGTTTGCCCAGCACGAGCTTGGCAACAGCTACAACCGCGCTCCCAAAAAATCGGCCCGCGTAGTCGGTGACGTTATCGGTAAGTACCACCCGCACGGCGACTCGGCGGTTTACGACGCACTGGTACGCATGGCGCAGGATTTTTCCATGCGCGAGCTGCTGGTTGAAGGTCAGGGTAACTTCGGTTCTATTGACGGCGACTCCGCAGCGGCCATGCGTTACACCGAAGTGCGCATGTCGCGTCTGGCTGGCGAGTTTCTGGCTGATATCGAAAAAGATACGGTCGAGTTCCGCCCCAACTACGATAACACCCTGCAAGAGCCTGGCGTTCTGCCCACCAAGGTTCCGCAGCTTTTGCTGAACGGTTCTTCGGGTATTGCGGTTGGTATGGCCACCAATATTCCGCCGCACAACCTGAGCGAGCTTTGCGACGCCCTGCTCCTGCTGCTGGATGACAACGACTGCACCATCGAAGACCTGATGGCCCATGTAAAGGGTCCGGACTTCCCCACCGGCGGTTATGTATACGCCGGAAAGGGCATGCACGACGCTTACCACACCGGGCGCGGCTCGGTTAAGGTGCGCGGCAAGGTTGAGATTGAGCAGCGCAAAAAAGGCGGCGAGGCCATTGTTATCAGGGAAATTCCCTTTGGCCTGAACAAGTCCAGTCTGGTAACCAAGATTGCCGAGCTGATCAACGACCGCAAAATTGACGGCGTGGCTGACCTGCGTGACGAATCCGACCGTAAGGGCATCCGCATCGTCATTGACCTCAAGCGCGGGATTATTCCTGACATCGTGGTCAACTCGCTGTACAAATTTACCGCTCTGGAAAGTTCTTTCGGATTCAACATGCTGGCAGTTGTTAACAACCGCCCGCAGCTTCTGAACCTGAAAACCGCCCTTGAGCAGTTCCTTGAGCATCGCCGGGTGGTTATTATCCGGCGCACCCGCTACGACCTGAACAAGTCCGAGGCCCGCGCCCATATTCTGGAAGGTTTGCGCATCGCTCTCGATAACATCGATGAAGTGGTCGCGTTGATTCGCGCCTCCAAAACCCCGCCAGAAGCCAAAACTTCCCTGATGGAGCGCTTCAGCTTCAGCGAGGTGCAGGCTCAGGCCATTCTGGATATGCGCCTGCAACGCCTGACCAACCTCGAGCACGAAAAGCTGCTTGAGGAATACCGCGAACTGCTCAAACTCATCACCTACCTCAAGTCCATTCTTGACGATGAGGCAGTTCTGCGCGGTGTTATCAAGGAAGAACTTGAGGATATCAAGACAACTTTCGGAAACCCCCGCCGCACCGAAGTGCTGTACGACGAGCTTACCGGCATCGACATCGAGGACCTGATCCCGGATGACGATGTGGTTATCACCCTGTCGCGCCGTGGTTACATCAAGCGCACCAGCATTGATGTTTACCAGCAGCAAAAGCGCGGCGGCAAGGGCATTGCCGGGGTACACACTGGCGAGGACGATTTCGTGCAGGATTTCGTCACCACTTCAAATCACCAGTACCTGCTGCTCTTTACCAACCGCGGGCGCATGCACCAGCTCAAGGTGCATCAGGTACCCGAAGGCAGCCGCACAGCCAAGGGTATGCACATAGCCAACCTGCTGTCGCTGGACAAAGACGAATACATAGCCACCGTTCTGACCGTGCGCGAGTTTACAGAGAACAAGTCATTCTTCTTCTCTACCCGCAACGGCATGGTCAAGCGCTCGGACGCGCAGCTTTACGCCCGTTGCCGCAAAACCGGCATTCAGGCCCTTGGCTTGCGTGATGATGACGAACTGATCGCCGTGCGTGAAGTCAGCGACAGCAGCCATGTTGTTCTGACCACCGAAAACGGCATGGCTATCCGCTTTAGCTGCCGCGATGTCCGCTCCATGGGCCGCACGGCTACCGGCGTTAAAGGCATTGCCCTGCGCCGTGGCGACCGCGTTGTTGCCTGTGTGATCATGGATCAGGACGACGAGGCCGCCACCATCATGACCGTATCCAGCAACGGCTACGGCAAACGCACCAAGCTGGAGCTTTACCGCGTCCAGTCGCGCGGCGGTTACGGCGTTATCAACTTCAAGGTTACCAGCAAAACCGGCGCGGTTATCGGCGCCATGGCCGTGGTGGATACGGACGCGCTCTTGCTGCTCACCTCCACCAACAAGATCATCCGCATCGGCGTAAAGGAAATCAACAGCATCGGACGCGCCACTCAGGGCGTGCGTCTGGTTTCCATTGACGAAGGCGGGCATGTGGTCAGCTTTGACAGGGTTGACGAGAATAACGAGTCCGGCCTGCAAGGCAAAACTGCCGGAAGCGAAGTTGTCGAGCAGAGCGTGAGCGAAGAAGCCCGCGCCGAACAGCAGGCCCAGGCCGAAGCCTACGACCCCTCGGA
>JAJDJF010000129.1 GCA_030267065.1 Desulfovibrio sp. OttesenSCG-928-C06 | reverse complement strand
TTCGTAGCGCCATGATTGCCAGAGGCAGCGGGGCCGGAAGGCGCATAGGTTATTCCGGGCAGTGGTTTAGTCCCCTGTTTTATACGGACAGGGTAGAGCGCTGTTTTTACGAGTTTCAGGAGATAGAGCGCCTGTTGCGTCTGCTGGAGCCGTTATCTTTGGCTCCGGAGCATGTTTCAGACTGGCCTGAGCTGGTTTTGCCGGTTGATGCGCGAGAACGGGCAGAAGAGTTCTTTGCGGCAAATTTCAGCGGCCCGGTGCTTGGCATGCATCCGGGTTCAGTTTGGGGAACCAAGCGCTGGCCGGTGGAATATTTTGCGGAAACCGGAGCACGCGCGCTGTCTGCCGGGGCTCAGGTGGTCCTGTTCGCAGGTCCGGGCGAAGAGGATATGGCTTGCAGGGCAGAAGCGCTGATGCGCGAAAAGCTTGGTGAATCCGTTGCCGGGCGCATAAAGAATCTTTCAGGCGCTTTGTCGCTGGTGGATTTGGCGGCTTATATCGGTCGGCTGAATTGCTATCTCACCAATGATTCCGGTCCCATGCACATGGCCTGGAGCCAGCGGGTACCAGTGGTGGCGCTTTTTGGCCCCACTGTGCGCAAACTTGGGTTCGCACCGCGCGGCAAAGACTCCATCATGATGGAAGCAACCAATCTTGACTGCCGCCCCTGTGGACTGCACGGACCGCAAAGCTGCCCCAGGGGGCATCACCACTGCATGACCCTGCTGACTCCGGAGCTGGTCTGGCCAGAGGTTGCTTCCCGGCTGGGCGTGTAGGATTTAGTACAGCAGACAGACTTTTACGGATGGTTGTATTAACAGCCCCTGTAGCAACCTGACTTCAAGTATGTTGCTACAGGGGCTGTTTAATGATTCCAGTACTGCTCTTGAGAGATAGTGCGCTGAAAAATATAGATTTTTTTGTAAAATTATGTTTATTGATTGTTGGCGGGCAGGTGAGCCGGCATCAGGTGGCTGGTGATTTTCTGCAAAGGCGGGCGAGATAAAAAGAAAAGGGCCAGACATTGTCTGGCCCCGGAAAAGTGGTCGGGATGAGAGGATTTGAACCTCCGACCTCTGCGTCCCGAACGCAGCGCTCTAGCCAAGCTGAGCCACATCCCGTTTGAGAAAGGGGTTATAGGTGAAACTCGCAGGCTTGGCAAGTTATTTTGCGAAAAAACTTTTTTTCCTTTAAGTTCAGGTGGTTTGCGGTGCTGTGTTGCCTAGGCGCAGCACGAAATCCGGTTCTGTGCCGTAAGACGGGATGCATGGAAATCTCGATGTTAAGCAAGTTTTTATATCCTCAGGGCTGTAACTTCTAGGGACTTTGTGTTATAACAATTCAAGTTTGATGTATTATCGGGGTTTGGCGCGCTTTTTACAAGGGTGTGTGCCTGCTGTTCCGCTAATGCACAGGCTGACCAATTGAGGAAATAAAGCTTGCGGATGAATAAAAAACTCCGCGTTATCCGCTAATTGTATTTGAGGAATTCTGTGATCAAACTTTTAATCGTTGATGACTCTGCCTTCATGCGCAAGGCGTTAACCCTGATTTTCGAGAAAGATCCGGAAATCAATATTGTGGGCACTGCCGGGAATGGTCTTGAGGCTTTGGAAAAAATTCCAAAACTCGATCCAGACGTTGTCACCCTTGATGTTGAAATGCCGCGTATGGACGGCCTTACGGCCTTGCAGCACATCATGAAGGATATGCCCCGCCCTGTACTGATGGTCAGCTCCCTGACCAAAGAGGGGGCTGAAGAAACGCTCAAGGCCATGGAGTATGGCGCGTTGGATTTTGTTCCAAAACCGCAATCAACTGTCTCGCTGGACATAGTAAACCAGGAGAAGGAACTGATCGATAAGGTAAAGGCTGTGGCCCGGCGCAGGGCTTTTGTGGAACGCCGCGCGGCCATCCGGTCGTATACGGCCCCGCCCATCAAGACTTCGCCGACATATGTAAAGGCCGGGCTTGGTGAAAAAACTGCGGCCGCACCAGCGGCTTCGGCCCCCAGCGCCATAGTCAGACCGGCAGGAAGAAGCCAGTTGCGTGATATAGTAGCCATTGGTGTTTCCACGGGCGGGCCCCCGGCTGTCCAGAAAATTCTTCAGGCGCTGCCTGCGGATTTTCCGGCCCCGATACTCATCGCGCAGCATATGCCTGCCGCCTTTACCGGCCCTTTTGCAAAGCGCCTGGACGGGATGTGCAGTATCGGCGTGAAAGAGGCGGAACATGGCGAGAAGATCCGTGATGGGATTGCCTATATCGCCCCCGGAGGATTACATATGCGTTTGCAGGCTAGACTTGCCAACAGAACGCTGCATATTTCAAACGAGCCGAAAAGCGCCCTTTACAAGCCTTCGGCCAACGAACTGATTGGTTCGGTGGGGGAATCCCAGGGGCGGCGCGCATTGGGTGTCATGCTAACCGGCATGGGCAATGACGGTATTGAAGGCACGAAGATACTCAAGGGCAAGGGCGGCAAGATGCTGGCCCAGAGCGAGGCTTCGTGCGTTGTTTACGGCATGCCCAAGGCTGTTGTTGATGCCGGGTTGGCAGATGAAATTCT
>JAJDJF010000132.1 GCA_030267065.1 Desulfovibrio sp. OttesenSCG-928-C06 | reverse complement strand
GCTTTTGCAGATTTTGAAGACGCGCTTGATGAACTGGGCTGGGATTATATTGACGGGGCGCTTGTTGATTTGGGGGTTTCTTCGCTGCAACTGGACAAGCCGGAACGCGGCTTCAGTTTTCTGCATGACGGGCCGCTGGACATGCGCATGAACCCCAACGGGGGGCATGAGCCTGCAGCAGCGCTGGTCAACCGGGCAACAGTGCAGCGCCTTAAGGAAATCATCGAAATTTATGGCGAAGAGCCGCAAGCCGGGCGCATTGCCCGGGCTATTGACGATGCCCGTTCCGCAAAGCCCATCGAGACTACGCTGGAACTGGCTTCCATTGTGGAAAACGCCTATCCCCCCAAGTGGCGTGCCACAGCGCGCAACCACCCGGCCACGCGCACTTTTCAGGCCCTGCGGCTGGTTGTGAACGAGGAACTGGCGCAGCTGGAAGCCTTTCTGGAGCGCATTGTGCCGCGTCTGGCCCCGGGCGGGCGCGTAGCGGTAATCAGCTTTCACTCGCTGGAAGACCGCATCGTCAAGCATTTTTTCAGAACAGCCTCCACTGGCTGCCTTTGCCCGCCCAGTATCTTGCATTGCCGCTGCGGGCACGAGGCGAGCCTCAGGCTGGTGACAAAAAAAGCGCTGGAAGCCACGCCGGAAGAAGTAAAGGTCAATTCGCGTTCCAGAAGTGCCAAGCTGCGGGTGGCCGAGCGCACAGACAAGCCGTTTTCGCTGCCTCCCTCAATGGATTCAGGGGCAGACGGAGCGCATGGCGGCAGGCGCGGGTCTGGTAATTCCGGGCGCGGCAATTCGCGGCAAGGCGGCGGAAAAAGGGGAGGGCGGCGCTAACGCGTTTTGCGGTGCCGCAAAGATATTTATGAAAAAGTTTGTGATGGCGGGCATGGTTTTGTCGATTCTGTGTAACTTCGCGCTGGCTCTCAGCCTTGTCTGGACCAACACCCAGCGCGCCGGGCTGGCTTACGAGCTAAAACGGCAGCAACAGGTGCTTGGCGAGATGATCAGCTTTAACGCCAAGCTGGGCGTGGAGCGCGACAGGCTGCTCTCGCCATACTATCTGGACCGGCGGGCGGCTGAACTGGGCCTGCGCAGCGCGGATCAAAACCAGAAGCGGTTTATGCATTAACATCGCACCGGCTGCCGTAGGCATTCCCTTATGCGCTAATGACGCGCCAATGATGCGCCAGTAACGCGCCAAAGTTAAAAGGCAGACAAAACAAGACAAGCGGATAATCAGAATGGCTTTCAGAAACACACAAAACAAGAAAATCAAGTCCAACCGGCGGGTGGGCCATGAGGCTGCGGAAGCTAAGCCCCGTGACTGGGGACGCTTTTTCCTGCTGCTGGTGGCGGTTGGTTTTCTTGCTGTCTGGGCGCTGCTCTGGAGCCGTTTTTATGTGCTACAGGTTGTTGAAGGGCCGGAATACGCCTCGCGCGCGCAACGCCAGCACGCCACAGCCGAGGTTATATCCGGCAAGCGCGGCACCATTTATGACCGCAACGGCAACGTTCTGGCTGTTAGCGTAGAAAGCTTCTCCCTGTCGGCCCGTCCGTCTGAAATTACGGATCTTCCGGCTACCACTGCATTTTTGTCCAAAACTCTCGGAGTGCCGGAAAACAAGCTTCGCTCCACTCTTGGCGGCAAAAAGGGCTTTGTCTGGATTGCCCGCAAAATTTCCGATCGCAAGGCCAAGGCCATTGCCGAATCCGAGTTTTCCGGCCTTTACCTGCAAAAGGAATACGAGCGGGTTTACCCCTACAAGCATCTGGCCGGACAACTGCTTGGCTTTGTAAATATCGACGACAAGGGGCTGGACGGGCTTGAGGGCGCGTTTAACGAGCGCCTTTCCGGTCAGGAACTGCGCAAAATCGTGCAGCGCGACGGGCGCGGCGGCAGGCTTTACCTTGACGGGCGCGAAGAAGCGGACGACCTTTCCGGGCAGGATTTGCACCTGACGCTGGACGTTCAGATTCAGTACTTTGCCGAGGCAGCCCTTGCCAAGGCTGTTGACTTTAACGATGCGGTCTGGGGCGGTTGCCTTGTGCTGGACGTACCCAGTGGCGATGTGCTGGCCTGGGCGCAATATCCGTTCTTTAACCCCAATGTCTACAACAAGCACCCCGAAGCCGTGCGGCGTAACCGCATGGCGCTGGACGCGCTGGAACCGGGCTCCACAATCAAGCCATTTCTGGTGGGCGCGGCCCTGCAGGAAGGCAAGGTCAAGCGCGACACCGTCTTCTTTTGCGAAAACGGCAAATGGAAGCTGCGCAAGCACACGGTCAAGGATACCAAGCCGAGCGGCGATTTGACTGTTGAGGAAATCCTCAAGTATTCCAGTAATATCGGTGTTGGCAAGATTGGCCTTGAACTGGGCGCAAAAAGCTACGGCGAGTATCTGCACAAGTTTGGCTTTGGCAAACGCAGCGGTCTGCCGCTCATGAGCGAAAGCCCCGGCATCATGCGCGATCCTGCCAAGTGGCCAGAAACCGACCTGATCACCGCCTCTTTC
>JAJDJF010000013.1 GCA_030267065.1 Desulfovibrio sp. OttesenSCG-928-C06 | reverse complement strand
CAGGCGCAATTATATTGAGGGTCTGTTCCTCAGTTCTGGTGTCATGAAAAGCCCGGACCACACCATGATGTTGCTGGTTGATGTTTTGCGCGAGTTGCGCGTGCGGCATCGTTTTAACGGCTATATCCACATGAAATGCATTCCGGGGGCGAGTCAGGAGCTGGTGCGGCAGGCCGGTTTTCTGGCTGACAGGCTGAGTGTGAACATCGAGATTCCGTCCGAGACCAGCCTGAAGCGGCTGGCACCGGAAAAAGATCACCAGAGCGTCTACCTGCCCATGCGCCATATCCGGGAGGGCGTACAGCAGTACCACGAGGAGCGCGGGCGGTTCCGGAACGCACCACAATTCGCCCCGGCAGGGCAAAGCACGCAGCTTATTGTGGGGGCCAGCGCCGAGCGTGACCGCGATATCCTGTTGCTTTCATCGTCTTTATACAAGGGGCCGGAGTTGCGGCGCGTTTATTATTCCGGCTTTGTACCGGTAAACGCGTATGACAGCCGTTTGCCGGTGGGCAAGCCTGTGCCGCTGGTAAGGGAAAACCGTCTGTATCAGGCCGACTGGCTGATGCGCTTCTATCATTTTGAGGCAGAGGAGATTCTGGACGCTGCCCAGCCGGATCTGGATCTGGAAGTTGACCCTAAAATTGCCTGGGCCTTGCGCCACCCGGAGTTTTTTCCCGTTGACGTGAACCGCGACGATTATGCCGTGATTCTGCGGGTGCCGGGCATCGGGATTAAGTCGGCCCAGCGCATCGTCGCGGCCCGGCGTTACCGCACACTTACGGCAGAGCATTTGCGGAGAATTGGCGTGGTGATGGGGCGGGCCAAATATTTTCTGGCCGATTTGTCCGGTCTGCGCGAATTGCACGAGCAGCGAACCGCGCTTGAAGGCCAGACAAACGGGGCTGCATACGCACAAGGCGCGGCAGGTGCCGGGGGAATGGCCCAGGCTCACGGCGCGGCTGCAAATTCCAAAGCTGCGCAGGGGAGGGGCGGTTTGGCGGGGGCTGCTTCAGGCGTCCCGGTAGGGCTTGGCGGTTTGGGCGGTGCCGCAGGTTCAGGCTATTCCGGAGAGGCGGGCGCTTTGGCTGATGCGCTCGATTTGCCTGTGGCGCGTCAGGCTGTTCCGGCACAGTTGCCGCGACTGCGGCAACCGGCCATGCTTGGCCGCAAGTATCTTACAATTCAGGAGGCCGGGCCTGAGTATGTGCGGCGCGCTCTGCTTGGCAGCAAACGGAAGCGGGCTCCGGTTCAGGAACAGTATTCTCTTTTTGCATGATTGCAGCCCGGTTAAAAACACGACTTTGCTGGCAATCCGCAAGGGCAGCGAGAAGTCCAGATGGAACGGTCCAGCTTACGCGCAGGCTGGGGCAATATGCACAGGCGGCTCAATATTCGATGTAACGCAGCCTGCGCGTGAGTTGTCATATTACCTGTACGCAGGCAGGGGAGCAGGCCGGGAGGCAGAAGATGAATGTTTTCAAGTATGACGGCACTTTTGAAGGGATGCTCTGCGCTGTTTTTGACGCATACACTACCAGAGTTTTTCCGCAGGCATTGCAGGGCAATACATCGTCTGCCCTTTGCCTGCCGATGCACGAGGTGCGGACTGACGCTGCCCATGCCGCGCGGGTCTTTGCCGCTCTTGGCCGCAAGTTATCCAGAACCGGTATTCAGCGCCTGATGCTTGGCTGGCTCTCGGAAGAAGACGGCAGCGAGATGCTGCTGTTCCGGTATATCCGCAAGGTATTCGACTCCGGGCGGCTTATAGAATCTGACTTTTCCGATCCTGATGTGCTGGCCCTGAGCAAGCTGGTCCGCAAGGTCAATTGCGAGCGCCACCGCATGCTCGGCTTTGTGCGTTTTCAGCAAACCCGTGAGGATATCTATTTTGCGGCTCTGGAGCCGCGCCATAATATTCTGCCCCTGCTGTTGACACATTTCAAGGCCCGCTTCGCTGACCAGCGCTGGCTGCTGCATGATGTGGGCAGACACTACGGTTATTATTATGACGGCATCGAGATTCATTCCGCGCAGGTGGAGCCGGAGGTGGACGCGGCCCTTGCCCTGGGCAACGGAATTCTGGACGCGGGGCTGACATCTGATGACGAAGCCTTTTTTCGGCAACTGTGGCGCGGCTATTTTCAGTCCGCCGCAGTGCGTGAGCGCCTGAATCCCCGTTTGCAGCAAAGCTTTATGCCCAAGCGCTACTGGAAGTACATGAGCGAACTGCACGAGCGGTGCTAACCCATGCCAAGTCTGAACCTGCGGAGCTTTCCAAAATAGCCCGATATGAAAAATAGACTGTGCTGACCTGTGTTTTTTTGCTATCTCTCCAGTTACCGGTATTTCCTGCGCAGACCGTGTGCTGCCTTGCATGTCCGGTCCGTTGCGGCGGTTTGTTTTTCCGCGTTTTTTACAGAGAATATCGTGGAGGTTGATAATGCTGCGAAGACTGTTGATTCTGCTTTTGTCGGCTGGGTTTCTTTTTACCTCCTTCACGGCTGCGGAAGCTGGAAGCATCAATAATGACGGTGGCGGTGCCGATTCAGGGCACATTTTTGTTGCAGCCCAAAGCGAGAGCTTTGGCGGTTTTGTTCTGGACAGGCGTGCCGGTGGCGGCATTCTGGCCCCCGATACCATGTGGCTTGCTTTTGAAAATAACAAAGGGCTGGCTGACGCCAAATTCCGGGGCAAAAAAATTGATTTGCGCGGACGCATCAAGAGCTTTGCAGTGGAGAAAAAGGCTTCGGTCATGCATTTTGCGGTCGGTCCGGACAAAAAAAATAATGTGGTCTGCTATTTTGAAGGCGCGGGCAGTGACGTTTTTGACGGTCTCTCAAAGGGGCAGACGGTTACGATTGTAGGCATCTGCTCCGGGAAGATTGGCAATGAGATTGTTTTTCGCAATTGCAAGATAAAAAGCCGGAAGTAGCGGGCTGTTGCCGGTAAACAGAAAGTGGTGAACCAATGAGCGTGAAATATGAGACTGTGATTTTTGATATGGACGGCACAATGCTGGATTCCGCGCCGGGGATTTTGAAATCCATGCGGCATACCATTCACCAGATGGGCTATCCGGAGCCGCCGCAGTCAGAGTTACGCAAGTTTCTTGGCCCGCCGTTACGGTTTTCTTTTGAGCATGTTGTGGGCATGGATAGCGAGACAGCTGCGCAGGCGGTCAAGATTTACCGGGCACACTACGCTGAAAACGGCATTCAGGACTGCGCCCTCTATCCGGGAGTAGACAGCCTGCTGCGCGATTTGCAGAAGGCCGGGGTCAAGGTGTGCCTGGCTACTTCAAAAATCGCAGTCATGGCGCAGAAGATTCTGGTCAATTTCAATCTGACGGACGTTTTTTATTATACGGAAGAAAGCACCGGCGCTGAGACCAATCCCTCCAAAAGCGCCAAGGTTGCCAAGGTGCTGGAAGTGACCGGCACAGCCCCTGAACGCGCGGTAATGATTGGCGATACCAAATACGACGCCGCCAGCGCCAGCGAGAACAAGGTCCCGTTCATCGGCGTGCTGTACGGCTACGGGACGCGCGAGGAAATGCGCGATGCCATTGGTGGCGGCGTGGATGAATGCTACGTTGAAACTGTGGCTGAACTGCGCTCAAAGCTGCTGTAGCAAAAAGCGACAAAAGTTGGTGCGGCACAAGTACAGATTGACCGTCTGGCGCTCACAGGGCGATGTGCTGCCGGTGCTCTGTTACCTGCCTAACTAACTGCGTGCTGCCGGCACTGTGCTGCTTGACGCTCTGCTACCTGATGCCTGCTACCCGGCGCATTGCCGCCGGATGAGGCCATAACCGCCCGCCGCGTTCTGTTATCGTAGCTCTGTTTTGCGGCCCGGCTATTTACGCCTGCTCCGCAAGGGCGCTCCGGTGCAGTTGGGCTGATTCTTCTGAAAAACAGGCGAAGACTACCCCGTCAAATACCGGGTGTTGTTCGATAAACTCCAGCACGGTGCCAACCGCGATTTTGGCCGCTTCTTCCTTGGGAAAGCGGTATACGCCGGTGGATATGGCAGGAAAGGCCACTGTTCTGGCTTCAACCTGTATGGCCTGCTCCATGGAGTTGCGGTAAGCTGCGGCCAGCAGTTCGCGCTCGTTCTGCCCGCCGCCGTGCCAGACCGGTCCAACCGTGTGAATTACCCACTTTGCGGGCAATTTGTAGCCCTTTGTCGTTTTGGCTTGCCCGGTAGGGCAGCCGTTCAGCTTGCGGCATTCTTCCAGCAATTGCGGCCCGGCAGCCCGGTGGATGGCCCCGTCAACACCGCCGCCTCCAAGCAGGCTGGAATTGGCAGCGTTAACAATGGCATCCACCTGCAAAGTGGTAATGTCAGCGGTGATAACGCTGATGATGTCTTTGGTCTGGCTCATAAATCCTCCAAAACCGTCCTGAGCATCAGGCGCGGTGTCTCTCCCAGAAGTACAGCAACATCAGGCAGGAAAGGTAATATTGCATGTTCTGGTATTCGTTGGAAAAATCAAGTCCGAATAAATCCTTCATTTTTGTCAGCCGATAATAAACCGTGTTGTGATGGACGTACAGGCCCTTTGCGGCCGTGTGGATACTGCGCCCGGAATTCAGGTAGTGGAAGAGTGTTCTGGCGTACTCTGTGCCCTGCGCGCGGTCATGCTCGAACATGCTGCGCACTGCACTGTTGCAGTAACCGGAGAGTTCCTCCGCGCCCAGCCCGGAGATGAGGTCAATGATCTTATAGTCCTCGTAAGGGAAGATGACGCTGTCCGGCCTGATAAACGGACTGCCGGAGAGCTCGCGCGATATCTCAAGGGCGCGCAGGGCTTGCCGGTGATGGCGCGGCAACTGGAGCAAATCAGAAAACACCGCACTCTGCCCGGCCAGAAGCTGGTGTTGGCGCAATAGCGATGTGAAGGTTTGCATGGCCGCGGCGCGTTGCTCTGGCTGTCCTGTGTGTGCGGCAAGAATGACAATGTGGTTATGCTCGCTAACTGACCAGCACAGGCGAAAAATCGACTCCAGCTTTTTTTTCAGGGCCTCTTCGCGCAGGTTGTCCGGCAGGTAGCCGGACAGGCTGACAGTGAACAGGCTGAAGTTTTTGGCCTCTTCCATGCCGCTGCCGCGCAGTCTTTCCATGAGCAGTAGCCGGTCGGAGAAGCGCCCGCCAAGGATATCCAGCAACAAGGCTTCCGTGCTGCGGGCATTGCTGTGAAAGTGGGCCGCGCGCTCCATGGAGACCGCCTTGGCCAATACTTTGCGCACCAGCTGGTAATCCTGCTCGTCCACGTCTTCAAGCCTTGTTTCGTGTTCCAGAATAACCACAAAGCCGAGCAGGGTGTCGTCCAGAACCAGCCCTTCCACACGGCGGCGGCGCTCGCTGAGGTCGGTAAGTATGGCCGGTTTGCGCATCAGGTGATTGTGGCGGCCTGAGTGTCCGGAATGTCCGGTCAGGCCAGTCCGGGCTGTCCTGTTTGAGTTGGCAGAATGGTCTGGATGAGCTGAATGGACTGAATGGTCTGAATGATCCGGGCTGGCTGAACGGCTGCTCCGCTCAGGACGAATTGCCGGGCTCTGCTCGCCCAGGTCGCGCTCGCCTCTTTCTGCAAGGATTCGGTTCAGGCGGGCCACAAACTCGTAATTCCAGCGCCCGCGATTGATGCCCTCGCGCCAGGCTTCGTCCGGCGCGCTACGTTTGCTGCTTGCCACTACCTGATAGCTTGCGTCAAAAATGGCCAGCGGGTTACCAAGCACGTTGGCGCTGCGTTCTATGGCTTCTGCCAGACTGTTTGTGGTGAGAAGTGTTTCCAGAAGCTGCGATGTTTCAGGTCTGCCGTTTATATTCATGATGGTTTTTTATACTTGTTGTGATGCGGTCACAAAAGATGAGCGCTTTTTTTGGATAGCAGAATATGCCCTGCTTTGGAATAAGTGATATCGTTTGTTCAACGGGAACTTCCCGTATCAACATTATAATGCGTCACGTTACGGCGCTCAATATATACACAGGGGTTAGCCATGGTTAGTTTTAGCAATTATCCTGCCTGGATGTCTCTGGTTCCCGGCGCGATTCTCAGCCTTGCAATTTTTGTGAGTGCTGCCGTCGCCTCCCGGACCGGAAGGCATTAATTGGGCTGGCAGGCATAGCTGCCTCCAGAAAAAGATAGCAGTGGGGGGACCGCAAGGTCTCCCCACTGCTGTTTTATCAGCACAGTGCACTGGCAGTATGATGGAATCGTAGTGTGTGCGAAGCGGTTGCTGGGGGTTGTCCCAAGCCACGCCAGACTCCACTAAAAAAGCGCCCCTGTTTGCACAGGGGCGCTTTGTCAGTTTCTGCTTTGGGTCAGCGCCGTATATTATTGCAAGGTTATTTTGCCTCGCACCGCGTAATCGGGAGTACGCTGACGGCGCTTCGCAGGCCTTAAATCAGCTTGCTTTCTGCCAGAATGTTGCGCAGGGCTTTTTCGTTCTCCTGGCTAATCGGTACCATGGGCAGGCGCATTTCGCCATTGGGGATTTTGCCCATGATGGCGAGGGCGGTCTTGACCGGGCCGGGGTTGGTTTCCAGGAAGCAGGCGCGGTTAATGGGGGCCATCTTGTAGTGGATGTCTCTGGCCTTTGCCATGTCTCCGTCAAAGAAGGCCTGGCATTGCTCGTGCATCAGGCGCGGGGCAATGTTGGAGGACACGGAAATCACGCCTTTGCAGCCCATAGCCATGGCGGGCAGCACAACAAAATCGTCGCCTACCAGCAGGCTGAATTTGGGACCGCAAAGTTCCATGTAGTCGGAAATCTGCACGATGTTGCCGCTGGCTTCCTTGGCTGCGACCACGGTGGGGATTTCCTTGACCATGCGGGCCATGCACTGGGCGGTAACGTTGGAGCCAGTGCGTCCGGGCACGTTGTAAACCACCATCGGCAGGGTTACTTCGGCGGCAATGGCCTTGAAGTGCTGGAATACGCCTTCCATGGTCGGTTTGTTGTAGTAAGGAGTAATCATCAGACCAGCGTCAGCCCCGGCTTTTTTTGCAAAACGCAGCAGGTTGATGGCTTCGGCCGTGTTGTTGGAACCTGCGCCGGCAATAACCGGCACGCGTTTTTTTACCTGATCGATACAGATGCTGATCACTTTTTCGTGTTCTTCGTGGCTCAGGGTAGCGGATTCGCCGGTGGTTCCGCAGGGAACCAGACCATCGATGCCTTCTTCAATCTGCCATTCGATCAGTTGACGGTAGGCTTCTTCATCAATGCTGCCGTTCTTGAACGGAGTGACAAGAGCCGTGATTGCACCAGCCAGTTGCATGAGCTTCTCCTTGAAGATTGACGCGTGGATAAGGCGCTCCTGCGCCCGTTTCCTTCGCATCGTTTTGTCCGAATCGATAATTTATATGCGTTGGCGGGCAAAGGTCAACCGGAAATGGCAAGTGATGTTTGGCACTAGAGCGTTTTTGCTTTGCAAAAGCGTGAAAGCGCTATGGCGGTTTGTTGCAAAAGCCTTGCAGATAAATGATTGCAGAGCTTATTGGAGCAAATTGCAGGAGGTTGAAATAAAACCGCCCGGAGCTAATAGCTCCGGGCGGCTGGTATTGTTAGGGCATAAACGCGCTTTGTTCAGCAGGGGCTGGACAGGGCCTAGCCTTCCTGCAAATCCATGAACGCGGTGTGGGCCGCCTGAGCGCCTTCAGCCACGGCCACCACGATTTGCTGGAAGCCGCCGGTTACATCGCCTGCCGCATATACGCGCGGCGTGGTGGTGCGCATGTGCTTGTCCACTTCGATATAGCCCTGCTCGGTGACTTTTGCGCCAACAGCGCGGGCCGGGCGGGAGTTAGGCTCCTGCCCGACGGAGACAAACACTCCGTCAATGGGCAGTTCCTTGATTTGCTCGGTCTTGACGTTTTTGATCTTGATGCCGGTAACCTGATCCTTGCCGACAATTTCGGTCACCACGCTATCCCATTCCACTTTAATGCCGTTCTTTTCGATGGCTTTGGCCAGAGCTTTTTCGCCACGGAATTCATCACGGCGGTGGATAACGGTAACGTCAATGCCAAGGTTCTTGAGGTGCAGGGCATCGGTGAGGGCGGTGTTGCCGCCGCCGACCACCACAATCTTTTTGCCGACGTACATGTAACCGTCGCAGCTGGCGCAGTTGTGCACGCCACGGCCCGAGAGGACCACTTCGCCCGGAACACCGAGCTTGCGCCAGGTGGAGCCGGTGGCAAAGAGCAGCGAGCGGCCGCTGTACTGCCCATTGCTGGTGCTGGCTACGAATTTGCCGTCTTTGGCTTCCAGATTGGTGATTTGCAGGTTGCCGCGAACATGGGCGTACTGCTTGGCGTGCTCGACCATGCTGGAGGCAAGCTGGCTGCCGGGCATGGCCTTGTAGCTCATGTAGTTTTCAATTACCGGAGTAAGGGAAACCTGCCCGCCGAGCATGCCGCTATCAAGCACGGTCACGGTCAGGCCGGAACGCGCGCCGTAAACGGCAGCCGTAAGACCGGCAGGCCCGCCGCCGAGTACCAGCAGGTCGCAGTTGTATTCGTCGCCCTTGTCGAGCACTTCGCCGTACTGTTCGGTTTTATTGTCATTGCCGAAGATAGAGGGAGCGGATGCAAAGTCGGCACCTGCTTCCGGCGCTTTTTCCGGCTGACTCGGGGCGCTGTCGCCAAACAGGCTGTCGGCGGCGGGGTCAAAGCCCGGCGCTTCCGAGATGTTGATTTCCTTGTCTTTCATGTTGAGCACGAACTCGGCAAAGGGCGCATCCTGCTGCAAGCCGACAACGCTGTGCTCGTCGTTCACGACAGTGTGCGGCACGCCGCCAACGCCGTACTTTTGGGCCATTGCGGGAAATTCGCTGGAAGAGATCGCGTAAGCGTGAATCACGCCGGGGCGTTCCAAGGCAAAAGCGGAGGCCAGAGCCATCTGGCCTGGGCAGTACGGTCAGGTTCCCGTACCGAACACCATGATTTCGCGCCCGCCGGTAATTTTGGCAAGGCTGTCCTTGGCGGCCTTGGAAAGCTCGCTGTCACCGGTTCCGGCCAGGCTTACTGCCTTGACCAGAGCCGCGCCTTCGTGCCCCAGCGGAGCGCCGAGCATGCGCAGAATGAAGTGCTGCGAGCCTTTGGGCTTGACGCCGATGCTGGGCAGGCCTTCGGGGCCGGGCAGAGTTTTGGCTTCCGCGCCGTCATGGGTGAACACCTCTACCTTGTCCGAGCAGGCGGCAAGTTCACGCGCAATTTGCAGGCTGAACCGGCTCATGACGTCTTTGGCGTCCTTTTCGGTGTAGACGTGCAGCTCGGCCACGCCGGGCATGGGGTCGAACATCTGTTTGAGCTGGGCTCGCCCGTCTTCCGGAATAAGCTGATCCGGCAACTGTACGTTTGAGGTGTCCTGATTGTCTTGCATTTGCTGCTCCTGAACACGGCGCACGGGGCGCGCCGGTATTTGCTGATAGTTATGCCTTGGGTCGCTTGCCAGTATAGCATAGCACTTTTTTTAAGTAGTCACTATAGCGGGCAAGTAAAGAAAAAAATCATATCTTGAGTGTGCGATTGCCAGAACCGTTTGTAATCATTTGGTTGTAAGCGCGAAAACAAATTAACCGTGAAAAGTCAAAATGTTCTGGCAATACGCAAAAACGCGCAGCCCAGATTCCTTAAAGAATATGGAGGCCGCGCGTTTTTGCGGTATTTCCGTTATTTCTTTGCAGCCAGTTTAGCCCAGGTATCCTTGAGTCCGACAACCCGGTTGAAAACCTTGCGTTCGGCTGTGGAGTCCTTGTCCACGCAGAAATAGCCGATGCGCTCGAACTGCACGCGGCTGTCCACGTCAAATCCGGCAAGGGCCGGTTCCATGTGGGCCTCGGCAATGGTGAGTGAATCCGGATTGAGGCTGGCGGTAAAATCCTGTCCCGGCTCAAGTCCTTCTTCGGGGTCGTCCTTGCTGAACAGGCGATCGTAGAGGCGCACCTCGGCCTTGACCGCATGCGGGGCAGAAACCCAGTGCAGGGTTCCCTTTACCTTGCGCCCGTCAGGGGTGCCGCCGCCCTTGCTTAGCGGGTCGTACTCGCAGATAAGCTCGGTGACGTTGCCGTCCGCATCGCGCACCACATCCTTGCAGGTTATGTAGTAGGCGTAGCGCAGACGCACTTCGCGCCCCGGAGCCAGCCGGTGGAACTTGGATGGCGGCTCGAGCATGAAGTCATCCCGTTCGATGAGCAGTTCGCGGCTAAAGGGAACTTGCCTGCTGCCCTGCGATTCGTCTTCCGGGTTCAGGGGCATTTCAAACCATTCCACCTGCCCTTCGGGGTAGTTCTCGACGGTGATTTTGATTGGGTTGAGCACGGCCATCAGTCTGGGGCTGATGCGGTTGAGGTGCTCGCGCACGCAGAATTCCAGCATGGAGTAATCAACCATGCTGTTGGCGCGTGAAACACCGATGCGGTCGCAGAACTCACGGATGGAGTCGGGCGTGTAGCCCCTGCGCCGCAGTCCACGGATGGTGGGCAGGCGCGGGTCGTCCCAGCCGCTGACGTGCTTTTGCTCCACAAGCTGGATGAGCTTGCGCTTGGACAAAATGGTGCCGTTGATGTTCAGACGCGCGAATTCGGTCTGGTGCGAGGGGAAAAGATCCAGCGTTTGCAGCACCCAGTCGTAGAGCTCGCGGTTGTTGTCGAACTCAAGGCTGCACAGCGAGTGCGTCACTTTTTCCGTGGAGTCGGAAATGCAGTGGCTGTAGTCGTACATCGGGTAGATGCACCACTTGTCGCCGGTGCGGTGGTGGTGCACATGGCGGATGCGGTAGAGTACCGGGTCGCGCATGACCACGTTGGGTGAGGACATGTCGATTTTTGCGCGCAGCACCTGTGCGCCGTCCGGAAATTCACCGGCCTTCATGCGGCGGAACAGATCAAGGTTTTCTTCCACAGGGCGCTCGCGGTAGGGGCTGTTTTTGCCCGGTTCGGTAAGGGTACCGCGGTTGGCATGGATTTCGTCCGCGCTCTGGCTGTCCACATAGGCCTTGCCCTTCTGGATCAGTTCTTCGGCCAGTTCGTAGAGGCGGTCAAAATAGCTGGAGGTGTAGCGTTCCTCGCCGCTCCATGAAAAACCCAGCCAGCGCACGTCTTCCTCAATGGCGTTGACGTACTCGGTGCTTTCCTTGACCGGGTTTGTGTCGTCAAAACGCAGGTTGCACTTGCCGCCATATTCGCGGGCAATGCCGAAATTCAGGCAGATGGCCTTGGCGTGGCCGATATGCAGATAGCCGTTAGGCTCGGGCGGGAAGCGGGTCTGGATGCTTTCCTGCGGCAGGCCGTTTTTGATTTCATTGTCTATCTTGTTGCGGATAAAGTCTTTACCGGCGCTTTTGATCTCTGCTTCATTGCTCATTTGTAGAGTACCCTCTGGATGCACATGGTGCGGAATGTAATAGGACAATCTACAGGGCAATATGCGCGTGAGTCAAGGAATTTGCGGGAGAGGCAAGCGGGCACGGCACTGCCGCGCACACAGCCGATGCGGAGGCCGTTGCCTGAGCAGGTCGCTATGCATGCTTGAAGGGGTATGATTGAGCAGAGATAACAGGGAAAGTTGCTAGAACAAGCCGGGGGCGAACCCTATTCTTCCGGAGAAACGGAAGGCAACTGCCCGAGCAGGTGGAACGGACCCTTGAGGTAATACTCCGCGTGCCGCGGTTCCGCAGGCCATGCGCTGCCGCCAAAGTCGCGCCAGCGTTGGTAATCCCGCAGCCATTCCGGAAAAAGGGCCAGAATGCGCCCGTCCGACCAGAGTTTGTAGGGGCCAAAACCGTGCACAAGCGCGGCAGATTGGGCCAATGGATTGCGCGGGTGGGCGTTGAAGCGCTCGTAAGGAAAAGCCGTAAAGCTGCCGGGATGCCGCTTGCCAAGGTGCTGGGCCAGCATGTTGAACAGGAACTGATCCGCAAAGGTTATATTGGCGGCAAAGGTGTGCAGCCATTTGAAGCACAGCTTGTAGAGCTTGCGCGGCTCTGGCAGGTTGTCGTCAAACACAATCACGCCGGAGTTCAGGTTTGGCGCCAGTGGGTCAAAGCCGTTGACCTGTGTGTCGATGTTGGCTCCGGCTTTTGCAGTTTTGCCGTCATGCCGGAAGTAAGGGTCTTCGCGAGACAAGGCCAGCGGACCGTATTCCATAAGCGGGGTAAGATCGCCCTGAATGGCCGTGTCCACGTCCAGCCATAGGATTTTGCGGTATTCGTCCAGCAGGTTCAGCGCTTCCAGCCGGGAAAAAGCCAGCGGCGAGAAACGTTGCAGAATGTTTTGGCCGATGCCCGGCGCGGATTCTTCCGTTCCGTCCATGCCTGGTAGCCGGGTGTCATAAAGGCGCAGCTCTGCTCCAAGGCTTTGCAGGATATCCGCGTCGCCTTGCGGCAACTTGCCGTCATGGAACAGCAACACATTATCGAACAGGGCCGGAGAGTGGCGGCGCAAGGAGAGCAGCAGCGCTCCGGCTGCGAAGGAGAGGTTGCCGGTCAGGCCGAGAAGGAGCAGGTTGTTCTTTTTGGGCATGGTTGCCATTCTGTATGGCTGGGGTTGCTTATATGGCAGCGGCGGCCCAGAGGCCGCCGCTGTATTGTCAGATTATATCAAGGATCAGGCTTTTTCGCCAAGCGCGATAAGTTCCAGCACCTTTTCGCTGAGCGTTTGCAGGTCGGGTTTTACGAACTGCGCGTCCGCACCCACCGAGTCGCCCTTGTGCTTGAGGCTGTCGCTTACCAGAGAGGAGAACAGCGCTACAGGCAGCCGCTTGAGATCCGGGTCTTCCTTGATGTTGCGGCACAACGTAAGGCCGTCCATGCGCGGCATTTCGATGTCGGTAATAACGGCCTGTACCTTGTCGAGGATGCTGACGCCTTCCGCAGCGGCCTCGTCCTTGAATTTTTTCAGCAGGTTCCAGGCATCCTCGCCGCTAACGGTCTGGATGACGTTGAACTGCTTGCTGCCTTCCAGCAGGCGTTTTACCATGTTACGCACGTTGCTGGAGTCGTCGGCATGCAGGATGGTGTAAACCCTGTCGGCATTGGCCAGTTCGTCCGGAATTTTGTTAAAGCGGATAGCCAGAGCCGGGTTAAGGTCGGCCACCACGTTTTCCATATCCAGAATAAATACGACGCGCCCTTCCAGCCTCACCACGCCAGTGATTGAGCTATGGCTGATGTTTTGCAGAAAAGCGCCGGGCTCTTCAATGGAGTTCCAGCTCAGGCGGTGGATGCGGGTAAGCCCCGAAACCAGAAAGCCAGTGGAAATTGCGTTGAACTCCGTAACGATGATTTTACAGTCCGGAGTTTCGGTAATCGGCTCTTTGCCAAGATAGGTGGACAGGTTGACCAGCGGCACAACCTTGCCGTCACGGTGCGGGAAGGCACCCATTACGGACGGGTGGCGCATTTGCGGCATGGCGGTGACGGGCTGCATGCGGATGATTTCCACAACTTTTGCCACGTTCATGCCGTAGTAGCCGCGATATCCGGGCTCATCGAGGTAAAACTCGACTATTTCAAGCTCGTTGGTGCCTGATTCCAGTAGAATATTAGTCTGTGCCATAAATCTTCCTAGGGATGTGGTAGGCCTGGCCTTGTGATGCCAGTTGCCGTACGGCTCAATATGAAGCCGCGATTATTAAATAGTTAGACTAACTTGAAGGCGCGGTCAACCTTGAAAAAAAGAATGGGGAGCCGTGCTGTAATCCTTTTCAGGTTCAAATGGTTAGCTTTTGCAACATGCGTATTTGAGCCATGCGTCTGATTCCGGCGGCTACCGGCATTGCGACTGCCAGTTAATAACTATTCGGATAACTTGTCCTGATCTTTAGGGCCGTTACGCCTGCAAGCCTGCGTGTATAGCGGTTCTGCGGCAAGGCAAAACCGCTGGCTGAATCCCGGTTGCATACGCAGGCCGTATCTACAGTATTCTCATTTTTTCAGAATTTTTAATCAGGGTGGTGTTCCTTGTACTTTCTGAAAGCCACCAGCCGGAAGAAAATGATGGAGAGTACCAGAAGCCCCGTACCGCACCAGAAAGTCACGTCAAGGTTGGTCCAGTCCGCAATCAGGCCGCCAATGATAACGGAAATGCCCACGCTCAGATCCCAGGCGATGAAGTAGGTGGAGTTGGCGGTGCCGCGGTGGTTTTCGTCCGCCAGCAGGATGAACATGGTTTGATAAGCGGGCGAGAGCATGCCGTAGCCCAGACCCAGAATAATGGCGGAAGCGAAAAAGGCCATGACGTCGTGCGCCAGTATGAACAGGCAAAAGGCCAGCACGCCGCAGATTTTGCCGCCGATGATTACCTGACTGACGTAACCCCGGTCCATGAGTTTGCCGGAAAACAGGCGGCTGGTGACCAGCCCGATGGACAGGACCGAGAAATACAGCCCGGCGTTGATGTCAAAGTTATGTTCCCGCGTATAGAGTGAGATGAAGTTCAGCATCAGCCCGTACGGGAAGGCTGCCATGATCAGGCTGCAAAAAGCGGTTACGCCGCTTTTGAGAAAGAAATCGTCGAATTTTATACCACCCTGACGGGGCTGGATTTCGCGCCGTGGCATCCTGATGAGCATCCCGATCAAAAATGACAGGCAGGCAATGCCGAAGCAGAACATGAAAACCTGATTGAAGGGAAAATAATCCACCAGTATCATGCCGAGCATTGGCCCCACAGCCATGGAGAGGCTTACGGTAATGCCGAACAGCCCGATGCCTGTTCCCAGTTTGCGCACCGGGATGTTGTCCACCGCGATGGTGCTGATGCTGGTCCCGGCCGCGCCGTAGGCCAGTCCGTGCATAAAGCGCATGCAGCCAATCAGGAAAAGCTGCATGATGAACACATAGCTTACAGTGCACAGCAAAAAGGGAATCATGCAGAGTATAAAAACGAATTTGCGCTGCAGGCCATCAACCAGCCAGCCGGAGAACGGGCGCATGATTAGCGCGGCAAGGGCATAGCAGGCCATGACAATACCCATGACCGACTTGCTGGCGCCCAGCCCGTCCGTAAGATAAAGCGGCAAAACCGGCAGAATCAGGTTAAAGGAACAGGCAAACAGAAAGTTGCACAGGCAAACCAGAATATAGTTCCGGTTGAATAGTTTATCTTCATCAAAAGGCATATCACACCTGCGGTTGCTGCAATACGTCTTGGCAGTCCCGGTAGCGCGAAGCGTGGTCGGCTCGTGTATCGGCTGGCTGTCAGGCGATAAGTTTGATCTATAGTAATTCCTGCTGCAAAGGAATAAGTGTTTTTTGGGAAAGCGCGCATGGGGCAAGATTTGTCGCCATGCAGAACGTTTTACGCGGCTTGGGATGGCGAATGTTTTCTGCATCGCGCTTTGGAGCCGAAAAATGTTTCAGGCCCGTTGTAGCTACAACGGGCCTGAACATCAATCTATCTTTTAGGGACAGTTACTAGTCGAAATCAACCAGCAGCGGACCGTTTTCAAGGTCTTCAAGGAACTTGTCGGCTTTTTCGCGCTGTTCGGGTACCACGATGTCGGAGTTGACGTATTCGCGGTAGCCGGTACCAGCCGGAATCAGGCGGCCGACAATGACGTTTTCCTTCAGGCCGCGCAGGTAGTCCTGCTTGCCCTTGAGGGACGCCTCGGTCAGCACCTTGGTGGTTTCCTGGAAGGCCGCAGCAGACACGAAGGAAGAAGTGGTCAAGGATGCCTGGGTAATACCGAGTACCAGCGGTTCAGCTGTGGCCGGGGTAAGGCCCTGGGCAATTGCCTTGGCGTTTTCTTCCTTGAACTCCTGCTTGTCCACCTGTTCGCCAACAAGGAAGCTGGTCTGGCCCGGGTCGAGCACGGAGAGCTTCTTGAGCATCTGGCGCACGATTACTTCGATGTGCTTGTCATCGATGGTAACGCCCTGGAAGCGGTACACGTCCTGAATTTCTTCCACCAGGTAGTTGGCAAGGTGCTTTTCGCCCTTGGTGCGCAGGATGTCGTGCAGTTCCGGGTGGCCTTCGGTGAGCAGTTCGCCTGCTTCAACAAAGTCGCCATCGGTAACGGTGATGTGGCGGCCCTTGGGAACAAGGTATTCCCTGAACTCGCCTACTTCCGGGGTAACAACGAGTTTGCGCTTGCCTTTGGTTTCTCCGGCAAAGCTGACCACACCGTCGATTTCGGAAACAAGAGCCATGTCTTTGGGCTTACGCACTTCAAAGAGTTCGGCAACGCGCGGCAGACCGCCGACGATGTCCTTGGTCTTTGAAGATTCGCGCGGCTTACGGGCGATGATGTCACCGGCCATAACTTCCTGTCCGTCCTTGACCATGAGCAGGGCGCCGACAGGCAGGGTGTAAATGGCAGACAGGTTGGTGCCGGGGCGCAGTTTGGGGTCGCCCTTTTCATCAACCACGCTCACAGAGGGGCGCAGGTTGGTGGTTCTGTATTCAATGATGGACTGGGAAGCGATTTGCGTGGCTTCGTCAATCTTTTCCTGAACGGTTTTGCCTTCAATGATGTCGGTGAACTTGATCGCACCATCGGCTTCGGAAACGAAGGGTTCGTTGAAGGGGTCCCATTCAGCCAGCAGGGTGCCTTTTTTGATTTCCTGCCCGTCTTCTACGAAGAGGCGGGAACCGTTGGGCAGCATGTACTTTTCGCGTTCGCGGCCCTGATCGTCCACAATGCTGAGCTGACCGCTCTTGCCGAGAACCATCAGGCTGCCGTCGCGGTTTTTAACCGCTTTGACGCGGGAAAGCACAACGTGGCCGAAGTAGGTGGCCTCGATGTTGGAACGCTCAATTTCGCGCGATGCCGTACCACCGATGTGGAAGGTACGCATGGTGAGCTGGGTGCCCGGTTCGCCGATGGACTGGGCGGCGATGATGCCGACAGTTTCACCGGTGTTGACCAGATGCCCGCGGGCAAGGTCGCGCCCGTAGCAGAGGGCGCAGATGCCGCGCTCGGCCTGACAGGTCAGCGGCGAACGGATGGTGATATCCGCAACGCCAGCCGCATCCAGAGCGTCAGCCACGCTTTCGTCAATCAGGGTGTTGGCCGGGAAGAGCATTTCGCGAGTTTCCGGGTGGTGCACAGGGTAGAGCAGTACACGGCCCACAATGCGTTCGCACAGGCGCATCTTGATTTCGCCGCCTTTCATCAGGTGGCCTATCTCGATACCGTCAACCGTGCCGCAGTCATTCTGGCCGATGATTACGTCCTGCACAACGTCAACAAGACGGCGGGTAAGGTAACCGGAGTTTGCCGTTTTAAGGGCGGTGTCGGCCAGACCTTTACGCGCACCGTGCGTGGAGTTGAAGTACTGCGAAACGTCCAGACCTTCGCGGAAGGAGGAGGTAATCGGGGTTTCGATGATTTCCCCGGACGGCTTGGCCATCAGGCCGCGCATACCGGCGAGCTGTCTCATCTGGTCCTGGTTGCCTCGGGCACCGGAGGTGGACATCATGTAAATCGGGTTGAAGGACTGGTTCAGCTTTACTTCGCCGGTCTTCTTGTTGGTGACCTCATCGTAGGAGATCTGCTTGATCATTGCGGCAGATACGTCCTGCGTGGCCTTGGTCCACACGTCCACAACCTTGTTGTATTTTTCCGTGCGGGTGATGATACCGTCGCGGTACTGGCGTTCGATATCGTCAACCTCGGCCTGCGACTTGGCAAGGATATCCTTTTTGCTGGGCGGGATTTCCAGGTCTTTAACGCCAATGGTAACACCGGCGCGGGTTGCGTATTCGTAACCGGTATCCTTGAGGTTGTCGCAAAGGATAACGGTGGCCTTGCTGCCGGCCTGACGGTAAACCGAGCTGACGAGCTTGGCGATGTTCTTTTTGTTCAGCACGCAGTTGACAAGGTCAAAGCCAACGCCTTCGGGCAGGACTTCGCCCACCAGCACGCGGCCGGGGGTGGTGTCGATAATCTTGCCGGTTTCAGGGCTGCGCATCTTGACCTTGGCGTGGATGGAAACCTGCTTGGCGTCAATGGCCGAGATAACTTCCCACGGGCCTGCGAAGATCATGCCCTCGCCCTGCTCAAAGTCGCGCTCAACAGTCATGTAGTACAGACCAAGCACGATGTCCTGGCTGGGTACGATAACGGGCGAGCCGTTGGCGGGGGAGAGAATGTTGTTGGTGCTCATCATCAGCACGCGGCATTCCACCTGCGCTTCAACAGAAAGCGGAAGGTGAACGGCCATCTGGTCACCGTCAAAGTCGGCGTTGTAGGCGGTACAAACCAGCGGGTGCAGCTGGATGGCCTTGCCTTCAACCAGAAGCGGCTCAAATGCCTGAATGCCGAGGCGGTGGAGCGTAGGCGCGCGGTTCAGCATAATCGGGTATTCGCGCACCACTTCTTCAAGAATATCCCAGACCACCAGATCTTCGCGCTCAACCATTTTCTTGGCGCTCTTGATGGTGGAGGCCAGGCCCCGCTCTTCGAGCTTGGAGTAGATGAAGGGCTTGAACAGCTCCAGAGCCATCTTTTTGGGCAGGCCGCACTGGTGCAGCTTGAGCTTGGGACCGACCACGATAACCGAACGGCCGGAGTAGTCAACGCGCTTACCCAGAAGGTTCTGACGGAAACGGCCCTGCTTGCCCTTGATCATGTCAGACAGGGACTTGAGCGGGCGACCGTTGGTGCCGGTGATGGCGCGGCCGCGACGGCCGTTGTCGAACAGCGCGTCAACAGCTTCCTGCAGCATGCGCTTTTCGTTGCGGATAATGATATCCGGCGCGCCAAGCTCCATCAGGCGTTTCAAACGGTTGTTACGGTTGATTACGCGGCGGTAAAGGTCGTTCAGGTCCGAGGTGGCAAAGCGGCCGCCATCCAGCGGAACCAGCGGGCGCAGTTCGGGCGGAATAATCGGAATAACTTCCAGAATCATCCACTCCGGCTTGTTGCCGGATTCCACAAAAGCCTCAACGATTTTAAGGCGCTTGGTAAGTTTTTTCTTTTTGGTCTGCGAACGGGTGCTCTGCGACTCTTCGCGCAGTTCCACACGCAGTTTTTCCAGATCCATTTCTTCAAGCAGGCTGCGCACAGCTTCCGCGCCCATGCCAACAGTAATGGAATCTTCGCCATAATGGTCGATAATCTGGAGGTACTGATCCTCGGAAATGACCTGCTGCTTGGTCAGGCTGGTCTTGCCCGGATCAAGCACCATGAAGGAGTCAAAGTAGAGCACCTTTTCCAGATCGGCCATGGTCATGTCGAGCAGGGTACCGATTTTGGAAGGAAGGGTCTTGAGGAACCAGATGTGCGCAACAGGCGCGGCCAGTTCAATGTGGCCCATGCGCTCGCGGCGTACTTTGGAGGCAATAACTTCAACTCCGCACTTTTCGCAGACAATGCCACGGTGCTTCATGCGCTTGTACTTGCCGCAGTTACATTCGTAGTCTTTTACCGGGCCAAAGATCTTGGCGCAGAAAAGGCCGTCCCTTTCAGGCTTGAAGGTACGGTAGTTGATGGTTTCCGGCTTCTTGACCTCACCGAAAGACCACTCGCGGATGGATTCCGGCGAGGCAATGCTCACCTGGATGGCTTTCAGGTTTTTGATGTTCGCTACCTGGGTAGCAGAACCCCTGGCTGTAAAAAGATCGTCCAAGGTCATAATTTTCTACCTGCCAATATATTTTTACTTTGTTTAATGCCTCCGGCGGCTTAAGGCGGGCTCTGCCCTCCTTAAGAATCCTCCCGCCAAGGGGCCGCGCCCCTTGGAACCCGTTTATGGGGTGGTGACGGTAGCGCTGACTTTTCAGGCGTCGGCGTTGTCACACTGGTCGGATTCCAGATAACCGCTCCTTCGGAGCATTACGTCATTCAGCTTCTATTCGTTCAACCCAGACTACCTAGCCCCTATCGAGGGGGTCTGGGGGAAATCATTTCCCCCAGCGGGGTCCGGGGCAGAGCCCCGGCCGCCGGAGGCATATCAAACTCAACAATCTATCTTATTCTTACTCTTCGCCCATGGGGTTGCTGCTGAAGCTACCTGGGCGTCTGGTACGTTTTTTGGTTTCTTCCTGATGCAGGGTCACATTCAGGCCGAGGGACATGAGTTCCTTGACCAGAACGTTGAAGGATTCGGGCATACCGGCTTCAAGGAAGTTGTCGCCCTTGACGATCTTCTCATACATCTTCACACGTCCGGCCACGTCATCGGACTTGACGGTGAGGAATTCCTGCAGGAGGTAGGAGGCACCGTAGGTTTCCAGCGCCCACACTTCCATTTCACCCAGACGCTGACCGCCGAACTGGGCCTTACCGCCCAGCGGCTGCTGGGTAACAAGGCTGTATGGTCCGGTGGAACGGGCGTGGATTTTTTCGTCTACAAGGTGGTGGAGCTTGAGCATGTACATTACGCCGGTGGTAACGCGGTTGGCGAAAGGTTCGCCGGTACGTCCGTCGTAAAGTACGGTTTTGCCGTCATTGGGCAGGTTGGCTTTTTCCAGCCAGCTCCAGATTTCTTCTTCGGTGGTACCGTCAAAGACCGGGGTTTTGGTGATGATGCCGGTACGCAGGTCTTTGACCGCGATGCGGAATTCATCATCGTCCATACCGTCGATGAGGTCGGCAGTGCGCTGGTCGCCGAACACGGCTTTAACGTCTTCGCGCACCTGCTTGAGCGGCTCGCCGCTTTCAAGCAGAGCGGCAAGCTGGATGCCCAGTTCGCCAGCGGCCCAGCCGAGGTGGGTTTCCATGATCTGCCCGATGTTCATACGGGAAGGCACGCCCAGCGGGTTGAGCACGATGTCAACGGGACGTCCGTCCGCGAAGAACGGCATGTCTTCCTGCGGGAGGATGCAGGAAACAACACCCTTGTTACCGTGACGGCCGGCCATTTTGTCGCCCACGTTCAGCTTACGCTTAACGGCAACATAGACCTTGACCATCTTGATAACGCCCGGAGGCAGGTCGTCGCCTTCGGTTACTTTTTCGCGCTTGGAATCGTACACGCCCTTGATGAACTTGACCTGCTTGTCGTAGGCGTCCAGAGCTTCGGCCACGTTGTCGTTTACTTCCTTGCCCTTGAAGATACCGGCAAGCTTTTTGACCGGCAGTTCGTCAAGCGCCTCGCGGGTCAGCGGGTGACCAGCCTCAACCAGCACTTCTTTCTTCTTGCCGTTGATGGTGGCAGTGACCTGCTTGCCGACAACCATGTCAGCCAGCCTGTCGCGGGTGGACTTGCCGAGAGCCTCGATGTGGTCGGCTTCCTTGAGGTCAAGCTGGGAGAGTTCGTACTCTTCGATGTTGAGGGTACGTTCGTCCTTTTCACCGGAGCGGCGGTTGAAGACCTTTACTTCGATGACAGTGCCCTCGATTCCCGGGGGAACCTTGAGGGAGGTGTTTTTAACGTCACGGGCCTTGTCGCCGAAGATGGCGCGCAGAAGCTTTTCTTCCGGGGTGAGCTGGGTTTCGCCCTTGGGGGTGATTTTGCCCACCAGAATGTCGTCCGGCTTGACGTTGGCCCCGATGCGGATGATGCCGCTGAGGTCAAGGTTGCGCAGCATATCTTCGCCCACGTTGGGAATATCGCGGGTGATTTCTTCCGGTCCCAGCTTGGTGTCACGGGCGACTACTTCAAATTCCTCGATGTGGATGGAGGTGAAGACGTCTTCCTTGACGGTACGCTCGGAAATGAGGATGGAGTCCTCAAAGTTATAGCCGCACCAGGGCATGAAGGCCACGGTGAGGTTCTTGCCAAGGGCCAGTTCGCCCCTGTGGATGCCGGGGCCGTCTGCCAGCACGTCGCCCTTTTTGACCTTCTGGCCGGGGTGACAGCTGGGTTTTTGCCCAAAGCAGGTGCTCTGGTTGGACTTGTGGAACTTGAGCAGGTTGTACGCGCGCACGCCACCGGTTTCCGGGTAGAGGCCGCCAGCGTAGCTGACGATGATACGGTCTGCGTCTGCATAGCTGACCACGCCATCGGCCTCGGCCAGAATACAGGCGCCGGAGTCGCGGGCAACGTGCGATTCCATGCCGGTGCCGACCAGCGGCACGTCATTGCGCAGAAGCGGCACAGCCTGACGCTGCATGTTCGAACCCATGAGCGCGCGGTTGGCGTCATCGTGTTCAAGGAACGGAATCAGCGCTGCAGAGATGGAAACCATCTGGCTGGGCGAAACGTCAATCAGCGTAACGTCGTCACGCGGGCTCATGACAACGTCGCCATGCACGCGGGTGATAACGAATTCGTCGCTGAGCATGCCGTTGGGCTCGCGCTTGGCGTGGGCCTGCGCGATAACGTGCCCATCCTCGCAGGAGGCGTCCAGATAGACAACTTCCTGCGTTACCATGCCTTCCTTGACAACGAAGTAGGGGGTTTCGATGAACCCGAAGTCGTTGACCTTGGCGTAGGTGGTAAGCGATACGATCAGACCGATGTTCGGGCCTTCCGGCGTTTCAATCGGGCAGATACGTCCGTAGTGCGAGGTATGAACGTCGCGCACTTCAAAACCGGCGCGTTCACGGGTAAGACCGCCGGGTCCCAGAGCGGAGAGGCGGCGCTTGTGCGTCACTTCCGACAGGGAGTTGGTCTGGTCCATGAACTGCGAAAGCTGGCTGGTGCCGAAGAATTCCTTGAGCACGGCGGCAACCGGCTTGGGGTTGATCAGGTCGTGCGGCATCAGGGTGGAAACTTCCTGCAGGCTCATGCGTTCCTTGATGGCGCGTTCCATGCGCACAAGGCCGATGCGGTACTGGTTTTCCACCAGCTCGCCCACCGGACGCACGCGGCGGTTGCCGAGGTGGTCAATGTCGTCCGCCGGGCCGTGGCTATCCTTCAGCTGGGCCAGAATCTTGATGGCCTTGAGGATGTTGTCATCGGTCAGGGTGCGCAGGTTGGCGTCATCGGTCAGGGCGAGGCGCTGGTTGAGCTTGTAGCGTCCAACCGGCGAAAGGTCGTAGTAATCCGCGTTGCGGAAAAGGTTGTCAAAGAAGCTGGACGCGATTTCCGGGGTTGGCGGGGAAGACGGGCGCAGGCGGCGGTAAATTTCCACCTGTGCGGCTTCCATGTTCGGGGTCTTGTCCATGACCAGAGTGTCGCGAATGGCCGAGGAGGTATCAGTGCCGCGGGTATGCAGCACGGCAATGCGGCTGATGCCAGCATCGCGGATGTTTTCGATCACGCCTTCGGTGATTTCATCGGCAGCTTCGGCAATAAGGGCATCGTTACCGGGCAGGTAAACATCTTCAGCCAGGAACTGGTTGTAGATGAAGTCCGGAGCAACCTCGATGGTTTTAACTCCCTGCTCGCAAAGCTGGCGCCACACGCGCTTGGTGATGGGCTTGCCGGCCTTGACAACAACCTTACCGTCTTTATCGGTAATGTCATTGTAGGCGTTTTCCTTGCGGTACAGGTTCTTGTCCAGCTCCCAGTGCACGCTGCCGTCTTTTTCCAGATGGAAGTATTCCTTCTCGTAGAAGTAATCGAGAATCTGGGTGCGGTTCATGCCCATGGCCTTGAACAGGATGGTCACGGGCATTTTGCGGCGGCGGTCGATGCGCACATAAAGAATGTCTTTGTGGTCGTAGTCAAAGTCGAGCCAGGAGCCGCGCATGGGGATAATGCGGCAGGAGTAAAGAACCTTGCGGCTGGAGTGAGTCTTGCCCGAATCGTGCTCAAAGATGATGCCGGGCGAGCGCTGCAGCTGGTTAACGATAACGCGCTCGGTGCCGTTAACGATAAAGGTGCCTTTTTCGGTCATCAGCGGCAGGGTGCCGAAGTAGATGTCCTGTTCCTTGATATCGCGAATGCTGCGGTTGCCGGTGTCTTCATCAACATCGTAGACAACCAGACGCACCTTGATGCGGACGGGAGCCTCGTAGGTAAGGCCCTTGCTGATGCATTCGGCCTGGTCGTATTTGGGCTCGCCCACTTCATAGCTGACATACTCAAGACTGGCAGTCTTGTTGAAGTCAGAAATGGGGAACACGGATCTGAAAACACCCTCCAGGCCTTCCTCCGGAGAGCGGTTATCGCCGTTCTCGAGTTGCAGGAATTTTTTGTAGGAATCCACCTGCAGGTTAAGCAGGTGCGGAGTGGGGAGGGTTACTGCGATTTTACCGAATTGTTTGGTAATCTGGCCCATTTTTTTACCTCAGGCGGGTTTGTCGGCAACGTCATATCAAATGCCCGGAAGGGCATTTAACGGCAAAGACCGGCAGTCTCTAGCGAGACTCCGGCTTTGGAGCATAATACTTTACGCTATTGGTCCTGCGACCCGAGTTCGAAAACTGAATCTTCCACCAATAGAATAGAGAAGGCGCAAAACGAGTGCGCCTGACAGCGGACCTGCCGACCAGGATTTATATATTAAGCGGGATATGAACAACTTTAGGCCCATTGTTTACGGAAATACTGCTTGATGATTTTTTAGCCCTCTGCTTGTGCCATTTCCGGTCTGCCTTGCAGGAGAACAAAAATTTCTGTTAATCAGCGCTTCCTTGATATCATCTGCACAATGGAGACAACAGCAATTTGTTGCTCTTATACTAAGCCATGTAAATATTCAAGGATAAAAATACAGGAAGCAGAAAAAAGTTTGCAAGTCTCTGTAATGGGCCGGTGTGATTAAAATTATATATTGACATTGATTTTCAATTTCATATTATATTTTGACATTATCCACACAAGCAACGCTACCCGGCGCGTAACCGGGCGGTAATTACCAGCACAACAGACTAACACAAAAGGACTACCCATGATAAACCGCTTTGGCACCAACTCCGACATGATTATCCAGACTGTTGAGGAACAGGGCAGCACTTACTATCTGGCTATCGACAGCAAGGGGCTGTACCTGACCACCAAAGAGCGCCTTGATACCCAACTGGCCGACCCAAACCGCTTCAGCACGCTCAGACGCGGAGTTGCAGCGCGCCTTAGTTCGCTGGGGCTTGACCCTACGGCATTGCAGACGGCGAACCAACATCTGATCAGGGTAGCAAGCGCTGACATCAAAAAGGTTAACCCGCTCAAGGCTTCCAAACGCAAGATGAAGTCTGCGTAGATAGGGTAATTTCATATTGCAGGGCGTTTCGCTTGAAAAGAGCGGAGCGCTCTGCAAGGATGCGCTTTCAACTTTTTGATTACATGCGCTTAACCAATTTCAAGGCGTCTTTCCCGTCATTCAGCACTTTTCCATAAGGCATACCCATAAAAAGGAGTTACCGCTTCTTTTTATGGGTATGCCTTATGGAAGAGACAAAGCGACTGAAGCAAAAAGCCGCCAATAGCCTCAATGCGGGTCGGCTTTTTCTATGAACTGGAATGCAAATTATCTTGCCGCAAATGACGCAGAAGGATATACAAACATGTAATGCTATTAAACTGACACCGAAAGGGGAAATTTTTATGAGAAAACTGTTTGCCTTGCCTGTACTCATGCTGTTGTTGCTGCTGAGTCTGCCTGCTGCGGCAGAGATGACAACTATCGGCAAGTTTTATGTGGATGTGCCCGAGGGCTGGATTGTGACCGCGCACGACACCGGCTTCAACCTGACCGCGCCTGACGGCAAATGCGCCGCCGGGGTAAATATCCGCAATACTACCGAACGCGATTCGCTCTCGTTTGCATCCACTATGTCGCAGGTTATGGGCGGCTCCATTCCCCGCAAGGTCCCCGGCTCATCCGCTTTTGTATTTTTGGCTACCATGGAGGGGATCCAGACCGAGAACGTGGTGCACGTTCTTGACGGACAGGTGCTGCTGTTTACCATCACCGGCGATGGAGAGCCTTATCTTGAGGAACTGAACCTCATCTCCGCCACCATGAACAGCAGTGTTCCCGAATACGCAAAGATGTTCAAATAAGCGGCAACGGTTGGCGAACTGACGCCAATTGAACTGACGCCAGTCGCGCTAGTTATTACCGCCGACAACGATGGCTTGACGCAAGCCGCCGTTGTCGGCGGTTTTGCGTGCTGCTCCATATTGCCCGCGCTTGTCATGCTAGCGTAAAGCAAGGAAGAGCAGGAGAAAATGAGTAGAGAGCCAAGTAAAACAGGAACGCTATGAGGAGCTGGAAAGCGGGTGAGAGTGGAGAGCCAGGCAAAGCAGGAAAGTGATGGAGAGCAGGAAGACAATAGAAAGCAGGAAGCGAAGAGAGGGCTGGAAGTATATGGACCCGGATGGAAGTATATGGAGAGCCGGCGGAAGTGTTTGCGGCGAAAGGCCAACTGCCGTGCTGATGGCGCGTTGGACTTCTGACCACAAAAGAAAAGCCCCGGCAAACCGGGGCTTTTTATCAACACTGTATAAATCGAACTTATTTAACTTCGACTTCAGCGCCGGCTTCAACGAGCTGCTTCTTGGCGTCTTCAGCCTTGTCCTTGGCGATAGCTTCGAGCAGGGTGGAGGGAGCGCCGTCAACTTTGTCCTTGGCTTCCTTGAGGCCCAGGCCGGTGAGGGCGCGGACAACTTTGATGACGCCGATCTTGTTGGCGCCAGCGGACTTCAGGATAACGTCGAACTCGGTCTTTTCGTCTTCAGCCGGGGCAGCAGCGCCAGCGGCGGGCATGGCGGCAACGGCCATGGCCGGAGCAGCGGCGGATACGCCGAACTTTTCTTCCAGTTCTTTGATGAACTCGGAAAGTTCCAGAACGGTCATGTTAGCGATAAATTCGACAACTTGTTCTTTAGTTACAGACATTTTAAATCTCCTTAAAAGTTTCTTTGGCTAGCGTCTTAGGCGGCCTTTTTCTGCTCTTCAATAGCCTTGAGGGCGTAGAGCATGCCGCGCATGATGTTGGCAAACAGGGAAACAAAGTTGGTGGGCACGGCATTCATGGTACCGAGGGCCTTGGCCAACATTTCCGGTTTGCTGGGCAGTTTTGCCAGATCTTCAAGCTGTGCCGCTGTGAGCACTTTGCCTTCAAGGCTGCCGTGTTTAAGCGCGAACTTTTTGCTCGTGCGGGCGAAGTCCGTGCAGGCCTTTGCAACGGCTACCGGGTCTTCATACCCGATTGCCACTGCGCAGTTCTCACGGAACATGTCCTTAATCGCATCATGCTTACCTTCAGTAAACGCAATACGAGCGAGGGTGTTCTTTACGATAACGAGCTCGCCGCCCGCTTCGCGAAGTTTAACCCTCAAACGGAGCATTTCTTCCACCGGCATGCCCTTGAAGTCGGCTACAACTGCAATCGATGCGCTTTCAGACTTGGCGCGAAGCCCGTCTACAACCGCAGCTTTTTGAGTTCTATTCACTCGACTCTCCTTGAGCTTTGTGTTGCTGGTGGAATTACTGAGCCAAAGACTTAACTTGTCTCGGCAGGTGATTAAGGCAACCAGTATAGGCTGCCGCCTGCTTTCTTCGACTCGGAAATTCCATGTCCTTTGCCGATAAACACCCGGCTGGGCCGGGTCATGGAAGCCGAAGCTTCCTGCTATAAAAACCAGCCCGGTCTTTGTGGAGCCGGGCAGGCATTCATATTCTAGTTAGCGCCGCCTTCGATGAACTTGCGGATCAGGGTCGGTTCGACCTTGAAGCCGGGGCCCATGGTGGTGGATACTGCCATGGAGATCATGTAGGTACCCTTGGCGGAAGAAGGCTTGAGGCGGTTAACCTGCTCGAGGAAGGCCTTCAGGTTGTCCAGAATTTTTTCCGGGCCGAAGGAAACCTTGCCGAGAGGGGCGTGCAGCACGCCAGCCTTGTCTACCTTGAATTCGATACGGCCAGCCTTGACTTCATTAACGGCGGCGGCCACATCAAAGGTAACGGTGCCGGTCTTGGCGTTGGGCATCAGACCACGGGGGCCGAGCACACGGCCAATCTGACCGACCAGAGCCATCATGTCCGGGGTGGCGATGGCGGAATCAAAATCCAGCATGCCGTCTTTAACCTGGGCTACCAGGTCTTCAGCACCGACAAGGTCCGCACCGGCTTCGCGGGCTTCAGCCTGCTTGTCGCCTTTGCAGAATACGGCCACGCGAACGGTCTTGCCCAGGCCGTGAGGCAGGGAGCAGGCGCCGCGCACCATCTGGTCGGAGTACTTGGGATCCACGCCGAGGCGCAGAGCCACGTCAACGGTTTCGTCAAACTTGGCGAAGGATGCGCCCAGAGCTTTGCTCACAGCGTCTTCAACCGGGTGCTTGACCTGAAGGTCAACATTCTCTATCGATTTGCGATATTTTTTTCCGTATTTGGGCATTGTAACCCACCTTCCTTAAGTCGTTCGATCTCCTGCGCCCCAAAATGATAATTAAAGTCCGGCAGCTACCGGAGAGCGCAGTACAATTGATTAAACGCTATTTAATCTCAATACCCATGCTGCGGGCGGTTCCCATGATGGAACGCTTGGCCGCATCCATGTCCTTGGCAGTGAGGTCGTTAAACTTCACCTTGGCGATTTCTTCAATCTGGTCCATGGTGAGAGAGGCAACCTTGGTGCGGTTGGGCACGCCGGAACCCTTTTCAATTTTGGCAGCCTTGAGCAGAAGCACGGCAGCCGGAGGAGTCTTGGTGATGAAGCTGAAGGAGCGGTCGCTGTAAACAGTGATCACAACGGGAATGATGGTTCCCTTGTCGTCAGCGGTCTTGGCGTTAAACGCCTTGCAAAACTCCATGATATTCAGGCCGTGCTGACCAAGAGCCGGACCAACCGGCGGTGAAGGGTTGGCAGCTCCGCCGGGAATTTGCAGTTTTATTTTGGCAACTTCTTTTTTAGCCATGTTCTTATTCCTTACATATACCGGATTACCGGCTAAATTCGAACAAAAGCGCAGTGAACTACGCCAGCGCGGACAAAGGCGCTGTTATTTATAAGCCGCGGCGCACTTGCGATACGGCCGTTACCTTGCGGGGCTAGCCTTTGGATACCTGAACGAAGTCCAGTTCCACCGGGGTTTGCCTGCCGAAAATGGAAACGGAAACGCGCAGCTTGCCCTTGTCGTAGTTGACGTCCTCAACCACGCCGTTGAAGCCGCCGAAGGGTCCGTCAATGACTCTGACCTCATCGCCACGCTCAAAGTTGAACTTGGGACGCGGCTGCTCATGGCGGGTTTCCATCATGGAAAGAATGCGCTCTGCCTCGCTGTCCAGCATGGGAGCGGGGCGGTTCTTTCCACCGACAAAACCGGTCACCTTGGGAATGGATTGAATCAGGTGCCAGGATTCATCGGTCATGACCATACGCAACATTACGTAGCCGGGATAAAACTTGCGGGTGAAGGTCTTCTTTTCACCGCGTACCAGCTCGATAATGCGTTCGGTTGGGATGATGACTTCCTGTATGGCGCCATCGTCCGCCCCGTTACGCATCATGGTGCGGATTGTCTGCTCAACCCTGTTCTCAAAGCCGGAGTAGGTATGAACTATATACCAGCGGGCCCTGGGACCACTCTGGGTCTGCATTGTTTCCTGTTCGCTCATGTCTATCTACCCATGCTCGTAATGGCTTCTACGGCCTTTACCAGGCCAAGGTCCAGCACGCCGAGAAAAATCGACATGACAACAACTAAAACAAGTACGGCCAGGGTGGTAACCCTGACTTCCTTTTTGGTCGGCCAGGTAACTTTTTTCAGTTCCGCCTTGGACTCGTCAAGAAATTCCATTGCCTGCGCGGCCTTGCCGGGTTCGGCAGAAACTTTTGCAGGTTTGGGGGCTTTTTTCTCGGAAGTAGCGGCGGAAGAAGTGGTTGGCTTTGTATTTTTAATGGCCATTTTTGCCTCAGGTTACCTTAACACGCTTAACAGCAAGGCTTGGGAGCGTTTCCGCAGGGAAACACTCCCAAGCTTTGCAAAATGGTGGCAGGGCAGGAGGGATTCGAACCCCCAACATGCGGTTTTGGAGACCGCCGCTCTAGCCGTTAGAGCTACTGCCCTAGACCCTGAACACTACTTGGATTCGCGGTGAACCGTCATTTTCTTGTCCCAGGGACAATACTTCTTCAGCTCAAGACGGCCGGTGGTGTTCTTTTTATTTTTTGTCGTAGCGTAATTGCGCCGTTTGCACTCGGTGCAAGCCAGCAGGATGTTGATACGCATGTACTACTCCAGAATTTCGGTCACCACGCCGGCGCCAACAGTGCGGCCACCTTCGCGGATAGCGAAGCGCAGGCCCTGTTCCATGGCGATGGGGTGAATGAGTTCCACGGTGAAGGTGGAGTTGTCGCCGGGCATAACCATTTCAACGCCGTCAGGCAGGCCGATTACGCCGGTGATGTCAGTGGTACGGAAGTAGAACTGGGGACGGTAGCCAGAGAAGAACGGGGTATGACGGCCGCCTTCTTCCTTGGAAAGCACGTACACTTCGCCCTTGAACTTTCTGTGCGGGTTGATGGACTTGGGAGCGGCAAGAACCTGGCCGCGCTCAACGTCTTCACGCTTGATACCGCGCAGGAGCACGCCAACGTTGTCGCCGGCCTGACCCTGGTCAAGAAGCTTGCGGAACATTTCAACGCCGGTGCAGGTGGACTTTACGGTGTCCTTGATACCAACGATTTCTACTTCTTCGCCTACTTTGATGATACCACGTTCTACACGGCCGGTAACAACGGTACCGCGGCCGGAGATGGAGAACACGTCTTCGATGGGCATCAGGTAGGGCTTGTCGATGTCGCGCTGCGGTTCGGGGATGTAGCTGTCGCAAGCGTCGAGCAGTTCGCGTACGCCTTTGCAGTCATCGGAGTTGGCATCGCTGGATTCCAGGGCCTTGAGGGCGGAACCGCGGATAACCGGGGTGTCGTCGCCGGGGTAGCCGTAGCTGGTGAGCAGTTCGCGAACTTCGAGCTCAACGAGTTCGAGCAGTTCTTCGTCGTCAACCATGTCGCACTTGTTCAGGAACACCACGAGGTACGGCACGCCGACCTGACGGGCAAGCAGGATGTGCTCGCGGGTCTGGGGCATGGGGCCGTCGGTGGCGGCAACCACGAGGATAGCGCCGTCCATCTGGGCTGCGCCGGTGATCATGTTCTTGATGTAGTCGGCGTGGCCGGGGCAGTCAACGTGCGCATAGTGGCGGGTAGCGGTTTCATATTCCACGTGTGCGGTGGAGATGGTAATGCCGCGTTCTTTTTCTTCCGGGGCCTTGTCAATTTCATCGTAGGAGATGAACTTGCCGTTGCCGAGCATGCCGGCGGTCTTGGTGATGGCCGCGGTCAGAGTGGTTTTACCATGGTCGATGTGACCGATGGTGCCTATGTTTACGTGCGGCTTTGTACGCTCAAATTTTTCCTTACCCATGATTAACTCCCTGCTTGTTAGCTTTGGCTTTTCAGCCTTTTTAGTAGCTTCCGGCGTGAAGGAAAAAATTCCATCGCAGCCTGGAGGCCGGGTAAACCGTTACTACGGTCAACCAGGCATTTTTGATTTTAGATTGTAAACTGACTTTTTTTAGTGGAGCCCACGAGCAGAATTGAACTGCTGACCTCGTCCTTACCAAGGACGCGCTCTACCTACTGAGCTACGTGGGCCTGATGCACACAGGCAGGAGAACTGAAGCTTGGGATGGAGCGGGAAACGAGACTCGAACTCGCAACCCTCAGCTTGGAAGGCTGATGCTCTAGCCATTGAGCTATTCCCGCGCATTCGCCGTAGTTCTCCGACAGGTGCACTGTCTCCTACAGCCTTCAACCGTTAAGAACGGCTCTTGCGGATTTCGTCTTTTCCGGCTGACCGGTGACGAATTCGGCATTTGCCACAACTTGCGATGAAAGGCAAGGAAATTTGCAAATGCCTTAAAATTTACTGGTGGTGGGGGATGGATTTGAACCATCGAAGTCGTTGACGACAGATTTACAGTCTGTTCCCTTTGGCCACTCGGGAACCCCACCATTTTATCATTCCGGTTGTTGCCGGAACGTTCATCTTCTGGAGCTGGCGATGGGACTCGAACCCGCAACCTGCTGATTACAAATCAGCTGCTCTGCCAGTTGAGCTACGCCAGCAACGAAGGAAGCTAATATATAGTGTTCGATCAAAAGGCAAGCATATTTTTCAATTTCTGCGCATTTTTTTTGCCGCAAAAATGTCGCTTGTGGCTGAAAGCGTTGCGGCCCAATATAATGAGCTTTTCAGGTCTATCGACTGGGCTGGCGGTCATTTTTGCCGCTTATGGCACATCGGTTCCTGTATGTGCTTTCGTATATGTCAAAAATTTAAAAATCGCCAGCCCCCGGCCTGCTGAAAAGCCGGGGGCTGGATCTGTTGGACTGGTTAACTTTGCCAAAGTTTTATACGCTGGCCGCGTAATAACTATGCAGGCGATGGACAGCGGTGCCGGTTTTTAAAGCTTGCCTGCAAATCCCGATGAATCGGCATTTCTTGCCGGTACAGGCGGCTCGATCTGGTAGCCTTCAAAATCCTTGAGCAAGTCCGCCAGAGCGTCAAAATGTTGGGCATAGACGTCTACGTCCTGACAACGCGCGCGAAAAGCCTTTTTATAGGCGTATGACTGAAGCAGCACCTGTTCGAACAAAATACCTACCGGGTCCTTGTCCTTTGTGCTGTCATTAATGGCGCTGGTGTCACATGTGAGCCGTTCTTCGTTGTTTCTCGTCTTTGGCATATCCATACAAGCCCCCTGTGTCACTTCTGGTTTGGTAGTCTCTTGTCATAAGCTTACGCAATAAACGTACCATATTGCCATTAGTATCGCGTTAGAGACTTGTCTGGCCGGAAGCAGCTGTGCGAGTGACGAATGCGGGAACGGCGTTATCTGCCGGATTTTCCTGCAGCCAGCTTGTGATGGGCAATGACGTTGCGCGCGCCATCGCACATGAGCATGAGGACGGCAAGCCAGATTCCTATATAGGTAATCCATTCTTTCTGGGTGATGCTCTCCCCCAGCATAAAGGCCACAAGCGCCAGCAGCATCGGTTCAACATAACTGAGCAGCCCGAACAGGCTCATGGTGAGCAGGTGGCTGGCCAGAATGAACAGCACCATGGCGACCCCGCTTATCAGACCGTAAAGCAGCAGCAACCCGGCAAGCGAGGCGTTGGAGAACAGCTCGCTGAATAAGGTAGGGCCGCTGCCTATAAACCAGAGGCTGACCGGGACCAGAATGAACAAATCCCACCAGAAGCCGCCCAGATTGTCGTTTTTGAAGTAGCGCCGCATGATAAAATATGGCGGGTAGCCAACGCATACTAGCAGGGTGGCCCAGGAGAAATTGCCGGTGGCGTAGATTTGATTGACTACGCCGATGGAGGCGAGAACAACTGCCAGCTTCTGGAATCCGCTCAGCTTATCCTTATATAGAATACGACCGCACAGGACCAGACTGAGCGGAAAAAGGAAGTAACCGAGCGAAACGTCCATTGCCATGCCGTTGGCCGGGCTCCAGACAAAAAGCCAGAACTGCGCCCCAATCAGAACAGCAGAAACAAGCATTACCGGTATGCGCCACGGCTGCTTGATGACCATGCGGGCGGCTTCAACAGCCAGCTTCCAGTCTGATTTGTGCGCCAGCATGAATATTGACAGGATGAGCCACATGAAAAGAATGCGCCAGCCCAGAATTTCAAAACCGGACAGCGGATTCAGCATGGTCACCAGATAAAATAGCGTGCCGAACAGAAACGATCCGGAAACGGAAATGATTACGCCTTTATACACGATATTCTCCAGCCTTGGGGCTCTTCATATATCAGCGGGCAGAGTGGCCGTGCCGACTTTCAGGCGCTTTTGTCTTCTCGCTGCGTCAGAAAGTATTTTTCATTGCGGTCACATACCGTAAAAGTATGCTCCCTTTATAAAGACACATTCTTCCTTGCGAGAGAGCAAAATCACTCTGAATGTTGACACGCCATGGTGTCTGCGGATTTCAAAATAAAGTGGGCTTCGTCATGCCAGATTACATTTTTGGGCAACAGGCCCAGTTTTTCGTAGTCGGGCTTCAACTCGCCGTGATGCCCGAAAAATTCGCCCTGAATGCCGCCGATAACCAGCAGGGTAGGGCCTTCACCGGTTTCCATGCGGTGCAGGGTAAAGCTTGGGAGTTGCTCTGTGGCGGTGGCTTGCGGGGCCGCTGCGTGGCTTACGGCGGCAAGCCCGCTCAGGGTAAGGCATAACGAAAGCGCCAGAGCGCGTATTAACAGTTTTTTCAAGGGCGTAACCTCACCCATTTTCTGATTTACAGGTATTTTTCTACTCCCCCATGAGT
>JAJDJF010000128.1 GCA_030267065.1 Desulfovibrio sp. OttesenSCG-928-C06 | reverse complement strand
CAACTATGGCAAGTAAACTAGCCACCCATTTTGCGCGGAGCGCTCTTGGGCTTGGCAGTGCTGGCCTGGCTGCTTTTGGTGGCAGCTTTGGGCGCAGCGGCTTTGGGCTTGGGAGCGGCCTTGGCCTTGGTGGCCTTGGCTTCGCCTTCTTCAGCCGGAGCATCGGTTTTGGCCTCGACTTTCACTTCCTTGGCCGGAGCTGCTTCAGCTTTGGCTTCGGTGTGAGCGCCTTTGGTCAGTTCAATAATAGCCATGGGAGCGCAGTCGCCCTTGCGGGGCATGGCCAGCTTGACCACGCGGGTGAAACCGCCCGGGATGTCCTTGAACAGGGGGCCGATTTCATCAAACAGGCGCTTTACCAGTTTGTGGTTGTTGAGCACGCGGTAAGCCTGACGGCGGCTGTGCACATCGTCCTTCTGGGCCAGGGCGATAAGAGGATCAACCACGCTGCGGATTTCCTTGGCTTTGGCTTCGGTAGTAGTGATGCGCCCGTAAGTGAGCAGGGCGGTGGCCATGTTTTTGAACAGAGCCTTGCGGTGAGCGGCGGTTCTGCCGAGTTTGCGGCCGGAATTTCTATGCCTCATTTTGGTTCTTCCTCTTCCATTCCTGAAGTTTCTTTTCAAATCCGTCCAGCTTGGTGCCGAAATCAAGATTCATTTCGGAAAGCACTCGGCGAATTTCGTCCAGGGACTTGCGGCCAAAGTTTTTGGTCTTCAGCATGTCCGCTTCCGCTTTTTGCACCAGCTCGCCTACATAAGCGATGTTGGCGCTCTTCAGGCAGTTGGTGGCGCGAACGGAAAGCTCGAGCTCGTCGATGGATTTGAACAGATTTTCATTCCAGTCTGAGCTGCCGCTGCCACCAGTCTGCTGTTCGCCCTCGATCTGCTCATCAAAGTTGATGAACACAGCGAGCTGCTCGCGCAGAATTTTGGCGCTGTAAGCGATGGCGTCTTCGGGAGACACGGAGCCGTCGGTCCATACCTGAAGAATCAGCTTGTCGTAGTTGGTCATCTGGCCAACACGAGCCTGTTCGATGGTATAGGAAACCTTGCGCACCGGGGCGAAGCTGGCATCCAGTTTAATCAGTCCTATTTCATCAGAAAGCCCTTCGTGCATGTCGGCAGGCACATAGCCCTTGCCCATGCGGACTTCCAGTTCCATTTTTACAGTAACGTCTTCGGTCAGGGTGAAGAGGTGCGTTTCCGGGTTCAGGACTTCAACATGCTGGTTGGTCTTGATCTGCCCGGCGGTTACCGCGCCCTTGCCGCTGGCCACGAGTTCCAGCCGCTGGGGTTCATCGGTATCCAGAGCCAGACGCACCTGTTTGATGTTCAGCACGACGTCGGTAACATCTTCGAGCACACCGGTGATTGTGGTGAACTCGTGCTGCACGCCTTCAATTTTCACGGCAACAAAGGCCGCGCCCTGCAGGGAAGAGAGGAGTACACGACGCAGGGCGTTGCCTATGGTCGTGCCGTAGCCTCTTTCCAGAGGTTCGCAGGTGAACTTGCCGTACATGCCGCTGTCGCCTTTGGAGGTATCTCGCGTTACCTGCTCGGGGCGCACCAGCTCGGACCAGTTCCTTGCGTTTATAAGCTTATCACCTTGTTTAATGAGCATACCTACTTCCATTTATTTGGAGTAAAGCTCGACAATCAGATTCTCGTTGATGGGGGTCTGAATGTCTTCGCGCTGCGGCAGGGCCTTAACGGTGCCTTTGAAGGCTGCTCCGTCAACTTCGAGCCAACCGGGAAGACCGCGGCGGGCAACAACCTGCTGGGCTTCGGCCAGTACGGGGATTTTGCGGTGCTTTTCGGGCACTTCAACCACATCGCCAATGCGGACCAGCATGGAAGGAATGTTGGCCTTGTGGCCGTTCAGGGTAAAGATACCGTGACGGACGAGCTGGCGGGCCTGCTGGCGGGAGTTGGCAAAACCAAGACGGTATACCACGCTGTCCAGGCGGCGTTCGAGCATGGAAAGCAGGTTGGTGCCGGTTACGCCCTTGGCCATGTCGGCTTTGGTGAAGTAGTTACGGAACTGGCGCTCCAGCACGCCGTAAATACGCCTTACCTTCTGCTTTTCACGCAGCTGGGTGGAGTAGTCGGATGCTTTTTTACGAGCGCGGCCGTGCTGGCCGGGAGCGTAAGGACGGCGGTCAAAGGCGCACTTGTCGGTATAGCAACGGTCGCCTTTCAGAAAAAGTTTGCTGCCTTCACGTCTGCACAGGCGGCATTTGGATTCATTATACTTAGCCAAGACTGTCTCCTCCTAACCTACACGCGGCGCCGTTTCGGAGGACGGCAACCATTGTGGGGAATGGGCGTAATGTCACGAATAAAGGCCACTTTGAAACCGACATTGTTGATGGCGCGCATGGCGGACTCGCGGCCGGAGCCGGGACCGGTTACATAAACGCCAACAGTGCGCATGCCGTTGTCCTGAGCTTTGCGGGCGGCCTGTTCGGCTGCGACCTGCGCGGCAAAGGGAGTGGACTTGCGTGAGCCCTTGAAGCCAGCCTGACCCGCGCTAGCCCAGCTGATGGTGTTGCCGCGGGTGTCAGTGAAGGTGATAATGGTGTTGTTGAACGTAGCCTGGATATGGGCAAGGCCCACAGGCACGTTCTTTTTTTCTCTT
>JAJDJF010000127.1 GCA_030267065.1 Desulfovibrio sp. OttesenSCG-928-C06 | reverse complement strand
GCCGCGCCGTCTCTGGCCTGTGCAGGCGGCACTGATTGCGTGTTCTGCATAGTCTGCGCTGTTTGCACGGATTGCACGGATTCCGCAACATTTCCGGAGCTTGCCTGCGTCTCATTTTCCTCACCTGTGGTAACCGTTACGGAATCCTTGTTTTCGCTATCGCCCATGGGTCTCTCCTGTTTCTCGTCAATGTTTACGCATTGACGGTAATGCATGAACGCGCCGGGCTGGCGCGGCTGTTTCAGAATCAGCGCTTCTTCCCGTGAAGACAGCCATCAAAGGTGACGGCCTGTGTCTGGCAGGGGAAGCAGCGCAGACTGAAAACTACCCGCAGGTTGCGAAGCAGATGCGAAGGAGAAATGAGAAGCCCATGAGCTTTGTGTGAAATCTGTGTGAAGAGCAGGAACTGCACAGGCTCGGCTTGCGCAAGAACCAAGAGTAAGGCAAACTGTGAGCCGCCTCAGGGCCGGAATACCAACGTCCGCGCCACAAAAGAGAACCGGCTTGTAGAGGCAGAACCAGCTATGGTGGTAGCTTCAGGAAACGGAATGCGAAAAACAATCACTCTCAAACGGCTGAAAAAAGCCCTGTTTTTTTCTGCCTGCGCTCTGCTCCTGATTTGCGCCGGGTGGTGGCTCTTTACGCCCCGGCCCCCGCTTCTGGAAGACGTGCCTTTTTCCGTTGCCGTTTACGACCGGCACAGCAACCTGATGCGCCTGTCACTGGCGGCAGACGATAAATACCGCATCCATACGCCGCTAAAAAAAATCGCGCCCAGCCTGCGCGAGGCGACCCTGCTTTACGAAGACCGCTATTTCTACAGCCACTGGGGTGTGAATCCCATAGCTCTGCTGCGGGCCTTTTACACCACCTACATCGGCGGCGACCGGCGCATGGGCGCGTCCACCATCAGCATGCAACTAGCCCGCCTGCGCCTTAATCTGGACACCACCGGAATTTTCGGCAAACTCCACCAGATTGAGCGGGCCTTCGCCTACGAGCGCCACTACAGCAAGGACGAGATATTTGAGGCCTACCTGAATCTGGCCCCCTACGGCGGCAATATCGAGGGATGCGGAGCCGCAGCCCGGATCTATTTTCAGAAAAGCCCGGAACGGCTGGATCTGATCGAAAGCCTTTCGCTGGTAAGCGTGCCGCAGAACCCGGCCCGGCGAAACCCGCTGGCCGTGCGGCGCATGGACGAAGAAGGACGGACTGACGCTGCGCTGGAAGAAGCGCGTTCCCGCATCCACCGCCTCTGGCTCGAAAAACACCCGGAAGACGCTGGCAGCTCATTCATGAACCGGGTACGCCTGAAGGTTTACCGCCCCTCGGATCTGCCCTTTAACGCGCCGCACGTCACCACCGAGGCCTTGCAGCTTTTTCCCGGCAGCACCGGAGTGCGCACCACCATCGACCACCGCATGCAGCAACTGCTGGAACGGATGATTGACAATATGGTCAGGCGTAACCGCGATATCGGCGTGAGCAACGCCTCGGCCCTGCTGGTGCACTGGCCCAGCATGGAAGTACGCGCCCTTGTCGGCTCCGCAGACTTCTTCAACCCCGCCATTGAAGGACAGGTGGACGGCACCCGCGCCCGCCGTTCGCCCGGCTCTACCCTCAAGCCATTCATCTACGCGCTGGCATTGGATCAGGGGCTGATTCATCCGCGTACCCTGCTCTATGATACCCCGCGCAGCTTCAAGGGCTATGACCCGGAAAACGCCGACCAGCAGTTCAAAGGCCCGGTAAACGCCACCGCCGCCCTGCAAATGAGCCGGAACATCCCGGCCATCAGCCTGGCCAACGCCCTTGGCAAAACGCCGGGTGAGATGGACCTGTACAGCTTTTTGCGCCGGGCCGGAGTGGATTTTCCTTACGGACGCGACCATTACGGCCTGACGCTGGTGCTTGGCGGGGCCGAGGTAAGCATGCGCGAGCTTGCGGAGCTGTACGCCATACTGCCCAACAAGGGAAAAAAGCGCGAACTTGTGCTCTTTCACCCCATTGCCGAATCCGGCAGCGCCGGCGATTCAAGCGCCATCATCGATTTAGGCGCTACTACAGGCTCTGGCTCCACCACGGGTTCAGGCGCAACTGTCAGCCCAGAACAGATTACCGGTGAAGGTGGCGTACTGCCAGCAGCTCAAGCCATAACTCAAGACGCAAAGCGCAACACAGCCCCGGCCGCTGGCACCACCCAAGTCCGGATCGCAAATAATGACACCCCCGCTGCCGTCAATCAGGTCGCAGCCCAGGCCGCATCTGATGCAGCCTCTGCCGTAAATCACACCTCCAATCCTGACACCAGCCATGCGGCAGACCGCCTGCTCAGTCCGGAAGCCTCCCTGCTGACCCTGCGGATGATCCGCGCCCTGCCCGCCAACCAGCGCATGCCCGGCGCGTCCGTGGTGCAGCGCATCCCCATGTACTGGAAAACCGGCACATCCAACGGTGCGCGCGACGCCTGGACTGCCGGAGTATTCGGGCCGTATGTGCTGGTGGTCTGGGTGGGCAACTTCAACAATCAGGCCAACCCGCACTTTGTGGGCGTTAAAGTCGCCGCCCCGCTGTTCTGGGATATTGCCGATGCCGCCTACAGTCAGGAAAACATGCGCGATATCGCAACGCGCGACCTGCATATGCCGGACTATAACGGCC
>JAJDJF010000126.1 GCA_030267065.1 Desulfovibrio sp. OttesenSCG-928-C06 | reverse complement strand
GCTTGCCGGCGGAAGTGTTCACAAAGGGAACCGAAGGCTCCTTGCCCATTTTCAGCACCGCGCTGAACATGCTGTCGTCATCGTCCGAGGCAATGTCGTTCTGGGCATGATCTCCGGCCACGAACATGCAGACGATGAAGTTAACATCGCGTGCCGGGTATTTTGCCGCCCAGTCCAGTGCTTCGTCAAGGTCCGGCAGGCCTTCCACGCTGGCCATCCGGGCATTGGGGTAGGCGTTGGTGATAAGTTCTGCCAGCATCTTGTAGTGCTTTTCCGCCGGGTGCCCTTCATGGGTACCATGCGCAACCACGATGTTGGCGGCGTCATGCACAACGTATTTGCCAAGCGCTGCTACGGCGGCCTGCATATTCTCCGGCGCGGACATGAACGGCTGGGCGTAGGAAATCGCAATGTCCGGGTTGGCAGTCGCAAATTCGCTTACCGCGCCAGCTATTTTTTCGTGCTCGATGCCAGGAAACAGGATGGTGCTGACCACCCGGATCTCGGTGTACCCTTCGTCTTTGAGCTTGACCAGCATTTCTTGCGGAGAGAGCTTTAAATCTGCTGGGTTGCTGATTTCGGCATTAAGCTTTTCGCGGATAATGCCTGAAGTATATGGGGTAAAAATGTCGTAACCGGGGAAGCGGGCTTTCACCATGGGCAGCAACTCGTCAAAGGTGATCGAGGCTTCGGTGCTGGTGCCGAAAACGGTAAGCATCAGGGCTTTGTTCTGTTGGGCCTGCACCTGCGTTACGGCTGTTTGTTCTTCGCGGTAAATGTTTTGATCGTGGGCGGCGCTGCATCCGCATACGAACGCCATAGCAAGGGCTATAAGCAATAAACGAAATTTCATTTTTCCCTCCAGGGGGCTTTAAAAAATAAAAAAGCCTTTTGCCTGTTGAGGCAAAAGACCGATTTACTTGCCGGGGATGATTGGTGTAGTGCCTGCCCCGCAAATAAATCGCTCCTGTGTCCACGCAGAATCGACTTACGGCCCCAAGGCAGGTCTTCTGACTTAGCGGTTTGAAGAACTTTTGGGTTCTTCATATTTCTTTCGCCTTCCCGGGTATAGCCCAGTGGCATATGAAAGAAATTCCGCATCACAGCAGCGGGACTGTGCAGGAATCACACCTGCTTCCCTTTTATTTTACACTGGCGCGTTGCCTGTTTTACGGCGATTTTTATATTACGCGCTCGTTGCAAAATACCTTGTGGCACAAAAGAAGTGGCACATACAGGCCGCTTAGTCAACACGGCGGCAACAGTATGGCCTAATTTTTGAGCAGCCGCCCGGAAGGGGCGGCGCGGTACGGCGTTATAGCGCTACAATCTTTTACTTGGCCTGAGGATATTTTGGTATTATGTGTAGTATGTGCATGGATTAATACTGCTTTTCTGCCTCCCGCCCCTGAATTCTTTTTCCGTTCCATGCCCATCAGCGGCTTATAGTATCAGGGCCTGTTTGTTCAGATATTTGCCGGGTACTGTTTCCAGATTCTTTTTGCTCCCTCTGGTCATCCCAGACTTGCCAAGTGCGAAGTTCGTATATGTCTTGACATGCCCTGCTTCGCCCGTGACTCGCTTTTTGCCGGAGAGTAAAATGTAGAAACAGTCCCTATAAATCCGTCCCGGATCTTTGTTTTGTAAACAACGATGGTGCTTTTTCCGGGGAGTTTTTAAATCTGTTGCCGTGGTTTAAAATCAGCCGGGCAGCAGCGGGGTTGTTTATGAGCAAAGGACAAGTTGATATCTCCGGCCTTGGCTTGCCGGATATTATAGAGGGTATCCCGGCAGTCGCGTTCCGGCTCTCGCACGAAGAGGACAACTGGCGCACCTGGTTTGTAACCGGAAGCATCTCGATGTTCGGCTACACCGTGGATGACTTCATGGAAGGCCGGGTAACCTGGTTTGATCTGGTGCACCCTGACGACAGGGTTTTTTTGAGCAAGACGGTCAGCGATTATGAAGCGCACAACGTCAACACTTTTCGCCTCTACTACCGTATTGTGACCGGAAATGGTGACGTTGTTCCGGTTACGGAATACAGCACCGCGCACCGTGACAAATCCGGCAAGCTGGTATGCTACGACTCTTACCTCGTAAGCAGCGTGCAGGCAGAGGCCGACAAGCAGATTATTGACGACCATCACCGCCAGCAGGTTGTGCTGGCCGAGATTCTCATGAGCTTGCACGGCTCCAATCTGGACAACGCGCTGCAGATTATTCTTGACCGTACCGGCGAGTACCTGAACACCAGCCGCGCACTGCTGTTCAAGGACAGCCCGGACCATAAAACCTGCAAGATAGTGTACGAGTGGTGCAACAGGGACATTTCCTCTGTAATGGCACTGGACTATAGCATTACCTACGAAACGGGCATGCCTGAGATTTATATCGCCCTGCAGAATACCGGCAGCCTGATTATCAACGCCGGTGGAATCCCGGAAAACTGCAAGGAGGAGTTCGAGGCCGAAGGTCTGGTGGCCTCCGCTATTTTCGCAGTTTACCTTGATGGCGACCACTACGGCTTTGTCTGCTTTGACGATTGCGTCATTGAGCGCGTCTGGGATGACGATACTGTCCGTTTCCTCAAGAACGTCACCAACATCATTTCCACCGTGCTGGCCCAGCAGAGCGCCGAGGCAAAACTGGCCCAGAACCACAGAACATA
>JAJDJF010000130.1 GCA_030267065.1 Desulfovibrio sp. OttesenSCG-928-C06 | reverse complement strand
ATTCCGCCATGCGTTCCGGGGCGGAAAAGTCGAAGGGCCATGCTTTTACAGCCCCGCCAAAGGGGTTTTGCCTGTCCGGCGAGTTGGTGAGGGTGATAACGTTATGCCCTGCCTGCAACAGGCGCGAGGTCACATAGCGCCCGGTGAATCCAAACGCGCCGGTAACGGCGTGAAGCTGTTTTTTTTCAGTACTCATGCTGCAAGCTAAAGCCATTCAGGGTTGGGCTGTCAAGGATAAATGGCGCGCGTGGCACGTCTGCCAGTTTGGTAGTCTGGCAGGGGTTACATAGTTTTTTACGTTGACGGGGCGTTTTTTTTGTCCCAGAAGACGGGGAGTGAGTTTTTATAGATAAAGATATACATCAGGCTGTAATGTCGCCCGGTGTTTTGCCAGAGGTTGATGTGCAAGATTTCAGATTCAGATACCTGTTGAAGTTGTTTGGTTTTACAATTGCGTGCGCTGCTGCTGTGGCTTCTGGAGTTTTTTTGCTCTACCTTGACCTGGTTGTTCTGGGTAACGGCGTGTACGAGCAATCCCTGACGGAAGTTGCGCAGGCATTGATTCTGCTGGCTATGGTGGCTTGCTACCTGCGGCTGGCGGCTCGCAAGCCTGAATACCGCTCCACTTATGTGCTGATTGCCGGTTTTTTTGCCTGCATGCTGGTGCGGGAGATGGACTTTTATCTTGATGAACTCTGGTTTCCACTGGCGCTGGCTGTAACGCTGGTTTGCTGCTGGCAGGCATGGCGCAGGCGTGAGCAGGCCCTTGGCGGGCTGGTCTATTTTTGCCGCAGCCGCAGCTTTGGCGTGGTGCTGTCCGGCATTGTGACCCTGCTGGTGTTTTCCCGTCTGCTGGGTATGAAGATTCTTTGGCAGGCGCTGCTTGGCGACCAGTACGTCAAGGTGTTGAAAAACGCCATTGAGGAAGGGACTGAACAGTTCGGGTATCTGCTTTGTCTTATAGGCACAGTCTGGCATGCTTTTATCGCCAGACGTGACAGGGGCCGCCATGTGATAGCGGCTCAAAATTTTCAGGCCTGATTGTAATGTTGCTTTGCCGGTCTGTCCGGTTTGGATCAGTGCTAACCAGTCGGGGCGTGTGTTCAGACTGTACGCAGGTTGCTTTTGCGGTCAAAAAAGCCGCTCAGTTCCTGCATGACGCGTATTTCCACCACCGGCATGCCATGCGCGGCAAGGGCGGCGCGTAATTTATCCATTACTGCTGGCGAAAACGGCGCTTCTGTCCCGGTTCCATTTTCTGGCGGGCACAGGTGCAATTCCGGGTGTGCCGCCCCGTCCCGGTTTATCAGACGGACGCGAAATTCCGGTATCCTGCTGCCGGGATTGGTTTCGGACAAGACGGCTACAACCGCCTCCTCTGCTTCCTCCAGATTCTCAAGCGTAGCCGCATCTACCGGCAGGCCGTAGTCAAGGCGGGTCAGCAGACAGGTCTGTCCTGGCTGGTCCGGGGCATCCATTCCCAAGGCTGCTGCCAGTTCCCGCACATGGCTTTTGGTCAGGCCGGACTCGGCCAGCGGCGAGCGCACGCCAAGCTCCTGTGTCGCTTTTTGACCGGGGCGGTATTGCGTTTTGTCGGAAAAGAGGGTGCCGTCGCAAAGTTGCAGGCTGGCGGATTCTGAATCACCGGAGCCGGGTGAGCCTATGGCCTCCAGACTGAAACCTGAAAATTGTTTTGCTCTGCTTTTAAGAGCCTGAAACGCAGTAAATTTACAGTGATAACAGCGTTCCGGGTCCGTTGCCTGCACTTCAGGGATTTCCAGCGGGTCAACGCGGACAGTCACGCAGGGGATTTTGCGATCCTCGAGCCAGAGCAGGCCGTGCAAAGTTTGCGAATGCTGTATGTGCTGGCCGGTAAAATGCAGCGCCAGCACTTCCAGATCGAGCAGGATGCAGGCGTGAATCAGAAAGCGGCTGTCCAGCCCGCCGGAAAAGGCCACCGCAATGCCGGGCCCGGCCGCGATTTCCTTCAGGATTTTGGCGAGCTGCCCCCAGTTGTTTGCGAGGCCAGAGGGGATGGCTAACTGATGTTCGCCCGATTTGGACATTGTAAACGCTCCCATTGTTGCCCGGCTGACGACCGGCAGCAATGACCGGTTTGCGCAACCGGCCGTGCGCAAACAGCGCAATATGCCATTGGCGCAACCGGCTTTGGGCTGCGCGGGTGTTAAAAATCAAGCTTTTTTTGACTTTTGCTGCTTTGGCTTGAATAAAAGCCGGCTTTTCCGGGCAACAATAATCGTTATTCTGAATGCCTGCTATTTACGGCAGGCAAAAATGTAAATCCGTAAACCCAGGCGCGTCTGCAACGCGCCGGGTTAGCAAAACATTTTCTAGAGCAGAGCCTAGCAGATTTTGGTGCCGTTCGGCACTTTGCGTTCCGGTCTGGTGATTACGATATCGCCGTTTTCATCCGGGAAACCGGTAAGCAGAAACTGCGAGGTAAACGGCCCGATGCGTTTGGAGGGAAAATTTACCACCGCCACAATCTGGCTGCCCAGCAGGTCTTCCGCGCTGTAATGCACGGTAATTTGCGCGCTGCTTT
>JAJDJF010000125.1 GCA_030267065.1 Desulfovibrio sp. OttesenSCG-928-C06 | reverse complement strand
AAAAGCTTCCCACATGGTATTAATTTCACGTCCGCCAGCATCAGAGTTCGCTTTGGTCACAACAAACCGGATTGCAGAAAATTGCTCCATTGCCTGCATCAACTGCTTTACCTGTGCCGTGCCTGAAGCTTCATCCTGCGTCACAGGGTGGAATGTTACAATTGCGTATTTTTTTGCTTCTAGCGGCAAGCCTACGTAAGAAGAAATCTCTGCCAATGGCAGATCAGGAACAGAGAGAACATTCTCCACACCCATTGAACCAACGTTAAAAACAGATGATGGAGATTCACCAAGCTGTATAACTCTTTTCCTGTAGTCATCACAGCTTGTAAAATGAAGACTGGACATTTTCGTGATGGCATGCCGATAATTATCGTCAATGGCACCGCTTGTCAGCTCCCCACCATGAATATGCGCTATGGGAATCTTTTGGTTTAACGCTGCGCAAGCTACAGCTGCAATCTCATAGCGATCACCTAGAAGAATCAGCAGGTCAGGCGTATGGCTTTCAAAATAATCTGCAAAACCGGACAGTGCCATACTCATGGTTTTCGACATACCGGCGGGCGTGTCTGCTGAAACCAAAATTGGAATCCGGCAAGCCACTTCAAATCCATCAGCAGTAATTTCACTAACGGTATTTCCAAATTCAGGACTCAGATGCATACCGGTGGCCACCAGGCGCAAATTAATTTGTGCATCGCCATCAATCCGTTTGAGCAACGGCTTAAGTATACCGTAATCCGCCCTGGTGGAACTTACCACGCAGACATTTTTTTGCACGACTAATTCTCCAGAAGTTGCCTGGCGTACTCATACGCCTTGTCTATACCATCACCCAAACCCATTCGCGCCTTCCAGCCCATCCCGCTCAGCTTGCTTACATCCAGCAGCTTGCGGGGAGTGCCGTCGGATTTGCTTAAATCATTCAGAATGCTGCCGATGGTTTCTGGCGCGCAACAGCTCGAAACGTAAAAATCAGGAGAGTTCTGCATAAAGATAAACTATCCCGTCTTCTTCGCGCTCTTTTACATATCCGGCCCGGGCAAACGAGGACAGCGAGGGCTGGTTGGAGGCATAAACCTTTGCCATAATCCGCCCAGCGCCCCTCTGGCGGGCTTCAATGGTCAACATTTTCAACATTTCAGGGGCAAGCCGCTTGCCGCGCCAGTCCGGTAATATATAAATGCCGGCAGTTGGCACAGAATACCCCTCGTCCCAGCCGCGCAGCATCACGTAGCCCGCAGGCTGCGTACCGCACATGGCAATGGCATAGTAATCGCGCCCACTGCCAAGACACAGCTTTTTTGCCGTATCCCTGTCAAATTCGCGCGCGACAAACAGCTTGTCATCGCCATTGGCCGTGATAGTGTCAAAAATTTCCGTGAGTGCCGGTAAGGAATCTGCGGACAACTCCTGCAATTTCAGGCCAATGGCCGCATCCAGCCCTACCTGTTCAAAAGACAGGTGCTGGTCCTCGTCAATATCCTCAAGCGCTGCGCGGCCGACCACCTGATCGATAAACTGCGGCTCAATGCCCGCGGCGGGACGCTTCAGCACCAGATCCTCGCGCGTCAGGACTGTGCCGGCCGGAATTTTGCGCGCTGCCACAATGCTGCGGCGCATGGCGTGCTGGTTGCTCATTTCAGACGGCACAGGGCGTTTTTCTGCGCTACCGAGCATGGTTTGCGCTTCTTGCAGGGATCTGATCAGGCTGGCCAACTCAGCCGGGTTGTCAGAGCTGGAATGATCCGGTCCGGGCATGGCCTTGTCGAGCGTGAAATGACGCTCGATCACGCAAGCGCCCAGAGCAACGGCCATCACTGCCGGAAGGTGCGACTGGGAATGATCCGACAGTCCGGAGAGACAGGAAAATGTGTCCGCAAGAGTTTTGACCACGCGCACATTGCATTCATGGGCATCGGTTGGATAATCGGTTGTGCATTGCAGCAGTATGAGATCGTTTGTGTGTTCCCTTACTGTTTTCACTGCCCGCTCAACCTCGGCAATGGTGCACATGCCGGTTGCCAGCAGCACCGGCTTGCCACAGCGGGCCATGAAGGATAGGTATTCCAGATCAATGGCCCAGGCCGATGGAACCTTGTAGGCGCAAACACCTATGCGGCTGAGCAGCCTTATATCCTCAATGTCATACGGAGTGGAGATGAATTCCACCCCGATGCGCGCGCAGTGTTCCAGAAGTTCCGGATACCAGAACTCCGGCACCTCCAATTCCTTCAGCATCTCATACTGCGACTGCGCAACGCTGGTATTCTCAAGCTGATACTGCGCCTTGGGCGATTTACGCGTAACAATGCGGTCAGCACAAAAACTCTGGAATTTTACAGCCTGCGCCCCGGCAAGGGCTGCCTCATCGATCATCCTGTGCGCCAAATCCAGATTGCCGTTATGGTTAACGCCGATTTCAGCTATAAAAAAGACCGGTTGCCCTACTCCGACAACTGACTGGCCTATTTTGATTTTGTTCATTCCACCGCCCTACCGTTAACTCAGTCTAAAGCTCAAATTGCAATTGCGCGTAAACCAATCGCCAACATCACATGCACACTCGGTGTTACTTCCCGTAATCTCTGAGAAAAGTATCATAAGCAATGTGCACCCCATCCATCAAGCCAACAGACGCCTTCCACCCCATCCCGCCGAGCTTACCCACA
>JAJDJF010000123.1 GCA_030267065.1 Desulfovibrio sp. OttesenSCG-928-C06 | reverse complement strand
CTAACCGCCGATTTCGATTGAGCGTATGAACTGCTGCCCGTTGCGGAAAACCTGAAGCATAACGGCTCCCTGTTTCTTGCTCATGGCCTGCACTTCCTTGCCGAACTCCTCGACGGTTTTTACCTGCTTGCGCCCAACGGCAAGAATAACATCGCCGCGCTGCAAACCGGCCTTGGCAGCCAGCTTGTCAGGGACCAGCTGGAGGATTACCAGCCCGGTGCGGCCTTCCAGACGCAGCCGTCCGGCTTCCTGCTCTGTAAGGGGGCGCAGTTGCAGACCAAGCTCGCTAGCGGTATCGACCTTTTCGTTTTTACCCGGCTTGTCTGCGGCGGTCTGATCGGTTTCGCGCTCGGCCAGCTTGATGGTTTTGGTCTGCGGCTTGCCGTCACGCCAGACTTCGGCCTTTACGGAAGCGCCGGGTTTTTTCGCTGCAATGGAGCGCATCAGTTCGTCGGAGCTGGCAATCTCCTTGCCGTCAAGCTTGGTGATAACGTCGCCTGGCTCTATGCCTGCTTTTTCGGCGGGCTGTCCTGGAATAACTCCGCCAACCAGAGCGCCTGCCGCTTTGGGCAGGCCCAGCGCCTTGGCGGTGGCGGCGTCAACGTTCTGGATGCTCACGCCCAGCCAGCCACGGCTGATGCGGCCCCCGGCCTTGAGTTCGTTAATGATCTCACTGGCAAGGGTAGAGGGGATGGCAAAGCCGATGCCCTGCCCCTGAGCGGCAATGGCGGTGTTGATGCCGATAACTTCGCCCGCCATGTTGATGAGCGGCCCGCCGCTGTTGCCGGGGTTGATGGAGGCATCAGTCTGCAGAAAGCGCACCAGTGTGTTGGAGCCGATATTTCTGAACTTGGCCGAGAGAATCCCGGCGGTAACAGTGTGGTCCAGCCCAAAGGGGTTGCCGATGGCTACCACCCACTCGCCGACTTCAATGGCGTCGGAATTGCCGAATTTAATGTAGGGCAGGGGCTTGTCTGTATTGATTTTGAGCAGGGCCAGATCGGTCTGCTTGTCGGTGCCGATAACTTCGGCATCGTAAGATTCTTCAAGTCCGTCGCGGTTGCCTTCAAAGTTTACCTTGATGCTGTCCGCGCCTTCGACAACGTGGTTGTTGGTGACGATATAGCCATCATCGGAAATGATAAATCCGGAGCCAAGGGAGCTTTGCTTGCGCTGCATGGGCTGTCCCTGTCTGCCGTTGCCTCCGCCAAAGGGCGGGAAGAAGTCGTCTTCAAAAAATGGATGCCCGCGGAACATTTCTCCGCCAAAGGGGAAGGGCATCTGGCGCACAGTGGTGGTGCGTTCGGTGCTGATGTTTACCACTGCCGGGCCGCACTGTTTGACCAGATAGCGGAAGTCCTGCCTTGGCAGCACTCCCTGAACGGTGTTCGGCAGTTGTTTAAAGGTTTCCGCCACCGATTCGGAAATATCGGATACGGCGGCCTGCGCTACGCCTGACAAAACAAAGGTTAGTGCCAGCGAAAGAAGTAGTGGTTTGAAAAACTTGTATCTCTTCATGTCGATTAGTGCTCCTGATAGCGAATTAACCAAAGCAGCTTTCTATACCAATACAGCTTGACGGCCCGGCGCAACAGCGCGTTATTCCGGGCCTGCGGTGGCAGAACGGTTCCGATATAGCCTCATCGTTAACCTTGAACATTGTTTGCCCGGATGTTTTTTGCAACAACAACCTGAGTAGCCGGACAGCAGTCTGAACTTTTAAAATAAAACCGCTCTTGTCAATGTAAAGTAGCTGGGCTGATTTTTTTTGCTGGCGGGCTGTGTAGCCTGATATCCGCAGTATGGCTGGCTTATTGGAGTTTTTTATGTTTTAACGGATTGTGGATATCCCGCTGGGGCACTGGCTGCCTGCGGATGTGTTTTTTTGACTGCCGTTGCCGGTATATACCTTGTTTTGAGGTCGTATAATGCCTACTACTCCGGATTTGAAGTCACCAGCCCAGTTTTGGGCCGCTTTCAGGACAATCCATGCCGAAGCGGAAAACGACGCTCTGGGCACGGCTGGGATAGCCGGGGCCGAGGCACCCGTTCGCGCCCAACTGCTGCGGATTGTTTCAGAACAGATGGAATCCGGCCTTTTTCCTGACGCCGATTACCTTACTTTGCTCTATACGCTTGGCGAGTTTGATTTCTTGCTGAAATTGTTCGGGCAATATGGCGGCTCCCGTGGTGACATGCTGCCAATAATGGCTGCATCTGTTTATCTTGCCGGAGCCTCGCACTCTGCGGAATACAGGTATGGATTGTCCATCCAGGGAATTCCGCTATCAGCTATGTACATACCCGGTGCAAGTTGATTGGTGCTGATCTTTTTTAACATTGCGTTCTCGACTTCCGGCAGCCCGGTCACTGATTGCGTTACAAATAACAGAAAGTAAGCCTGTGATATAACGGCACTGTAACATTCTGTCAAACCTGCGCTAAAACTTGTCCTGCAAGCAACAGAGCCGCTCAGCCTATATAAAAAAAAGCATATTAATACGTTATGGTACGCAGAGATATATGTATAGATATACAAACGGAATAATCAGACAAAAAAAAGACAAGAACCGCAGCATAATATACTTCGGGAGCCCCAAAAACGCTTCACGCCCCAATAAAATAGCGCAAGCAGGCAATTTCACTATCATGATGCCGCCATACTCACATGCCGTGTTACATTGGCGCGCAACAGCAAGGCATTACAGC
>JAJDJF010000122.1 GCA_030267065.1 Desulfovibrio sp. OttesenSCG-928-C06 | reverse complement strand
CATATCTAAAAGCGTTTTGCGAATCAGCCACTGATACAGCAAAAATAAGACTTAAAAAGAGTCATTAAAACTTATCGATAAGTTTTAATGACTCTTTTTAATTATATATTAAGAACTTATAAAACAGAATATTACAGAAAACCCTACAAAATCAGCATGGCATCACCGTATGAAAAAAAGCGGAACTTCTCGCGCACGGCCCGGTTGTAGGCGGATAACAGGCGCTCACGCCCGCACAGGGTTGAAACCAGCATCAGCAGTGTAGATTCCGGCAAATGAAAGTTGGTGAGCAAACCATCGATAACCCTGACCGGCTTGCCGGGATAAATAAAACAGTTCAGCCATCCGGCGTAGGGCTTGAGCAGCTCCGCGCCGCCGGGCATGTCGGCTATGCCAGCTATGATGGAAGCATTGGCTGAACATGATGTATCTAACGCGCCAGAGGCCGCCGGAGCGCTATTTATCTTCCGGGCAGTAGCAGAGGAGCCACCGGGCGCAGGCGGGGCATCAGATGAGCCAGCCGCATCAGGCGCGTCAGAAGGCGCCAGAGTGCCATCAGCCTTCATTGCTATGTCGTGGTTGCCGTCTGCCCTCTTTTTGCCTGAGGCTTGCGCCAGAGCCGCCTGCTCGGCCAGTCCTTCAAGCACTCTGGTGGAGGTGGTGCCTACGGCTATAACAGGCCGTCCCTCGCGTTTGGCGCGCTGGATTTTTTCTATGGTCTCCGCGCTGATCTCAACATACTCCGGATGCATCTGGTGCTGGCGGATATCCTGTGTACGCACCGGGCTAAAGGTGCCGTAGCCCACAAACAGGGTAAGCTCGGCCCACTCGTGGCCCTGCTCCTGCAAGCTCTGGCGCATTTGCGGGGTAAAATGCAGCCCGGCAGTAGGCGCTGCCACGGAACCAGCCTTGGATGCATCGCAAAAGGTGGTCTGGTAGCGTTCCATGTCGCCAGCTTCTGCCTCGCGCCGGATATACGGGGGCAAGGGCAGGCTGCCGCAAGCAAAAATCCTGTCCAGCAAGCTGCCCTGCCACTGCAACATTACTTCCGCCTGACCAAACTCCCCTTTTTCCAGAATGGTGCAGCAAAAGCCCGCCTCTTCGCCCAACCTGTAAGTTTCGCCTATTTTCAGCTTCTTCGCCGGACGCAGCAGAACAGTGGCCCGTGATTCGCGCCAGTCTTTACTGTCCACGCCAGCAGAGGACTCTTCGCTTGCCTGCGCAAATTCCCGGCCAGACATTTGACCGGAACTCTGCTCAGTAGCTTGAGCGGATGTCATGCCAGAGACATCATCAGAGACCTCACCAGAATAATGCCCAGAACCATGTCCAGACGCCACATCGGGCGCTTGCTCCGGAATTTCCACGGATGCCTGATCACATATGTTGCCTGATTCTGGCGCAGTCGCAGCCATTGTCTCAACCATCTGGCTACCCGGCTCGACCACCCGGCTCTCAGACTCGATGATGGGAAGCGGCGTAAGCAGCAGCAGTTCAAACTTGCCGCCACCAGCGCGTTTGCCATGTAGTCTGGCTGGAATAACCCGCGAATTGTTGGCTACAAAAAGGCATTTTGGCGGCAGGAATTCCGGCAGCTGCGAGAACACGGCAAGTGTATCACCGTCTGCCTGCCCTGCGCATCCGGCTGGCGCACTGGGTGCTTCCAACACGGTGGGTACGGCGAGCACGGCAGACACGTCGGGCGCAACGGACGCAACAGGCGCACTAAAGGCACCAGGCGTATCCGGAGCATCAGGCGCATTGTCCGCGTTCCGGTGCAAAACATACAGCCGGGAGCCGCCGCGCTCGCTGCTCGGGAACTGCGCGATCAACTCTTCCGGCAACTCAAAATGATATCCGGCAAGACTGAAATCATCCGGGATGTTGTTGTCTGGTAGGGTTTTATCTTCCATGCTGACCTGACTGCGTACCTTGTTTGCGCACAAGAGTGCGTAAGTATGCGGTAAATTTTCTAAAAAAAGTCTTGACTATTGGCGTGATTTTGCAAAGCTGTCTATGTACTTTTTTTCAAGGAGCAATACAAATGAAAACAAATACCATTAAAGCCAGACTTGCCATAATCAGCCTGTTTGCGATGGCCATGCTGACCTCCGGCTGCGCAGACCTCTTCAATGGCAGTGGCAGCAGCTCCTCCGACAGCGATACCGCCTATGTGGAGCCGGTTGCCGATTACTACTACGGCGAATTTGACGATGTGCCCATCCCCAAGGACATGAAACCCAGCAAGGAAGGCTACCTCGTTTCTACCCAGGGCAACGTGAAGGTTGGCCTGCAGGTCTTTAGCGGACGCGTGGAAATCAACTCCCTTAACCGGGCCATTTCCGAATACATGTCGCGCGACGGCTGGACGCTCTTCTCGGCCTCTTCCGGCGCAAAGCAGAACATGCTGGTGTTCAACAAGGGCGACAGACTCTGCGTGATCATCACCGTCGACGGCAACATCAATACTGAAATGCGCGTCAACGTGACCCACAAGATTTAAGTTTTATTGCAAGTTATCAAAACAAAATGGGGAGCTTCGGCTCCCCATTTTGTTTTATGCAAAGAAATTCTTAAAAATCATTTTCTGCCTCCGGCGGGCGGGGCTCTGCCCCTGCACCCCGGCAACGCCCCGGCGTTGCATCCGGTTATGGACGATGTGGCCTTATGGAACCATAAAGGCCTTGCCAAGACTTGGGCAGGCTACAAAAACACCG
>JAJDJF010000121.1 GCA_030267065.1 Desulfovibrio sp. OttesenSCG-928-C06 | reverse complement strand
AGGCCGCAAAAGATAAGGCAAATGCCGCCAGCAACGATAAAGCGGCCATGGGCAACCATGGGCAGTATAAAAACGAAACCCACGCGCTCAAGGCTGCATTGCTGCAACTCTCCGAGGAAACCGGCACCCCCATGCGCGGTTGGGCGCTGGGGCATTATCGCAAGGCATTCAGGGAATCAGGGTCGGACGATATGGCGTCGATACGCGATATCTTCAATAACAGACACGGGATACAAAACACCGGAGATTCCGGCGAGACCCCGGTTGTTCCGTCCGTTGATCCGGAGGATCCCGCTGTTCCTGATGTCGGCCTTGCAGGAACCACCCCCGATGGCGAGCTTTCATCAGAGGAACAGAACAATCTCGTATCTGGAAACACTGGCGATGACACCGGGATCGTAACAGAGGACGGAACAGGGGCAGGAGTGATTCCGGGAGATGTGCCGCTGGCAGAGGAAAAGACAGCACAGGATAACGAGCTTTTCGCTATCCTTGATAATCTTTAGGTGCGGGAGAATCTCAGGGTAAAAATGCTCTGGAGGATGTCTTTATAGCAATAAACGCTTGATTGCCTGACGGTCGGCAAAGCTGCCCTGCAATCATTTGGCGGCAAAGATTTGAAGACAGGTCCTTGCGAGCATTTCAAGCGCGAAATGCTCTAGATAGATTCCGGTTGCGGAACCGCCTTCTTTCATCTGGCGACGTTGCAGGGAAAAATTGACCTTATCGTATGTCTGGTACGTTTTTGCTCAATTTTTCTCTGCGCATTGCCAGATACGGAATATCAGGTTTGCGCTTGCGGGATTTATCTGGAGACAGTCTTCTTTACTTCAGCCTGTTTTCCATTTCAGCTATCAGCACGGATGGCCGTACTTCAATGGCAGCCGAAAGCCTGAACAGCATTTCAAGATTGGGGTACTTCACCCCGCTTTCAATCATACAGATAAAAGCCGGGGAGACTCCAACCCGCTCGCTTACGCGCTCCTGGCTGAAGCCTCTGCTCTCTCTCAGTTTCTTGAAAACAGGGCCGAAGCTTTTTGAACAGCTCTTTGACATGATGATGTCATAGCGCATTGTATGCTGATATGGACTAACCTATTGATTAAAATCGATTTGTAGGTAGGGACATGCGCTTTGCCGTTGGGCCAGAAAGCTAAACACAGCAGTGAATTAGCTCTAAAACATGAGCGTGCAGATCAGGAAATAATTTTTTCCGGCTGTGGAGAAAAACGCAAAGATAGCTGTTTTGTGATGCTGAAAACGCAGTAGTCCACCGTGCCCTGGAGTAGCCTGGTAATAGACCAGCACGTTTCAATTCTAAAAAACGTTATAAGTTACCCGAACTTGCAAGGCGCACCCTGTCCATTTCTGCCTTGAGGGCTGCCCACAACAGGCAAAGCCAGATCGGGCTGACCGCAAAGAGGCTCCTGCTAACCAGAAAAGCTACCACGCGCAGTCAATGGGGCGTGCGTACCTGTAAGGTGCAATCGAATAACCGTAAACGGGCACCCCATTGCGGGGGCAAGGGGACTGAGTTACCGCAATGCGTGCAAGGGGGGGCGTGCTGGGTGAAGCGAGGTTGACCAGTCTGAAAAGCTCCCTTGCGGGTGCAGGGCAGGCCCGCACCCGCAAGGGAGCATACAAAACATAGACCAGACTTTTTACCAGCAGGCGGCCAGACCGTCGCTGCGCGGGTCTGCCGCGCCCTGAATCTGCCCGCGCCGCGGGTCTTCATGTCCGTTATGCAGCACCAGCGCTCCGGCATGCCCCATCAGCGAGTTTTGCGCCGGAACTTCTTCCACCATATGCCCGGCCTGTCTGAGAGCTTCGATAAGCGCGCTGCCGAAATCGGCCTCCAGCTTGAGGCTGGCGCTGGCCTCGCCCCATGAGCGGCCCAGCAGCCAGCGCGGTGCGCTGATGGCTTCCGCAAGGCTCAGTCCCTGCCATGCGTAGCGGCTGAATACGGCGGCCTGCGTTTGCGGCTGGCCCTCGCCTCCCATGGTGCCGTAGGGCATGACCCGCCCGTCGTCAAACAGGGCCAGAGCCGGGTTAAGGGTATGGAAGGGGCGCTTGCGCGGCCCGAGCCTGTTGGGGTGCGCGCGGTCCAGACTGAAGCCGAGGCCGCGGTTATGCCATGTTATGCCCGAATCGGGCAGCACCACCCCGGTGCCGAATTCAAAGTAAATGCTCTGGATGCAGCTTACGGTGCGTCCGGCCTGATCGATAACCCCGAACCAGACCGTATCGCCCGAGGCTTCCGGCGTGCCCCATGGCATGGCACGTTGCGGGTCTATTTTGCCCGCAAGTTGTGACATGAATCCGCTCTCCAGCCAGGCCTGCACGCTTTCGCGCATGTGGGCCGGGTCGGCCAGATGGGAGTCGCGCAGCTTGAAGGCCAGCTTGGTGCATTCTGCAATGCGGTGCACCAGTTCAAATTCGTCTTTGACCGGTTTACCGTTTGCTAGCGCGTCGTAAATACCGAGAATCAGCAGTGACGAAATCCCTTGCGAGGGCGGCGGGCAGTTGAAAATACGCGCCCCGCCGATTCTGGATTCGCCCCCGCTAATGATTGGAAGACCCTGAAAATATTCCGACCCACAGGCTTTGCCTGATGCGGAGGCTATTTCGCGCAGGCGCTGGGCCTCGCGCGCTGTGATGCCGTTTACGCGTGTTTCCAGCGGCTGTTGCAGCAGGGCGTGCTGCGCGCGCAGGTCGTCCACGGTTATGGGCGCGCCAATGTCGGCAAGCTCGGCGGCAATGCTGCGCCCCTG
>JAJDJF010000124.1 GCA_030267065.1 Desulfovibrio sp. OttesenSCG-928-C06 | reverse complement strand
GCCACGTCACCCTTTTCTTCCTGAGTGACCGCGCCGTCTTTTTTGCGAACCACAACCATTTTCTGGCGGCGTTTGTCCAGACCGACCGGAATGACCATAATACCCGGATCCGCCAGTTGCTCCACCAGAGGCGCAGGAACAGAAGGCCCACCGGCAGTAACAATGATCCGGTCAAAAGGCGCGGAGTCGGGCCAGCCGAGAGTTCCATCATCCAGCTTCAGCTTTATGCGCGAGTACTTCATATCTATGAGTCTGCGGCTGGTTTTCTGGTACAGCTCACGCAGGCGCTCCACCGAGTAAACGCGCAGCCCCATTTCGTGCAGAATGGCAGACTGATAGCCGCAGCCGGTGCCGATTTCCAGCACGCTCATACCGGGCGTAGCCTCAAGTAGCTCCGACATCCAGGCAACCACATAGGGCTGTGAAATAGTTTGCCCTGCCCCGATCATCAGGGGAAAATCCTCGTAAGCCCTTGACCAGAGAGCTTCCTCAATAAAATGATGCCGCAGCACCTTGCTCATGGCCGCAATAACAGCCGGAGACTTTATGCCGCGCGGCAAAAGCTGTTCGCGCACCATGCGCTCGCGGCTTATGGCATATCCGCCCATATGGTAGCCTGCTCCTCCAGGCCTCCGGGCTTGATACCGGTGGCCGGAACTATAATATTAACAACCGAAAAAAACCTGCCGGAGTTTTCCTTAATATTCCCGCCACGTCAAGAGGGCTTTTAATGCAGCGCATTCAAAGCGTCACTGATTATTGTTCACATCGAGCCATACCTGATAAAACCAGTATGGAAGCAGCCCGGGTAATTCCCTGTACGCAAAGCAAAAATGCCAGCATATAAGCAGCAACCGGAAGCATGAATGCGTGGATACCAGACAATCAACATAGTCCAGTTACAATCCGGCTCGCACGCATACACAGTTACAGGCAGCACAGGTTTGCCCCTTCGATTTTATTGTGCTAACATGTTTCGATATTCTTGATTTTAACCGGAACAATGCCGCAAAGCCGCTTCACGCGCATGCCCGCCCAAAAAACCACTTGTAACACTCGGCAAAAAGCGCTGAACTCGAAACAAGGCTATCAAGGCAACAAGAAAACCTCGGCAATAAAGCCGCGTTCCGAACAACAGATGGACAAATGCAGAAAAAAAATATCCTGATGGCATATGCGTTCGCCATGCTTACCCTGGTCTGCCTTGGCATCGCCTATATCGTGAGCATGGAGCATGATGCGCCAGAAATAATCATCACCCCGTTTCCATCCAGTCTGACAGAAAACAGCGAGCTTGAAGTACTTCTGTATGACCGCAGTTCCGGCATAAAGTCCGTTGAAATAAGCGTTATCATCAACGGAAAACCTTTCCCCATACTGACGGAAAGCTATGCCGGCAAACACAACAGCCGCCATCTCCGGTTCAACCTGAAACACCCGGCAATTACTGGTAAATCCGGAAACATTGAAGGTACGCTGCGCATAAAGGCGACGGATCACTCCACCGCCAACTGGTGGAACGGCAATTCCAGCAGTCTTGATGCACCGTTCTGTATTGATGCAGATCCACCGCAAAGCGAACTGCTTGGCATCAGCAGTCAGGTTCGCCGTGGCGGTAGCGCGGCAGTGGCTTTTCGCGCCTCAGAACCATTACAGTCGGCACTGGTACGGATAGGCCCGCACGAATTCACAGCCTTTGAACAGACAGAACAGGTGTATGCCTGCATTTTTGCGTTCCCGCTTGAACTTCCACTTGAAGAATTCAAGCCTGAGCTTGTCCTCACCGACAAGGCCGGGAATACATCTACCTCCCCCCTTGAGACAGCGGCAGTTGAGCATGAATACCGCGAGGACAATATCCAGATCGGGCAAAACTTCATCACCGGCAAATTCGCGGAATTCTCCCTGATAGTACCGGACGAAAACGACCCGTTGCGCCTGTTTCTACGCATGAACAGACAGGTACGCCAAAGCAATTACGCCGAACTTGCCGAAGAGCGTCACAACACCGCGGCAAAACCACTCTGGGACAACGACTTCATGGAACTGCCCAACTCCGTAAGAAGAGGCTTGTACGGCGACCGGCGCGTCTACATCAATTCAGGAACAACCATTGACAGGCAAATCCATAAAGGCATCGACCTGGCATCCTACAGGCACGACAACGTCCCGGCCGTATCTTCCGGCACAGTGCTCATGGCTGGATATCTCGGCATACACGGCAACATGGTACTGCTCGATCATGGACTGGGCGTGCAGAGCCTCTACTCACACCTCAGCCGTGTGGGGGTGGCGCAAGGACAGCAGGTAACGCGCGGTCAAACTCTGGGCCTGACCGGAACCAGCGGCATGGCAGGAGGCGATCACCTTCACTTTGAGATACTGGTCGGAGGTCACTCCGTTGAGCCTGACGACTGGCTGAACCAGCCACGCCGCGCACGCATGGAGACTATCATCAATCAGCCTCCAAACAGGCGCGATTAATCCACCCTGCCGCCTTAAAACGTATATACAGCAGCTCTGCTGCGTAAAAAAACTCCGCCATCAAAATATGGTGGAGTTTTTTTACGTCCTCAGTTCACCAGTAAAAAGCACAGCCGCAACAATAAAAATTCACACATCTGCGCCATCCAGGTCCAGCTTGCCCGCCCCAAAAGCTTCGCGCTCAAGCGCCTTATACGTCCAGCAT
>JAJDJF010000120.1 GCA_030267065.1 Desulfovibrio sp. OttesenSCG-928-C06 | reverse complement strand
ATAGGCAGCACCGTCCGGAACGCCGCCTGAAGAACGAAACCAGCCCCGCCGGTACCAGACCGCCAGATTGCAAGCTGAGCAGACTAGCCATGCCGGGCGTGCAGAGTGAACAATGCAGGCAATGCAGGATACGCCATCAATAGCGTTTGCGTGTGGAAAACCCGCTACCCAGCACGTTGAAAGTGTTCTCGATGATAACAAAGGCCTTGTCATCGTGCTTGAAGACAATTTCTTCCAGCGCCTTGATCTGGAAGTTGTGTACCACAGTCAGCACCATCACCTTCTGGTTATCCGTGAATGCGCCGCGCCCGTGCACAAATGTAGCGCCCCGGTGCAGCTTTGCAAAAATATCGGCAGCGATTTCCCGATATTTTTCCGAGATAATCCAGGCCATCTTGCGCTGGTTGAACATTGAGCCGACGTTGTCGGTAATGGCAGAGGTGATAAACACAAAAATCAGGGAATACATGATCTTGTCCAGATCCAGCGCGGTGAATCCGGCCATGATGAACAAAAGCATGTTGTAACCGAAATAGACCTGTCCGATGCGCAGGTTGAACTTTTGGTGCAGAATAATCGCGATGATGGTCACACCGCCGTCACTGCCCTGCGAACGGATCACAAGCCCGAAGCCCGCGCCGCAAATCATTCCGGCTGCAACTGCCGCCAGAAGCGGGTCGCTGATATCGATATTGAAGTTGATCAGCTCCGACATGATGGAGGTGCTGGTAAAGCCGAACAGCGTATACAGCGTAAAGCGGCGGCTGAGAAACATCATGCCCAGCAAAAAGAGCGGGATGTTCAGCAAAAAATACCAGAAAGACGATGAAGCCAGCCCGGTGAAGTAGTAGATGAGCATGCCGGTACCAAACAGACCGCCGGAAATGATGCCGTGCTGTATGGCCAGAGCTTTGGCCCCGATTGAGAACAACAGACCGCCGATCACAATCAGGAACAGGTTCCAGGCTACCGTGTTGGTTACGCCCTGCAAACGCTGGGTAGGCATATCATCTTCCTCCGTCATTGCTGCATGTATGAAATCCGGCAGCAATTCTCATGAAAAACCTTGGAGCGCCCAAGTGCGGGATATCCGCGCGCAAATATTCAGGCAAAAGCGTGGCAGTGGGCGCGCGGCGGCCCCAAATCCAGCTATTACGCCAAAAGATCCGGCAACACAACCCAAATTGGCCTGTGCCGCTTCAAATACAAGGGCAAGCGCGTCATTAGCTGTCCGGCTTTTGACCGGCTTCTGCCTGGCTCTTAACTGACTCTTGGCTGGCTTTAACCGGACAGCAGGCAGGCTTATGACTGGACCTTTTAGCGCACTTGCAGCATAGTGGGCGGGCCTATCACCAAATCATTTCCGGGAGTAACTATGGCTGGTCCGCTCAATATTTTAATGCTTATCTGCATAGTGCTTGGTATTTCCTGCATCATGCTGGCCCAGCTCGGCATGATAAAACCGCAGTGGAACCCCATTTTGCGCAAGGCCAAAAACGGCGGCAGCCTCCAGCACGCTTTTGGGGCCTGTGTGCTTTTGGCAGGGTGCTTTTTGACGGCCGGATACGCCATATACACCCGGCAAGTCGCCATAGTCGGAGCCAGCATAGCCTGTTTTTGTGCCTTTATCTGGATGGCCCGCAAAGCGCGGGAAGGCAAACAGCCACCCGCAGCGCAGTAGAAATTCAAAAAAACAATTTCGCGCTAGAACCGTAGCGCATTAATGCATATGCATCATACGCATATACGTTAATGCATTTTTTGCAATATAATTATTATTTTCAAACACTTCAAAGTGCTTATCATCTGCTCACCTTCATCTGAAGGAATGTAACAGTTAGCGCCCAACAAAGACGGCGCGGGATAGCGAGATATGTATAGCCAGTTTTTTCCGGCAATCGCAGTAATGCTGCTTGCCGGCGGCCTTTGTGCCCTTTTGGGTCTGGCCGGTCTGTTCAATCATTCCATCAACCCGATTCTGCGCAAAAGCGATTATGCCGACGGCGGCGCGCCACATGGTCTGGCAGCAATGCTGGCCCTGTCCGGCTGCTTTTTCAGCATCGCTTTCGCCCTATATACCAGCCAGGCGGCTATCGGGCTCGTCAGCACGCTCTGCTTCATGCTCTTTCTGATGCAAAGGCATCACGCCCTTGAAGGCGGCAACGGAAAGGTCTACGAATGCGGCGCGTTCTGCCTTGAGCATCCGGAAGATCCGGCCTGCGGGCACTGCGCCTAGGCATTACCGCCAAAAATAGTTTTTGCTGCGCTGGGAGTGCGGGAAGAAATTCCCGCCCGGCAGAGAGAGCCTGACACAGTCCGGACCGTAAGAGTATTGTCTGGACTGTAGTCCGTTTTTTCAATCACAGCGCAAGAGCTTTTTGGCGCACATATCCCGGCAACCATGTAACCGGTCAAAAACAGCGTTCCGTACTGGCGGATGGGCGCGCTCTAAGGCCGCGCATTCAGAAATATCCGAGGTACCCATGAGCATTTTTGAAGCCATCATGCTGATCAGCTTTGGGGCTGCATGGCCCCTGAACATCTACAAATCATGGAAAACACGCTCCGCCATCGGCAAGAGCGTGTTCTTTCTTTATGTTATCTCGCTGGGCTATTTTGCCGGGATAACCCACAAACTGCTCTACAGTCGAGATCTGGTGCTGTACCTTTATATCATCAACCTCTGCATGGTCATGACCGACATTGTACTCTACTACAGAAACCGCAAGCTGGACCGGGAAGCCGGTCTGCTGGCACGCGCTGCCGGGTAGTAGAGGCTGACCATATTCAACGTGTAAACAACCCAAGTTGTATAATGGCCCAA
>JAJDJF010000012.1 GCA_030267065.1 Desulfovibrio sp. OttesenSCG-928-C06 | reverse complement strand
AAAAGGCAAATACGGGGCAAAGTTGCCTTTGCCCCGTATGTTTTTATCAATGAGCCATACGGCGCATTACATGGTTTTCAGTTCACCAATGCGCAGTTTGAGCTTCTGGAGCAGTTCTTCGGCCACGTCCGGCTTTTCGGAGATGATGTTCTTGAGCTGGAAGGGGTCGTTCTTACGGTCGTACAGTTCGTCGTTTTCGGGGACGATAACCTTGGCGCCCGCGGTGCAGCTCCACATTTCTTCGCTATCGGCGAATTCGCCCTTGAGGATGTGGGTGTCCTTAACGTCGTTGGCAATCCAGTGCACGAAGCTGTAGTCTTCGGTGTAGATGGCCCAGGATTTTCCGTAGTAGCCGGAGATGGCGTGGTCACGGATTTCCTTCTTTTCACCGCGCATGAGCGGGAGCAGGCTTTCGCCGTGCATGTCGGACCAGTCGTAAACCGGGAAGCCGTGGCCGGAGTCAGGGCTTTCCTGAGAATCGAGCAGGCCGATTGCGTCAAGGATGGTGGGCATAACGTCGGCGTTTTGCACAAAGGCCGGGATGCGCTGACCGGGCTTGCAGCCGGGCATGTGGATGAGCATGGGGATGTGCACCAGCTCTTCGTAAGGCCAGGGGCGGCACTTGCGCATGATGCCGTGTCCGTGCTCGCCGGGGCCCATGGGCTGACCGTGGTCGGAGGTGATGATGATGAGGGTCTCGTCGAGGAGGCCTTCGCTTTCGAGGGTATCGAGAAGCTTGCCGACCCAGCGGTCAACCATTTCGATCTGTTCCATGCAGAGGGCGCGCACATGTTCGGCTTCACGCTCGGTGATGCGGCCTTCCAGCGGGGTCCAGGGGGTGAGCACAATGGGGTTGCCCTTGTAGTCCGGGTCGTACGGGCAGGGCTCTTTGAGCCAAACTGACGGCGGATCCCAGGGCTCATGCGGATCGAAGGAGTCCATCCACATCACGAACGGGCGGGATTTGTCACGCACGTCGGTGATGTAGTTGCGGGCGGCGGTGGTTACCTTGGCGATGTAGCTGTCGGCCTCGGTCTTGTAGTTCTGGTACTGGCGCAGGAAGAGATCCAGCTCGGTGAGGAGCGCGGTGCTGTCGTCATCGATGAGCTCGCCCTTTTCGTCATAAACCATGGAGGGGGAGGTGTAGTCGATGGCCTTGAAGCCGGGATCCAGCGGCACATAGGAGAAGGAGGTGTGGTCCAGTTCCTGTCCGGGCATGAAGCGCACATAGTCAAAACCGCGGGAGTAGCCGTATTTGGGCAGTCTCATGGGCGGGGTGTCGTAAATGAGGGCGGTCTGCCACTTGCGGCCCCACAGCACGTCGGCCAGGGTGGTGTCGTCGTGCTCCAGAGGCTTCCAGCCGCCGTAGGGCAGGGTGAAGCGTCCGGTCATGAGGCAGCGGCGCACCGGAACGGTGGGCAGGCCTTCGCTGTATGCGTTTTCAAAAACGGTGTTTCTGCGGGCAAAGCGATCCAGGTTCGGAGTTTTGATTTTTTCATTGCCGTACGCGCCCAGGTAGTTGAAGGGCAGAGTGTCCAGCATGATGAACACTGCGTTTTTAGCGATTTTCTTTTCAGACATCTTGATCCTCCAGTCTGACTCTAATCCTGAAAAAACGTATTTTCAGGTTTAGTTGTTAACGGCGCCGCTTGATCAAGGGCGGCGAACCGCGAAAATTATTTAACGTAACCCCTGCGCACCAGCATATCCAGAAAATCGCAGAGTTTTTCGTAGGTCAGTTCTTTTTCATCGCCCTTGTGGGTAAAGTAGACCCCGTCAAGGTCGATGGCCGGAAGCTGCTCTTCCTCAAGCCCGGTGCGGGCAATATGGTTGGGGCCGAAGTTGGCGCAGCCGGTCACGTCGATTTTTTTGTCGGCAATGGCCTGCTCCAGCGCTTTTTCCTCACGGATGCAGCGCTCCTTGTCCATATCCAGAATGCAGATTACCGGGCGGTTTTTCTTGCTCATGTTCTTTTCCTGCCTTGCCGGCGCTTGAAGGCCGGTTTAGCCCAGTGAACGGATGTAACGGTCGGCCATCAGCGCGGACACGGTGCCGTCCGCAGCGGCGGTGGTCAGCTGGCGGAAAACCTTCACGTTGATATCGCCGGAGGAGAATACGCCGGGGATGTTGGTTTCCATGCTTTCGTTGGCCTTGATGTAGCCCTTTTCATCCATGTCGATGAGGCCTTTGAACGGCTCGGAGTTGGGCACCTGACCCAGGAACACGAAAATGCCGTCGCATTCGACCTCGTGGCATTCCTTGGTGTTCTTGTTTTCGAGAATGGCAGCCACGAGCTTGCCGTCTTCAACTTTTACGTCCTTGAGGGAACATTCCTTGTGGGCGCTCACGCCTTCGCGTCCGAGCAGGTCGTCCTGAGTGGCCTGCGCCGCGAAGAAGCGGTCCATGATTTCAACAACGGCCAGCTTGTTGATGCCGAGCTGCTTGAGGTAGAGGCCTTCGTCAAAAGCGCTGTTGCCGCCGCCGAGCATAACCACGTTCTTGCCTTCGTAAGGGGCGCCGTCACAGATGGCGCAGTAGTGGATATTGTCGCACTCGGTGGGCACTTCCACGGTGATGGGCTTGCGGCCGGTGGCGATGATTACAGCCTTGGCTTCGTAAACCGCGTCTTCGGTTTCTACTACCTTGGGCTGGGAGACAAGGTCCATCTTGACTATCTCGCACACTTCCTCGACTTCAACGCCGAGGTGGTCGACCTGGTCGCGGCACTTCTGCATGAGGTCCATGCCGTGCACGTCTATGTATGAGGGGAAATTTTCTACCGTGTAGGTGCTGTTGGCGAGGCCGCCGGTGATGTTGCTTTCAAGGATAACGCAGCTGCGGTTGGCTCTGGCCGCGTAAACGGCGGCAGTCATGCCGGAAATGCCGCCGCCGATGATCAGGACATCGGTTTTATTCACTGGTTTCATACATTCTCCTTAGTGAGGCGCGCCGGGCACGCCGGATATATTGAACTTCACAGACCGGAACAATGGCAGGTATCACCCGCCTTAATCAGCAATCATAAAGCGCCAGTTGCCGTGGCTGACTCTTTTCTGTTTGCCGGCACGGTGTGCGCGGCAGCGTATGGCTGAATAACAGCGTTGCCAGAACGCCAGCTCGCATGGTGTGTGAAAACTGATACAAACAGGCTCCGTCAGCCTGCCAAATTATTCACGCATATCAGGCCGTGCGCGTAATTACTTGTAAATCAGGCAGTGCCGCGCTGCGGCAGACGGAATTGTCCGAGCTTTAGTTCTTTAATTCACAACGGAAAATATTGCTGTCGTCTGGACTACATTGCGCGAGAAAAAAGTAAGTCAGAAAAAATAATTGTAAACCACTGTTGTCTGGCTGGCAGAGCCGGGTGGATGTCAGAGCGTCTTTCGCTCAGTTGCGAAAGGCTGGAAGGATGCCGGACCGCAATGATGAGATTTTCAGATTAACTTGCTTACAGTATAATACTTGCGGCTTTTATTCAAGGGCGCGCCTTTGCGCGTTCTGTCCCGACTCCGGACCGTGCGGGATTTTTCAGGTAATCTGAGCGGCAAAATCATCTGCTATTTACTGTAATATACAAATGATCTATCGTTTGCTGCGTGTTTGCATGGGCGCAATGCCTTATCTTCTGGGGCTCAGAGCAAATTGACAATCCGGACTGCTCACCGGGGAATATCTGCGGGTTTATGCGATGCGGTATGAAGATGATGATCTGGCACACAGGGCAAGTGAGCATTTTCGCATGTTACTGCTTACTGCCAGAGAGCCGTTGGTTCCGGACGAGTTCAAGGACGACGAGGCCTTCATGAGCGCCCACGCGCATATGGTCGAGCTTAGAAATGTGCTGACCAGATTTTCGCGCGGTGAGCTTGAGGTGGAGATTGACAAGCGCGGCTTTGTTTTTGGCTCGCTCAAGGCGCTTCAGGCCAATCTCAGGCATCTGATCTGGCAGGTCAATCAGGTTGCGGACAACGACCTTACGCAGCGTATGGATTTTTTGGGCGATCTTTCCAGCTCTTTCAACTCCATGGTGCGCAACGTCAATCTGGCCCGGCTGGAGCTGGAGGAAAAGCACCGGGAGCTGACCGCCCTGACAAAAGAGCTCAGGGAGGAAATCCAGAAGCGCAGCGCCACCTTGCGCGCGCTCAGGGCCAGCGAGTCCCGCTTCAGGTATCTGGCCGAGCACGATGCCCTTACCGGAGCCATGAATCGCCGCTCCTTCCTTAATACCGCAGAAATAGAGATGCAGAAGTCCGCTTACGCCGAACTGCCCTGTGCCATAGCTATTCTGGACGTGGATTACTTCAAGAATTTCAACGATACAAACGGGCATATGGCCGGTGACATGGCCCTGAAGCATCTGGTAAGTGTGGCGCGCAAAGTTTTGCGCTCTGCCGATTTTATGGGGCGTTACGGCGGCGAGGAGTTCGTGTTCTTTTTTGCGGACGCGAACGAAAAGGCCGCAATGCGGGCTGCCGAACGCATCCGGGCAAGCATTGAGGAGCAGCCGCTTGAATACAAGGGCAAGACTCTGGGCCTGACTGCCAGCATCGGCGTGTGCGTGGTCAAACCGGAATGGCCGGGAGAGCGCGATCAGGGCTACCTTATGAGCATCATGGACAATGCCGATTCCGCCCTTTACGAAGCCAAAAAGACCGGGCGCAACCGCGCTTTTCTGGTGGCGCTTGAGCCGCCGCCGGTGCAGGGCGCTTCATACAATGATACGGACAGCGAATAAATAAAGGACCGGCGCAGATAACGCGCCGGTCCTTTGCTTTTTTTGATGTGCCGGATGCCGGATAGAATGAAGGCAAAAGCAGATTAACCATGAAGGCTCTATCTGCCCTAGTTGCTGATACGCCTCATTTTTCCGGGGCTATCGCGGTAGTAGTCGTCATCTGAATCCAGCCCGTTCAGCACGCCGGTATTCAGGCGGACAGAAGGAGTCATCAGCTTGGCCGCCGTGTTCCTGGCGGTGGCGGACATGGTCTCGTTCAGCACCCGGCTTACCGTGTTGTTGATGGTGGAATCATTATAGACGCCACTGCCGAGGGCAAGGTACTTTCCTGCCTTGCCGGTAAGGGCACCGGAGGCCATGATTTCCCCGTTATCCGCGTCCAGCAGCCGGTATGTGCTGGCAAACTCGCCGCGTACGGTGGTTGCGCTGCGCTTTCCGGCGCTTTGAACCGGCTTGACCTCGGAGTGCAGGAAAATGATGTTGCCGACCAGAACGTAATCGTAGCCGCCCTTTGCCGCCTTTGCCAGAGCCTTGTCGCGCTCGGACTGCGTCTGTACGTCCTGTCCATCATCAATGGCGGCAACTTCGACCAGCGGCGCATCGTCCGCGCCAAGAGCCATGGCGGAAACTCCGCTGCCGGTTTCGGACGGGGGCGAGAGCAGCACGGTGCCGGAACTGACCACATGGTCATCGGCGTATTGCCGCCCGGCCAGTTCCCCGGCGGTGAGTTCGCCCGCAAAATCGCTGCGTTCCCACTGGTTGTCATGTAGCGGTGTGGCGCTCAGGTTGCCGGATGCCGTGCGGCTGAGCCGTGAATCCGGGGTGAGCGGCAGGTAAGTACCGGGCGCGGTTGCGCCGCTTTGGGCTGCGCGGTCCGGGGTGTATACGTCCGCATGCACTCCGGCTTCCTGCAGGGCGTAGAGAGTCCAGCCCGCAAAGGTTTTTTGCACCGTTCCGGCTGCTTCAGCGTAGCTGCCGCTGAAGATATCGCACTCGAACGGCACGATCAGAACCTTTTTGCCTTTTTCCAGCTTGAAGCTTGTTTCAATGGGCTGTTGCCGGGCGTTGAGCAGCGGTTTTTCCGCTCCGCTCTGGCAACCCGCCAGCAGAATTAGCGCCAGCAGACCGCACAGGGCCAGACTGGACCGGCGGCGCATTGCAACGCGTTTGCCGGGATTTTTAAAATAGCCGGGCATAACGCCTCCTACCAGCCGATTCGTCTGTTATCTGTGGATTTGCGGATCTGATTCTGCTCAGTCCAGAGTATTTCGCCGCTTTGCGGGTCAACCAGTTCCATGGTGATCTGGTAGTAAACATCGGCCCGGTCAGCGTCCTGCTTGCGAATAGAGCGCACAGTGCCGGTCAGGATGTAGTCAGTATCGCTCATGAGCTTGTTTTCGGCGCGCCGGGTCATGCTCTCGGTGAACTCGCGCTCTTCCATTACCTCGCCCATGTTGGTGTTGTCGGCCAGAAAGCGCACTTTTCTGGAGCGCATCATCTGCACCCGGAACATGTCGGTAATACCCTTGGTGTCGATGTGTTCAGAGGTGAGGTTGCGCACTTCGCGCAGGCGAATCTTTGGCGCGGCGGCGGCTTCGCTGATAACCGGATCGGCCAGCATGGACTGGGCCATACGTTCGGCGGTCATCTGGATATCGGTGGAGCCCCAGGCGCTGTTTACGGTTTCAACGTCTTCCGCATTGCCGTAGTAGGTGTTGCCGCGTCCCTGCTCGCGCCCGGTGCCGGGGCCGGAACAGGCTGCCAGCATCAGGGTGGCTGCCGCGCAAAGGAGCAGCGCGGCGAATCTGGTGTGTTTTGTCAGTTTAATCATGGCTTTCTCGAATCATTTGAAATGACAAGGGTGTATTCCTTGGCCCCTGGGATTGTGGAGCGCTCGCGAACATGCATGGCCGCGCCGCCCTTGACCTTTACCGGACGCCAGCTGGTTTGCTCCAGCAGGAAGCCGTCCGCATCGTACCATTCCACGCGGTAAACGGAGTCGTTTACATCGTCTGACGAGCTGTTGCGCAGTACCGCGTAAACCAGCATCAGGTCGCCTTCCATGCGGCCCTGAATGCTCTCGACCTCAACGTCCTCGTTGTCGGCGTATTCATGCGTGGCTCTGCCGCCACAGCCGGTCAGCCCGGCCAGCATGACAAGGCTTGCCATCAGGGCCAGCAGCATGGCCAGCCTGCGCGAAAATGACCGCGCCGGGCCGGAATTTAACGGGTTAGTATGTAACATAATCTACCCTCATTGTTGCGTTGGTTGTTTGAGACACAAAAATAACCACCCCTCTGGCCTCGGGCGGGAGCGTTACTTCCGACTCCCGGTGGCCCAAAGCTATGCGCACGCTGCCGCCCCGTTCCACGCTGCCCATGCACAGGTAACCCGCGGCAGGCAGCATTTCCCAGTTGCGTACACTCTGCGACGTGGTGGTGGCGAACACATCCATGATAACGTTTGCGACCAATCCGATCAATGGCGCAAAAGCCTCGGTATCCTCATGCGACTTCGCGATTGCATAAGCCCCGCCGGAAACCGCCGCCCGCACCAGAGCGCGGGAAATGGCCGAACCGATTTCGTAGCGCACTTCGTCGCGCAGAACCCGGTAGGCCAGAAGTTCGGTGTTCAGCAACTGATACGGCCGGGGGGATTCGCTATGCGCGGTGCCGCCTGATGTCGCAGATGCCGCAGACGCCGCAGATGTCGCAGATGCCGCGCGTCCGGCAGATTTGCCTGTGCCGGTTGTTGCGGCAAGGCCGGAGAATTCGATGCCGGGCAGGGAAGGGCGCACGGCACTTACATATGATGGCAGGTCAATCATCAGGTAGCCGATGTAGGGCGCGGGGATGCGTACCTGCTCCATATGCATGGCCGGGGCCAGACCGCTCATGACGATGATCACGACTTCCTGCCCGTCTTTTTGCGCTTTTCCGCGAGTATTTGCGGTTGTCTGGGTTGTTCTTGCTGGCGAAGCTGTGGCGGTTGCCGTGCTGTCGCCTTGCGCTGTGCCGGAACTTCCAGCTGCCAAAGCATGGTTTGCCGGTGGCAGTTGTGGAATGCGGGGGTGCCATTCCTCGTTCCGGGCCTTGCCTTTGTCGTCAAGATTCCAGGCCCGCGTGAACAGCTCCCGCGCGTTTTCGTTAAGCAGCGCGGCGCGGCGCAGGCTTACTCCCGCATACTGGTAATCTTCGGCCAGACGACAGGTGATGGCGCTAAGGGCGTATGAAAACGGGTCCTGATACCCGGCAGCCACGGCCCGTACCTCCGGTGAATTCAGGACAGAGGCCATGCTGTAGCCGGAGGGCAGGGAGGAAAGGTCGCCGTCGTAGTTGCCCTTGTTTTCCTCCAGAAATTGCTGGAGCCTTTGCGCTTCCTCAGCCAGCCACATTTCTTGCCGGATTTCCATGCGGCGCATTTCAACCGCCGCGCCTTCAAAATCGCCCAGCATCATGTAGTTCATGGCGTTCATGGTGTGCAGCAGGCTGCGCTCATAGCCGGTGCCGAAATATTCCTCGCTGCCGCGCGTGAGCAGGATGCTGCCCGTGGTCTGCAAGATGCCGCGCATGTTGATGATGGCGCGGTTTTCGTACTCTTCCAGTATTTCAATGCCGTAATTGTAGGCGGTTATTGATTCCTGCCAGCGTCCCTGAAGTTGCAGGGCACGCGCCCAGTTGAGGGCCGTGACCAGCTCATGGTGCTCGATATGGGCTTCCTCAAATTTTTCCGTCAGGGCGGCAAGGTGGTCGGCAGCGAGGTCCGAGCGGATATCGTCGGTGCTGACTCTGGATGAGCAGGCGCACAACGAGAGCGCGGCAAATAAAAACAGCACGGCCAGAGCCGTGCGTCCCATATCACGCCGTGAACCCGAATTGCGAAGACCATTATTGTGAAGACAACCCATTAGGGCCTTTTAATACAGGAGAAAGTGCAAGGCAATGTTTATTCCCGGTTCTTTCCCGTCGTATTGTGCTGCGGTATTTTTGCTATAGAAAATAACTATCGTTAGATGCTGGTGCTATAGATATAAAAAATTGGCCTGCTTTATTCCGCGTGGCTATATCTGTTGTAATTATCTTGCGCGTCTGCCGCGCGTTGAAGCGTTTCTGGAAATAATCGGCCAGCGCGGAAAATAATCAGGAGAACAATATGTCCGATACCGCAAACATTCTTGACTGCCGGGGGTTATCCTGCCCGGAGCCGGTGGTCAGGAGTAAAAAGCATATAAGCGCCAGCAACCCGGAATCCATGAGCGTTATCGTGGACAATCAGGCTGCCATGGAGAACGTCAGCCGTCTGTTGCGCAATCAGGGCTATCAGGTGGAGACCGAAAAACGCGGCGCAGACTGGCGTGTTTCCGGCTCCCGCAACGGGGCCGCCATGCCTATGGAAGAAGGGGCAGATGACTGCGACTGCGCTACAGAGAAAGTCTGCGTGGTGATCTCGTCGTCAGTGTTCGGCAGCGGTGACGACGAGCTTGGCTCAAAGCTGATGAAGAACTTTCTGGCTACCCTGCCGGAGTTCGGCCCCAGCCTGTGGCTGGTCATTCTGCTGAACGGCGGGGTAAAGCTGGCCGCCAAAGGCAGCCATGTGCTGGATCAGCTAAAGGCACTGCAGGACGAAGGAACCGGCATTCTGGTATGCGGAGCCTGCCTTGAACATTTCAAGCTGATGCAGGACAAGATGATAGGCGAGACCACCAACATGATGGACGTTGTGACCAGCATGCAGTTTGCCGACAAGGTCATCAAGATTTAAACGAACACGCGTACGGCAATGAACAGGCCGGTGGCTATGCACAGCAGTGTCACGCCCTTTTTTACCAGCGGCAGTGGGAGCGAATGCACCAGACGCACGCCGAGAAAAGAGCCGCTGATGCTGCACACGGCCAGTAGCGCGGCAATGGGGAAGTCGATGAAGCCATTGCTGAAATTGCTTATGGAGCCGGACAGGGCAATGGAGCAGGCCAGGATTTGCCCGGTGCCTATGGAGGCCAGAGCCGGGTAGCCGAGGATCAGTAAAAGCGGCAGGGCTATTATGCCGCCGCCTGCGCCGGTCATTCCGCAAATAAAGCCGACAAACAGCCCGACCGCGAGCAATAGAACCGTATTGCCCCTGTTGCCCAGTGAACCGGCCACATTTGTGGTCAGGGCAGGAAAAAAGGATATCACGCTCGGAACGACTATAATGGCCGACAGCGCCAGTTGCAGGGTTCCGGCAGAAAAGTCCGCTCCAGCCATGGCCCCAAGGTAACCGCTGACAAGGCTGCCAATACATACAGGTGCGGTTATCTTCCAGTCCATACTGCCGCGTTTCTGGAAAAAATATGTGGACAGCAGTCCGGCAAAAAAGAAGCTGAACAGGGCGGTGGCCATCGCTTCATGGGTGTTAAGGCCGCTAAGAAACACCAGCAGCGGTATCAGCAATACACCGCCAAGGCTTGTGGCCCCGCCAATAATGCCAATCGCACAAGCGGCTAATGCCAGAATTGCAAGCATCTGCGTACCTCGTCAATCATAAGCTCCATACAGGGTGAGCATGACGCAGTCAAAGGACGAAAAGAGAATCTAGAGACAGACCCGGGAGTGCAGCCCGTAAAATTTAGCCCCGGTGACTGGTTACAGTCGCCGGGGCTTATGCAAATCCTTGACGGATTGATTACTGGTAGCAAGGGGGAGATTTGAACTCTCGACACTACGGGTATGAACCGTATGCTCTGACCAACTGAGCTACCTTGCCACATTTCTCGGAGCAAGCTCCGAGACGGATTGTTTACCCAAGAGCGGGGTGCTTGGCAAGAGGTTTTTTCAGTTTTTTCGCTCTGTGTTGCATTTTTGGTGTAGTGCTGTGGTTTTGCTGGATATTTTGAGGCTGTGCGGCTGCTCTTGCTCTTGCTCTGGCAGATTCAAAAGCGGTGCAATCCCGCTCCGGCGCAGCCGTTTTTCTCCGTTTTATGCGAAAAACCAGTAAACCAGCGGGGCCAGAGCCAGCCTGTACCACGCGAACGGGGTCAGGCCAATTTTTCCGAGCAGCCGGATAAAAACCTTGATGGCCAGCAAAGCGGAAATGAACGAGACAACAAAACCGACCGCAAAAAAGGCCAGATGCCCGCTGTTGATGAATTCGCGGCTCTCAAAAAGATCAAAGAAGGTAGCGGCAAACATGATCGGTACCGCAGCTATGAATGAATACTCGGCAGCCATTTTTTGCTCGGCTCCCAGAATCATGCCGCCCATTATGGTGGAGGCGGAGCGCGAAAATCCGGGCCAAAGCGCCATGCACTGGCAGCAGCCGATGCCCAGCGCCAGCTTTGGCGTCATCTCGTCAATACTGAAATAGCGCGGCGCTTTTTTGAAGCGCTCCAGCAGAATCATCATGACAGCGCCCACAGCCAGAGCCATTGCCACCGTAATCGGATTGAACAGGCGTTCCTTGATGAAGTCGTGGGCGAGCAGACCGACCAGACTGGCGGGCAGGCAGGTCAAAAAAAGCATCCAGAGGCCGCGTATGCCCGAAAAAGGCGGCTTTTTCCCTGAAGAAGGCAAAAGCAGATCGCGGAATTTGTTCCGGTAAAGAACCACAACCGCAAGGATTGCACCAAGCTGGATGAATACTTCAAAAGTTTTTATGGCAGGCCCGTGCAGGTTGAGCAGGGAACTGGTCAGGATCAGGTGCCCGCTGGAGGAGACCGGTAAAAATTCGGTCAGGCCTTCCACCAGACCGAGAATTGAAGCGTATAGAAGTTCTAGCACTATATCCCCGTAGGCGATTGTTTTACGTTGCTGTAGTTGCCCGGTATTTTTATATTGACGCTGGCAGGTCGCGTTTTGCATTATCCCATTGCTTATATGCTTGCAAGCCCGGATCGTCTTTATTATGATGCGGGATTATGTGCTTGCCGCAAGCACTTTTTGCGTTTGCTGTGGCGGGTTTGCCCAATGCGGACCTGTGGCCTGTAGCTATTTGAACAGACGGCTTTTGCCGGGGAGTAACCATGACGGAAGGAATGCCACGCAATGAACTGGTGCGCAGGGCCTTTGAATGGGTTGTGGCCGAACGCTCCTTCAACCCGGCCAAAGCGTTGCGCGTTTTGCTTGACGAGGCCGGAATGCGCTTTAATTTGACGCCCATGGATGATATGGCTCTTGCCCGACTGCTGGACAACGAACTGCCGGGCGCTGAATGCGGCGCAAATGCCCCCGGAACCTCCGGCGGCGCAGGCTCCGCAGATTAACTGATTGCCCGTTCCCAAGGGCCGCCTTTAACCGCAACTTTTCAGCGTTTGCCCGCTGTTTTACGGATATCCCCACTTGAATTTTTTGCCATTCAATACCCTACACCGGCGCACCATGCTGGAAATGACGCATACGTTCATGATCAGCTCGGTATTCCTGCTGGCCCTTGTGCTGCTTGGGCGCGGGGTGCAGATGCGCCAGCTTTTTGCCAGCCTGAACATGACCGTGCTGGATTTTGCGCTGCTGCTGGTTTATCTGGCCCCTTCATTTTTGATGATTGTGGTGCCGTTTTCCTGCATGCTCAGCGTCTTCATGACCCTCATGCGCATGAGCAGCGACCGTGAACTGGTAGCGCTCAAGGCGGGCGGCGTAAGCATTCTTCAGGTGCTGCCCGGTCCCATGTGGTTTGCTTCCATCTGCTGCGTTGTAACGCTGTCCCTGTCCCTGTTCGGGATCTCATGGGGAACGGCGGAGTTCAGAAGCACCATCCTGCACCTTGCCAACACCAAGGCCCAGCTCAACCTGCAACCCGGCATCTTCAATCAGGATATTGCCGGGGTAACCCTGTTCGCCCGGCAGATTGACCCGGATAGCGGCGAGTTGCGGCAGGTGATTATCGAGGACAAGAGCGGCTCGCAAAGCAGTGTGGGCGGTAGCGGCACAGTGCTGACCATTCTTGCTCCCAAGGCCGAGATCGTTACGGACGAGGCCAGCGGCGACATGGTTTTTCGTTTCTGGAACGGCAAAACCTATATCGTCCGGGGTAACGGCAGTTCCAGCGTGGCGAACTACCGCTATTTCGAGCACCGCCTAAGCCTTTCGAGGCTTTTGTCCGGTTACTCGCTTGATGGCGTCAAGCCGCGCGACATGTCGTGGAAAGAGCTGAAAAGGCTCAAGGATGATATTCCAAATTACATTGAAAAAGACCCCAAGCTGGCTAGCCGCGTGCTGGTAGAAATGCAAAAACGCTGGTCCCTGCCTATGGCCTGCCTTGTGCTGGGTATGTTCGCGGTTCCGCTGGCCTGTAGCTTTGAGAACACCCGCAGGCAGATGGGAGTTGTGCTGGCCCTTTTGACCTTTCTTACCTACTACAGCCTTTATTCGGCCGGGATCACCCTTGGGGAATCCGGGCGGCTCAGTCCGGTGGTAGCCATGTGGCTGCCAAACGCGGTCTTTTTTGCCCTTGGCCTTGTGGGGCTGGTTATGGCCTCGCGCGAGGGCGCACCGGACTTTTCCCGCTTTTTATCAAGACTGCGCTTCAAGCGCGGCAAGAAGGGGGCTGCGTAATGACCCTGCTCAGCCGTTACCTGCTTAAACGCAACCTTTTTCTGCTGCTGGTGCTGCTTGGCATCGGCACCGGCATTTACATTCTTTCCGAGCTGTTCCAGCGTATTGACGTTTTTCTGGACGCAGGGCACGGGGCCGGGATGATCGCGCTGTACTTTCTGGTCAAGCTGCCGATCATCATTTCGCGCATTTTGCCTGCGATTTTCCTGCTCGGTCTGGTGCTGCAATTCTCGCTGATGAACCGCAGCCGCGAGACCATCGCGCTGGAGGCCGGGGGCGTTTCGCCTTCGTCCAAGCTCAAGTTTGTGCTGGCCTACGGGCTGATTCTGGGCTGCATGCAGTTTGCTTTTGCCCAGTTTCTCGGCGTGGCGGGCGAGCGTTACAGCACCGACCTGTGGCAGAATCAGGTCAAAAAGCGCACAGCCAGCTACTACGCCATCGAGAGCCTCTGGTTCACCAAGGGGCCGTATGTCGTGCATCTGGAAAAGGCCTGGCCCAACTCGGAAGAAGCCACTGGCGTGACCATCTATGAGCTTACAGATGGCGGGCAGGGGATTGAGCGAATCTTCCGTGCGCCAAAGGCCAAAACCGGCAAGCGCGACTGGGTGCTGGAGAATGTTTCTGTGGTAAGCCCCGGCAGCTATGTGGTGGCGCATACGGAAAAAGAGCATGTTCCGGTACTGCAGGATCTGAATACCTTCAAGACTTTTGAGCCAAAGAGCACCCCGGCCGAAAGCACCATCAGCGACCTGATGACCAACATCCGCCTGCTGGAAGAGGCCGGTACCAACGTGGAGATTCTGCGCACGGAATTCCACGGGCGCTTTGCCTATTCTGCATCGCTGGTGGTTATGAGCATTCTCGGGCTGGTCATTACCATGCGTACAACAAACCTGTACGTTGGGGTTCTGGCTGCGCTGGTCTGCACGTTCTTCTATTTTATCCTGTCATCGTTTTTCAGTTCAATGGGAGAGAGCGGCACCATCTCCCCAATTGCCGCCGCCTGGACGCCGGACGCGATTTTCTTCCTGCTATCGGCAGGTTATCTGGCGTATAACTGGTGGAAGACCATGAGGCGCAAGCTATGATAACCTATGGACATAACAAGGGTATTTCCGCCCTGAAATTATATATGCTTTTTCTGGGCGGCACCTGGTTGATGCTGATAGCAGCCCGTCTGGCTTTTGCCGTCTATCTTTATGATTTGCTTCCGGACGAGCCGTTTGATGACCTGCTCAAGGGCTTTTACATCGGCTGCCGTTTTGACGGGCGTATTGCCGCCATACTTACTTTTCCGCTCGGTCTTATCCTGACCATCCGGCCGCTGGGTCGCCGCCTGCAAAACTGGGGGCTGCGCGTCCTTATTGTTTACCTGCTACTGTTTTTGCTGTTGTGGCTGGTTTACGCGGTAGACTTCGGGTTTTACTCCTATCTGGGTATCCGGCTGAACTTCACAATTCTGGAGCTGCTTGAGGACTTCACGGTCAGCCTTGGCATGGTCTGGGAAAGTTACCCGGTTATCCTGATTTGCGCGGGCCTGTTTGTTGCCGCGCTTTTAAGCGCGCTGTTCATCAGGGCCATGGCCGTAAAACAGATTAAACCTTACTGGAGCACGCCCGGCAAGGTCTGCGCCTGGCTGATCGGTTTTATCATCTTCGCCTGGGCAGCTTACGGTCAGGTCAGCAGTAATCTTTTTCCGCTGCGCTGGAGCAACGCCTATTTTTCGCCCAGCCCGGTGGTTACCGCGCTGGCCCTGAATCCCCTGCAAAACCTGTGGGATACCTTCCGGGCTTCCAAAGACGACGGGTTCAGCCTGAGTCAGGCTCGCAAGCATTACCCGGTAATCGCCAGATATCTGCACGTTGACGACCCGGACGAAGCCTCCCTCAACTACCTGCGTCGCCATGAGGCTGCGTCTGATGGGGCATTTGACGCTGCGGCTGCCGGAGTATCCGGCGGGACAGCGGGTGGGGCAGGCAAGCGCCCCAACGTGGTGATAATCATCATGGAATCCATGGGCCATCCCAAGAGCTCCTTTGCGCCCGGCAATGCCGATCCAACACCGTTTTTGAAGGAACTGGCAGCCGAATCGCGCTATTACCCGCATTTTTATTCCAACGCCCGTACCACGGCCCGGGCGGTATTTACCAGCATGACCGGCATCCCGGACGTTACCCAGACCAGCACCGGCTCGCGCAACCAGCTGGTGGTGGATCAGCGCCTGATCGCCAACGAATTTGACGATTACGACAAATATTACATGCTTGGCGGCAACACCAACTGGGCGAACATTCGCGGCATTCTGGGCAACAATATCAGCGGCCTGAACATCCTTGAGGAGCGTTACTGGCAAGCGCCCAATGTGGACGTGTGGGGAATTTCGGACTGGGATCTGCTGATGGAATCGCACAAGCTTTTCACCGGCCTGACGGAAAAACCGTTTCTGGCCGTGATTCAGACTTCGAGCTTCCATAAGCCTTACACGATTCCTGACGATATTCCCGGTTTCAAAGAGCTTCCGCTTAGCGAGGAAGACCGCCTTAATTACGGCTTTGTGAGCGAGGACGAGTACAACTCCATGCGCTTTGCGGACTACGCCCTGCGCGAGTTCTTTGCGCTGGCCCGGCAGTCTGACTACTACAGGAATACGATTTTCGTGCTGTTTGGGGATCACGGTATCAACGACCCCAGCCAGAACGTCAATGCGTCTTACAGGAGCGCCCAGCTTGGCAGTTGGCATGTACCCATGTTGCTGCACGCCCCCGGACGGGTTGAACCGGGAGTAGATGCGGAACCGGCCAGTCAGATTGATGTTTTTCCCACCGTGGCCTCGCTTGCGGACATAAGCTACAACAACTGGACACTGGGGCGCGACTTGCTGGACGCGCGTTTTGCAGGCAGCCGCGCGGCCTTTATCAGCGGACGCAACGATACCCCAATCCGTCTGCACATGGGCGAGTTCTGCTATTATGACAACCGTGCCGGGCAGCGCTCGCTTTTCCGGCTGGATGACCCTGACGGCACCGACTATAAGGAACAGGAACCTGAAACATTCGCCAAAATGCGCGATTTGGCAGAAGCCTTCCAGCACACTGCCAAGTACATGCTGTATAACAACAAAAAGTAAAGTACTGCCGGTTTGGGCAGTTACATAGGTCTTATGCGGCCCGCGTCCTGATGGCGCGGGCCGCTTTTTTTGTAGGCAAAAGCCTTGCAGTGCGCGGCAAAGCGGCAGGGCGGCAAGATAACTTTGTACAGTTAAAACATTTTGTTTGTTGACATGATTCTCATTTCGCCATATATCGAAATGAAGACGATTCGTCACTTGGCAAAATGTGCTTTTTAACGAAATAATGATCCATACAAGGAAAATAACATGCTCGATTTTTTGACTGTCACCAAGGCTCTTACCGATGAGAACCGGCTGCGCATCATGATGGCCATGCGCGGGCGCGAGATGTGCGTGTGTCAGGTTACGGCGTTTCTGGATCTTGCGCCGTCCACCACGTCCAAGCATCTGTCCGTGTTGCGTCAGGCCCGCCTGATCGAAAGCACCAAGCACGGTAAATGGGTCTACTACCGGTTGGCTGACCCGGAAAAAAGCAGCCGCGCAGTGCGCGATGCCCTGCATCTGGTTTTGAGCAACCTGTCCAGCCATCCGGCGATTTTGCGCGACGAAGAACGCATTCAGGAAATCCTGCGCCGTGAGGACAGCATCTGCGCTGATTTGGACGAATCAGACAAGGACTGCCTGCATTCGCTTGAAATTCACTCCCTTGAAACCGAGGTGGAATCATAATGAGCTCAATAAGTAACAAATTCGAAATAGGCATGCCGCATAATCACAGTCACGCGGGTTCCTGCTGCGGCAAGCACGGGCAAAGCTGTTGCCATGATGGACACGCTTCCGGGGCTGCTTCTGGGAATACTTTGGAACAGGCTTCAGTCCAGACTGCTGGCCAGATTTGCGGCGAGGCAGATAACGGAACCGCAACGGCCTGTGATGGACATTGCGATGATGATGAATCGCATAGTCATTCGCATTCGCATGGGCATTCACATGGCGGGCGTTGCGCCTGCCACACGCCGGTAACCGACACAGCGGGGCTGGACCAGAAGGGCCTTTCGCCGGAGCAAAAGCGTGAAGTGCTGGTGATGTCCATCAGTGCCGTTCTTTTTGCGCTGACCATGATTTTTGAGGAATCGCTGACTCTGGCGGCCGGGCCGTGGCCGGTGCGCTTGCTGTACGCCATTCCATATTTTCTTTGTGGCGTTCCGGTGTTCAAAAACGCTTGGCACGGTTTGCGTAGCGGCGATTATCTGAACGAGTTCACGCTCATGGGGCTGGCAACAGTGGCGGCTGTGGTGCTGGGGCATCTGGCCGAGGCCGTGGGCGTGATGCTGTTCTATAGCATCGGGGAATTCTTGCAGGAGCTTGCGGCCCGCAACTCGCGCGGTTCCATCCGGGCTTTGCTGGCCAGCCGCCCCACAACGGCGAATATCCTGTCCAACGGCGAGGTAAAAAGCGTTCCGGTTGAGGATATTGCCCCCGGCGACAGGCTGGTGGTGCGCCCCGGCGAAAAGGTACCGCTTGATGGCGTGGTTGTCGCAGGCTCTTCGCAAATCGACACCTCGCCCCTGACCGGCGAATCCATGCCCGTTGGCGTTGGCCTTGGCGACAAAATCAACGCCGGCAGCATCAACATGAATATGCTGCTCGAAATGGAGGCCACCAGCCGTTTTGCGGACACACACATGGCCCGCATCCTTGAGATGGTGGAAAACGCAGCCGCGCGCAAGTCGCCAACCGAGCGCTTTATCACCCGCTTTGCCCGTTACTACACGCCCGCAGTGGTGCTGGTAGCCACACTGGTTGCCATTCTGCCCCCGCTGCTTGGCGGGGCCATGTGGGAAACCTGGATTTACCGCGCGCTGGTTCTGCTGGTTATCTCCTGCCCCTGCGCATTGCTGGTTTCCATTCCCCTTGGCTACTTTGGCGGTATCGGTCTGGCCTCGCGCCACGGCATTCTGGTCAAGGGCGGCAACGTGATGGACGGAATCCTCAAAACAGGCACGGTTATTTTTGACAAGACCGGAACCTTGACCCAGGGCAGCTTCTCGGTCACAGCCCGGATTCCGGCTGAGGGAGTAAGCTCTGACGAACTCCTTGCCGCCGCTGCCATGGCGGAGTCCGAGTCCAATCACCCAATTGCCGTATCAATCATGAGTCTTGTGGACGGCTTTAACCGTCCGGCGGATCTGGTGGTGGAAGAAGTGCCGGGGCAGGGCATGCATGCGCGCTCAGGCAATGAGGACTTTTATGCCGGTAACGCCGCCCTGATGCGCTCCATCGGGCTGGACGCGCCGGAAGTAACCGAGCCGGGCAGCGTTGTGTATGTCGCGCAAAGCGGGCGCTACCTCGGCTACCTGCTGGTTGCCGACACTTTGAAGGAAGATGCGCCGGAATCCATTGCCGCCCTGCGTTCCAAGGGACTGAAGACTGTTATTCTGAGCGGCGACCGCGAGCAGGCCGTGGCCTGGGCCGCAAAGCGCCTTGGGCCGGACGCCTACCGCTCACAGCTTTTGCCCGGCGACAAGGTGCGGGCCATGGAAGAAGTGGCGGATCCGGAAAAAACCGCCTTCGTAGGCGACGGCATCAACGATGCGCCCGGTCTGGCGCTGGCCCGTGTGGGCATCGCCATGGGTGGAATCGGCTCCGAAGCCGCCATTGAAGCGGCGGACGCGGTAATCCTTAACGATTCGCCCCTCAAGGTGGCAACCCTGTACGACATAGCTGGCAAGGTCAAAGCCGTTGTCTGGCAGAACATCGTACTGGCGCTTGGCGTAAAGGGGCTGATCATGTGCTTCGGCGTTGCAGGCCTGAGCGGCCTGTGGGAGGCAGTGTTCGCAGACGTGGGCGTTGCGCTGCTGGCCGTGCTGAACGTGGTGCGCGTAATGCGTGTAAAGTAACAGGCAGAGAGTTTTTTTACTGGAAAAGTGTTTGGTGCCTCCTGCACCCCCTCTCCCCGGCAACGCGCGGCGTTGCATCCGGTTGGTGCTTTCAGGTGGGGTGCCAGTAAAAAGACAGCTATCGCTTGTCTATAATTTAAACTCTCCCGGTTTTACCGGGAGAGTTTTGTATTGTGGGAATAGGAGCGCAAAAGGAGCGTGTTATGTCTACACCTCGTGTCACTTGCATCAATGCGGGATTCAGGGGCCGTTCGTGCCGGGTGGAATAAGGCCGGACTAATCTGACGGTTCCTATCTGACGGGTTCCAATGGCAGACCCCTTGGCCGCCGGAGGCCCACATAAGCTGTACACGCCGAGTTCTTAAACCCGCGCAAGGTTCAGGAACAGCACATGCAGCACGGTTATCAGGCCCACAAATACTGTGGCGGCGTACCGCGCGGGCAGCAGGGGGCTGTGCAGGCGTATGGCCTTCTTGCCGCACACTCCTACGCAATCGCGGCAAAGGGAGCAGCGCAGGTTCACGCCGCCTTTGGCGCGGCTTTCCGGTGTAATTGCCCGGTAAAGGCAGACTTTTTCACAAGCCCCGCAGTTGTTACAGGCGTCACTTACCTTGATACGCCACGGTGAGAGGCGGGAAAACAGGTTGACCAGCAGCCCGAAGGGGCAAAATGCCGTGCAGTGGGCCATGCTGCCGTACTTGCGTGATACTAGCAGCATCACGCCAAGGCTGATTACCGCAAAGATAATGGCGGCGCTGATTGCCAGCCCCATGTCCGCGCCAGCCAGACGCAGGCCCAAAGCCGCCAGAACGCCGATGAGCAGCACCGCGAATCTGCCGTATTTTAGAGCCAGCGTAAAAAGCCGGGGGGCCGGGCGCGGCGTTTTGTGGGATATGCCAGAAGCAACCGCGTCAAACCCGCCGCAGTAGCAGAGCAGGCTGCACCATGAGCTTCCGGCCAGCAGCACAATCACGGCGGCCATAACCGGCATCATACTGAAACTGCCGCGAAAAACCGGCGCATAGATGATGAAGCCCGGAATCGGCACATGCAGTTGCCCGGTCATCAGCATGTGCGGCACACCCCGCAACCCCAACGCGAACTGAGCAAAAAAGACCAGCGCGAAAAGCAGCCAGATGCTGCGTCTTGTCTTGCGGCTGGAGCGTGGACTGATTAGCTTGCCGGCCACAAAAGCGGCGTACCATGAGGCCAGAAAGATCTGCACCGCCCCGATAACGGGAAAAAAGCGCTCCAACAGCAGCAAGTCTGTTTGCGCCTTCTGGCGGATAAAGAACAGCAGCAAAAAGGTGATCATGAAGATAGCAGCCTGAAACATGGCTGGTGAGGCCTGTTCTGACAGTCCGGCCTTTTTGTCCTGCCCGGTTAGTTTACCAGGTTCGGGCCGTTTGTCCGGACCGTCCAGCCCAGCTTGTTCGTTCTGACAGGTTAGCCCAACCAGCGCAGCCCGTTCATTCGAACCAGTCAGCCGGTCCTGCGCGGTCAGTTCTCCCGGCCCAGTCAGCCTGACCCGTTCGCCCAGCCCGGATGCAGCGCTGCCGGATTCTGCATCGCTGAGCTTCTTGCCGCGCTTTATGGCGCACCACCCACCCAGAGCGGTAACCGCCCCGACTGCAACAAGGATAGCCGCGCCACGCAGCCATGGCGCGCCCATCTGCATGCGTACCGTTGCCAGTATGCGGGCCGTGTCAGCCCACTCCAGCGCCCCCCAGAGCAAAAACAGGCCGACTGCGTAACGCTTCCACGCGCTCTGGCTGAACAGGAACAGAATCATGCCACCAGCGCAGGCGGCCATGCCGTATTCATAAGCCCGGTAAAAATGCGCGCCCATCAGTGCTACTAACAGGGCCACGCCCCACCAGCCCAGACATTCGCCAAGGGTAAAGGTACGGGAAAGTATTTTTCTCATGCTTCCTTGCTCACAACACTCCATGCCGCCGAAACCTCCGTTGCAAATGCGGGTTCAAAAGTTCTTCAGGATTGCCTGACGCTTGCTATTCCTTGATTAGCGCCGCTGTGCCCTGCCTGAAAACAGCAGGGTTTGCCCCTGTTTTTTTGAGAATTAAATCCACCCCGTTGCAAGGGGGTAGTTTAAATTCTGTAGAGGTGCTAATCTTGTTTTTAATAATGTTTATCAGGTGGATTTGCTTATACCTTTTTAAAGGCAATAGAACTCCCCCTTTGCAACGGGGTGGTTTAAAATACACGGCAGTGCTACATGCTGCATAAAGAACGGTTTAAACCGGAGGAGTAATTATGTTTTGTAATCAATGCGAACAGACCTTTCAGGGACAGGGATGCACCAAGCTTGGCGTTTGCGGTAAGACACCGGAAGCCGCAGCTATTCAGGATCTGATCGTTTACGCTTCGCGCGGGCTGGCCATAACCGGCCTGGCTGCCGCTGAAAAGGGGCTGGATGTGATGGAAGCGGGCAGAACCTGTGTTGCCGCCCTTTTTTCCACCCTCACCAACGTTAATTTTGACACCGTTTCCCTCACCGCCATGCTTCACCGCGTGGTGGATGAGCGCGACAAGCTGAACGCGCGCGCAGCTGAAAAGCTCTGCCCGGACAGCATCAAGGTTTGCGCCTTCCGTCCCGCTGCGGATGAAAAGGGACTGCTTGAGCAGGCTGAAGGCATCGGCACCCGCTATCTGGCGGAAGATGCCAACATCAACTCGCTGGCCCAGACCCTGCTTTACGGACTCAAGGGCGTAGCCGCCTACACCGACCACGCCGCCATTCTCGGCGAGGAAGATCAGGCACATTACAAGGATGTTTTCGCAAGTCTTGCCTTTGGGTTTGACGGCAAGGAACGCAGCCTTGACGAGTGGGTTGGGGCAGTGCTGCATTGCGGCCAGAGCAACCTGCGCGCCATGGAACTGCTCGATTCCGGCAACACCGGCGTCTATGGACACCCGGAACCCACCGAGGTTCCGCTGCGTCCGCGTCCCGGCAAGGCCATTCTGGTCAGCGGTCACGACCTCAAGGATCTGCACGACCTGCTGGTTCAGACTGAAGGCAAGGGCATCAACATTTACACCCATGGCGAAATGCTGCCCACCCACGCTTACCCCGGACTCAAGAAGTTCAAGCACTTCGCAGGGCACTTCGGCAGCGCATGGCAGAACCAGATTCACGAACTGCCCAACTTCCCCGGCCCGGTGCTGTTTACCACCAACTGCATCCAGCGCCCGCGCGAGTCTTATCATGATAACGTGTTCACCACCGGTCTGGTTGGCTGGCCCGGCACGACTCATGTGAAGAACGGCGACTTCGGCGCGGTTATCGCGCGCGCTCTCGCCACCCCCGGTTTCAGCGACGAACAGGTTGCTTCCTACCCGGAAACCAAGGTGCTGGTAGGCTTTGGCCGCAACACCGTGCTCGGCGTGGCCGACAAGGTCATTGACGGCGTAAAGAGCGGCGCAATCAAGCACTTCTTCCTTGTTGGCGGTTGCGACGGCGCAAAGCCCGGCCGTAACTACTACACCGAGTTTGTGGAAAAGGCCCCCATGGATACGGTTATTCTTACCCTTGCCTGTGGTAAGTTCCGCTTCTTTGACAAGCAGCTTGGCGATATCGGCGGCATTCCGCGCCTGCTGGACGTGGGTCAGTGCAACGACGCCTTCAGCGCAGTAAAGATCGCCCTTGCCCTTGCGGACGCCTTTAACTGCGGCGTGAACGACCTGCCGCTCACGCTGATTCTCTCCTGGTACGAGCAGAAGGCGGTGGCTGTGCTGCTGACCCTGCTGCACCTCGGAATCAAGAACATCCACCTCGGCCCCTCGCTGCCTGCGTTTATTACCCCGGCAGTCCTGCAGGTGCTGGTTGATAACTTCAACATCACGCCCATCAGCACGGCTGACGCGGATTTGAAGGCCGCTCTGGCAAGGTAGTGTAAAAACAGACTGACACTGCGCCGCCTGTCACGGCAGGCGGCGCAGCCTTCAGATGATTGCCTGACGGTCAAGCCGCCATGCAATCATCTGGCGACAAGGATTTGCAGATAAATGCCATAGTGCCAGCAGACTCAGATCTATAACAATGAATTGGAGTGCGGCCGTTTTGCGGACGCTGCCCGCGTAAAATATCATGCCCAGATTTCTTCTTGTTTACTCAAGCGTTACCGGCAATACCAGGGCCGTGGCCGAGGCTGTGCTGCCGGTCATGCCTTCCGGCACGTCTATTTTCAGGGTGCAGGACGCGCCGGATCCGGCCGGGTTTGACTTTATCGCCCTTGGTTTCTGGGTGCGCCGGGCCGCTCCTGATCCGCTGATGCTGGATTACATGGCCCGCATACAGGGCAAGACCGTGGCCCTGCTAGGCACTCTGGCGGCCTGGCCGGATTCGCCGCACGCGGGCAAGGTGCTGGAGAACGCCGCCAAAGCGCTTGAAGGCAACAGGATTGTCATGAATTTTTTATGTCAGGGCAAACTTTCGCCCCAGCGTATGGCTTTGCGGCAAAAAACGGACAGCGCCGGGCATCCGATGACGCCGGAGCGTCTCGCCCGGCTGGAAGAAGCGGCCAAACACCCGGACGCACAGGATTTTGACCGGGCAAGGCAGGCCATGGGCGCTGCCTTGAGCGATTTTTTGCATGAACGTGGGATTGTTCCAGAGGTGAGGTAATGAAAACATTACTGGTGAAAATGCGCGGCGTTTCAAAAGCGCCGCCAGTGGCGCAACGCGACGAGATTCTGCTGGCCTTTGTGGGCAGCAGCCTTGCGCTTGGTCTGGTAGCCATGCTGCATGGCCTGTGTCTGGAAAATACCGGACTACCGCTGATTATGGCCCCGTTCGGGGCATCGGCGGTTTTGCTTTTTGGGGCGTTCAAAAGCCCGCTGGCCCAGCCGCGTAATGTTATTGGCGGGCACATTATATCGGCTCTTGTGGGCGTAAGTATTTACCAGATCGTTGGGGATTACCCCATGCTGGCGGCAAGTCTGGCTGTTCCGACCGCCATTGTGCTGATGCACGCCAGCAACACCCTGCACCCGCCGGGCGGGGCCACCGCCTTTGTGACGTCAGCCGGGGGCGCGGCCGTGCATAGCCTTGGTTACTGGTACGTTCTTACGCCAAGCGCGGCCGGAAGCGCCATAATGGTGCTGGTGGCGCTGGTGGTGAACAACCTGCACCGCAGGCACCGCTACCCGCAGTTCTGGTAGGGCTTCCGGCCCGCTTGCCTATTCCTTGTGGCAGTTCGAGCAAAGTTCGAACGTCTCGTCATGGTGGCAGTTGTAGCAGTATTTAAGGTTGGCCTTTTTTATTGCCATGTCGCCCTCGGGCGGCACCGGGTGCGCTTCGTGGCACTTGATGCAGGGCACGATTTTGGTTGACTGGTGCGGATTCTTCTGGGTGATGTCCACATACATATGCGGGTTGACCTTTTCGCCCCATTCATCCTGATAGTCTTTGGTCGCCTCCATCAGATCCTCGAAAGGCCCGTGGCAGGATAGACATTCCTCAATGACTGCCGCTTCATCGTCCGCGCGGGAAGTGCCGGAGGTCAGGCCCAGAGACAGCGTGACTGCCGCAAGCAGCATGAGGAACAGAACATATTTCGATTTGTGGCATTTCATCTGATTACCGCCGTAAGTAGTGGCTGGAATTTGGGCTGAAAACGGCCATTTGCCAGCTTTTGCAGCCCGCACCCGGCCGGACGTATTTTACATGAAAACTGTCAGCAATGCTGCCCCGGCCCTGTCTTTTATGGCAGGGCCGGGGCTTTGTTTTTACAGTTTGGCTACATTTTTGCCGATCAGGTAAGCCTGTGCAAAGCAGCGTCCCAGACCGTGCTGGCTGGAACCACCGGCGGATTCGCCGCCACAGTACAGGCCGGGTATGGTTTGGCCCTGCATGTCCATTACCTGACAATCGCTGTTGATGCGCAGCCCGGCATAGGTGTCATGCACTGCAAAGGTGGCCCAGGCCGCGTAGAACGGGCCTTTTTCAATCTTGTAAAGCGGCTTCGGCTTGTCGAAGTCGGCGTCCGCACCCTTGTCCACAAAGGAGTTGTAGCGCTTGACGGTATCTTCCAGCACCTTGGCGGGAATCTTGTACTTCTGCCACGGGCAGGCGTTGAGCATGCCAGCCAGTTCCGCCAGCGTATCGGCCTTGAAGAACAGGGTGGGGTCGGCTGAGTGCGGTTCGATTTTCCAGCGCTCGCGCTTGGCGCCTTCGCTGTCGATAATCGCCCACTGCGGACCGGCGGAGTAATCCGGACCAACTGAGCCTTCGTTGATGGCCAGAGCCGCGTCAATATAGTTCATGGGCGCGTAGTTGATTTTTCTGGTATTGCGCCAGTCTGCATGCACATAGCCGCCGAACTTGTCGTAGAAGCCCTCGTGGGTGCCGTTGGGGTAGCCGTCTTCCATTTCGTTATAGAAGCGCTTGCCTGCCTGGTTGACGATGATGGCGTTCTGCCAGTTGCGGATGCGCAGACCGGTGTACTTGATTTTCGGGAAGATTGGGCTGTCCGGGCTCCAGGCAATGTAGTTGGTGCGGGTGCCGACGATGGGGCGCTTGCGCAGGTAGCCGTTGCGGTCCAGCGTGTGGTTGGCGGTTCCCCAGAGGCTGGCCCCAACAGCCATGGCAGCCAGTTCGCCCGAGGCGTCCTGCGGGGAGTATTCGCCGCCGGCCAGCGGATATTCTTCGGTCAGGCGCGAGTCGAACATCCTGCGGAAGTTGATATTGCCGGTGCTGCCGCCGGTGCCGATGATTACGGCTTTTTTGGCGCGTACGGTCACGGACTTTTGCGACATTTCAACATTGCCCTCGCTACGGAAACTCTTGAGCGGGGTGCTTGTGCCGGGCAGAATGGTCGGGGTGTAACCGGCCTTGATACCGACCACCTTGCCGGACAGGGGTTTTTCCCTGAAAATAACGTCCATGTGGTAGTTGAGCAGGAACTTCACGCCCTTTTTGCGGGCGCTGGCTTCCAGATCGCGCATCAACGGGGTGCCGTTGGCTCCGGCCGGGGCTTCAAGGCTTTGCCCGCCGTCCCAGACCGTGTGGTGTTCGCGCTTGGCCGAGATACCCACCGCGTGCGCGCCGCTGTTGTCCGGGGCCTTGTCCACAAAACGCACGCCCTGAGCCAGCATGTAGTCAAAGGCCGGGGCGGAGTTGTCCGCAATGGCCCGCTGGATGGCGCGGTCGTTGTAGCGGTATTCGGCGGCTCCGCCTACTTCGACCACCGACCAGTCGGTAAGGTCCTTGAACAGCGTTTCCGGGTCGTCCTTGATGCCGTATTTTTTCTGGAAGGCCGTTCCGCCGCCAAGCGGGACGTTGCCGCCGCTGGTAATGGCGTGGCCGCCGATATCGTAGTTGCATTCAACCACCAGCACGTCCTGCCCGCCCTCGGCGGCAAGAATGGCAGAGAGCATGCCCACCGCGCCAGAGCCGATGATGACGATGTCGGCGCTCAGGTCCCACTTTTTGGGGATGCTGGCGGCGTCCGCCTGCGATACTACCGCTTCGGCTTCGCTTGCAAAGGGGATAAGCGCTGCCCCGGCAGCTACCGCCGTGCCAACGCCAATGCCTTTAACGAAATTACGTCTGGATATGCCGTCTGCCTTTTTGTCTTTTCCGTTTTTTGTCTTGCTCATAGAGTACTCCGCTGCGGCGTATGTGCCGGTTATGAAAGCCCGAACGCTCTAGTCGGGCTGTGTTGCATTGCTGATCTGGAGCCTGTTGACACTGGAAATTGCTGTGCCGATATGTATGTGCAAAAAGTCACATATGTATATATTGCTGTTTTACTGTTATAAAATGTGTATTATTTCTGCGTTCAGGAATAATCAGATTAAAATCTTTATTCATATGTCGCATGATAGTGAAATATTTCTCTTAATATGAAGCATTTCTCCTTTTGCGCGTCAAAGTCAATAGTTATTTAAATGTTAACAAGCTTATATATGATTTGCGATAGCCCTATAAGCCCGGTAAAATAAAAAACGCCGCGGGTGCGGCGTTCGTTATGTTTTTTATGATTAAGTTTTGCGTTCAATAAAATTTGTTCAGCACAAAACCGTGCCCGTCCCTGGGGTAGCGCTGGAGCACGCTTTCAAGCGATACACTGTCGAGCTGCTCCTGAATGGCGTCTGAAACATGGTTCCATGCGGTGCGGATTTCGCAGGTGTGCTGGTTGGGGCACTCGTTGGACTTGTCGCCGCAGCAGACAGAGAAGGCGACTCCATCGTCAAACAGCAGCACCAGATGGCCAAGGCTGATTTCTGAAAGCGGGCGCATAAGCCGCAATCCACCCTTGGCTCCAACCGTGCCGCTGGTAATATCGTTCTGTTTGAGCACCGCGTGGATGTTCTCTACCGTACGCAGGCTGATGCCGGTTTTTTCCGAGAGCCAGGCCGTGGAGACAGGCGCGTCCAGACCGTGCAGCTCAAAAAGTATTCTGATCGCGTAACGGGTGTTTGGCGAAAGTTTCATGTTAACCTCATGGTTGTGGAGTGCCTCTGGAGGATACAAGCCCCGGATGCATGTAAGCATACCTAAAATAAGGGCGCAGGGCAAAAGCCGCAAGGCCTTTTTGTCAAATGCTGCCAGATGTTACCCCAATACCGTCCCGATGTTGCCATCTGTTGTCAAGTGTTGCATGTCCGGCTGCTGCCGCATACTGTTTGAACAACAAATTTCCTTATGGTAGTTTGACATAGCCAGTAAATACACACCAACCGCAGGAGCATACCAATGAGTAACCTTACTGAACTCAGGAATATTGGTCCGTCGATGGCTTCAATGCTTGAGCGGGCCGGAATAACGAGCGCCGCCGACCTGAAGCGCGAGGGCAGCAGGGCCGTCTTCAAACGCCTAAAGGAGCAGGGCGAGCCGGGCATGTGAGCCAACAAGCTTATCGCCCTGGAAGGCGCGATACGCGATGTGCGCAAAAGCAAGCTGCCCGTTGAGGTGACGGACGAACTGAGAGACTTTGCCAAGAGTTTGCGTAAAAAATAAAAGGCTTGCCGTGTGCGCTAAACGCCATCAAGCCGACGCAGGATACAAGATTGCAGAGATAAGAACGGTTCGCGCCTATAGAGCGCGAACCGTTCAGGCTATAGGCAAGTTACACCGGGCTTTTTATTGCGGTAATACGCCCTAAAAGCATGAGCCGGTGCAAGGCTTTTAACGTCATGTAGCTGTTGAAGCGTCACAACCGGATGCAACGCCGGGGCGTTGCCCGCCGGAGGCATAAAATTCTTTGCTATAAGCATAAATGGTTCGCGTTCATAAAGCGCGAACCTTTCTGGTTTTGGCAGGCAAGAATTTGTTTTGCCTAAATCATATATATGTCCGAAAATGGCGAGAAGCACTTAACCGGAAAATATACTGTCCTCGCAAGAGGAGGCTTTTTATGCAACCCCCGGATACCCGCGCATGGTACGCGGCTTTCAAGGCCAAAGACGCCCGGTTCGACGGCCGTTTTTTTGTCGGCGTATCGTCCACGGGGATCTATTGCCGCCCGGTTTGTCCGGCAAGGTTGCCAAAAGAGCAAAACTGCACCTTTTATGAAACAGCGGCTGCTGCAGAGCAGGCTGGTTTTCGCCCCTGTCTTATGTGCAGGCCGGAACTCGCGCCGGGTTCCGCGCCCATTGATGCGACTTCCGCGCTGGTTCGCAGTGCCGCCCGGTTGCTGGAAGAAAACTGCGGAACCGGGCAAAGCATTGATGAATACGCAAAACGGCTCGGTTGCTCGGCACGCCACTTGCGCCGGGCGTTTACGGCAGAATTCAAGGTCTCGCCCGTACAGTATCTTCAAACGTGCAGGCTGCTGCTTGCCAAGAATCTGCTGACGGATACCGGGCTTTCTGTGCTGGATGTCGCAATGGCCTCCGGTTTCGGGAGCCTGCGCAGATTCAACGATTTGTTCAGGAAGCAATACCGTCTTTCCCCAACCGGTTTGCGCAGGCAGGCCGCTAGTTCAAAAAACGGCGACGGCCACGTCACATTGCTCTTGGGGTACCGCCCTCCGTACCAGTGGGGGCAGATACTTGATTTTCTGGCTGCACGGGCCATCCCCGGCGTTGAGTCCGTGGATGGCGACGGCTATGCGCGAACTGTCCATTGCGCGGCTGATGATCAGAAGCTGTTTCGCGGCTGGTTGCGCGTTGCCCATCAGTCTGCAAGGAACGCGCTGGCGGTAACGGCAAGCTCAACGCTGCTGCCGGTGTTGCCGTATCTGCTTGCCCGCGTCCGCAATCTGTTCGATCTGTATTGTTACCCGGACGCGGTTTATGAGTCGCTAGCCGCCATGAACAGCATCAAGCCGGGTTTGTGCGTTGCCGGAACCAGGCTGCCCGGCTGTTTTGAGCCTTTTGAGCTAGCAGTGCGGGCGATTCTTGGTCAACAGATTACCGTTAAAGCTGCCCGCACGATAGCAGGCCGACTGGTGGCGGCTTTTGGCGCACCGCTGGAGACAGGCATCAAGGGGCTGACTCATACATTCCCGACTCCTTGCGCGATAACGGCATTGGAAGATGACATTACAGGCTCTTTGGGACCACTAGGCATTACAGGCGCAAGGGCCAGAACCATCCTGCATCTGGCGCGTAATTTCGCTGCCGGGGAGCTGGATTTCTCCCTTTGCGCCCAGCCTGAAAAAGAGATTGAAAAGCTGATGGCAATTCCGGGCATTGGAGTCTGGACCGCCCAGTACATGGCGATGCGGGCCATGAGCTGGCCCGATGCTTTTCCGCATACGGACCACGGCGTCAAAAAGGCGCTTGAACCACTACCGCCAGAGGATATTCCGGCGCTGGCGGAAAAATGGCGGCCCTGGCGTAGCTATGCAACGATTAACTTGTGGAATTCTTTGAACACATAGAGGGACAGCATGTTTTACACGGCAATCTACGAGTCGCCTTTGGGCGAAATCACGCTGGCCGCAGATGGCGAGAACCTTACCGGCCTCTGGATGGACAAGCAGAAGTACTTTGCGGCCACTTTAAAAGGCCGCATTGAGGATAAGCCGGATTTGCCGATTCTGGCCCAAACAAAAAAGTGGCTGGATGCGTATTTTTCCGGCCAGAAGCCGCTCATTTCTGAATTGTCTCTGGCTCCGGCAGGCAGCGAATTCAGGAAAGCGGTCTGGGATATCCTGTGCGAGATTCCTTACGGCCAGTGCACAACATATGGCGAGATAGCAAAAAAGCTGGCCTTGCGAATGGGCAAAACAAGCATGTCCAGTCAGGCGGTTGGGGGTGCAGTGGGGCATAACTGTATTTCCATCATTATTCCATGCCACCGGGTTGTTGGCTCCAACGGCAGCCTGACGGGATACGCCGGGGGCATCGACAAAAAGATCAAGCTGCTGGAGCTGGAAGGAGTGGATCTGTCCCGTTATTTTGTGCCGGATAAAGGGACTGCCCTGTAAGGTACAACGCATATTCCGGCCCGGCGGCAGTAATGTAGCATCAGGCTGGACAGTACGGCTTGTTGCGGCGGGATCTGCTTTTCGCTTAAAGGGATTCCGGGCAAATAAATAAAGAGGAAGCGATGATATTTGTTTTGTTTGAAGTGAAGGTAAAAAAAGAGGAAGCCGACGCCTACCTTGCGCTGGCAGCAGGCTTGAAGGACGAGCTTGAACGCGCTGAAGGATTCATCCGGTCAGAGCGGTTCCAGAGCCTTGTTGATGCGGGCAAGATTCTCAGCCTGTCCGTATGGGAAAACGAAGGCGCAGTCGAGAAATGGCGCAATACCGTAAAGCATCGCCTGAGCCAGCGTCAGGGCCACGATTCGCTTTTTGAAAGCTACACGCTGACGGTCGCATCCAAGGTTCGTTCATACACGCTTGAAGACCGTGCTGAAACACCAGAAGATTCGAAGGTATTCTTCGCAGATTTTGCGTAAATTCTCTGCGCGATTTCGCGTGCCACCAGTATTTTGCCAGCCTTTATGCCGAAATGGAACGGCGTTGTCATTGTGCCAGCGATTTGGTTTTTGAGCACTCCCACCGCCAATAGCTATGGTGTTCCCTCTTGCGGACCATGCCACCGCCCTCGCGTGCCTGACGGGTGTTAAAAACTCTATTGCCCTCCTGAGGTCACGCCGGAAACATTGCTTCAACATCCGGAAGCAAACTGGATGACATGGTTCGCGAACATCCGAAAGATGTAACTTTGCTGCCTTGAGAGGCTGGGGGAAGGGGCAGAGGAAGAATCGCTAACGACTTGCTGAGTACAAATAACCTGAACGCCGCACGGGGGCCTTTACTGATGCGCGTTGCGGTGGGGATGTTATCCCTGCCGGGTACGCAGACTCCCGTGCGGCGACAATGGCTAAAGATTGCTAGAATGCCAGCTTGAGCTGGACGCTGCCGCTCACGCCTTCACGCTTGCCGGTGTAGCCCTGCAAGCCGAGGTCGACCGAGATGCCGCTCGTTGCCGTATTGAAGGTAAAGCCTACTTCACCAATACCAGTATCACCCTTGAGTTCCGGTGCATCTAGGCTGTTACCGTAAGCGGTGGCTTCGGCCTTGCCGTCAAACTCATGCTCGTACGCCGCGCCGATGTATGGCGTGAAGGTGGAGCCCTGTTCGGTGGCAATGGCGTAGCCAAAGCGCGCTCCGCTCCGCCAGCGCTGGGAGTCCGTATCTTTGAACTTTACGCGGTCGTCTGTGGAAAGGGTGACCGTGTCGCCTTCCTGCCGGGTCCAGAAATACTTGGTGTAGAGGTCGAGGTTGGCTGCTTCCGTGATGTTCCAGATGTAGCCGATACCGGCGTGCGCACCGTAGTAGATGGAGTCTATGTCATACTCCGCGTCGCGTCCCATGCCGTCCCGCAGGTCGGAGGAGGCAAAGTCCGTGTCCGAACGGCCCATGCGGGCAGAAGCTTCCGCGTAGAATGCGCCGGGACCGGCGTTGATGTCCATGCGGCCCAGAATACCGCCGCCGTAGTAGCTGGTATCCCCGTCGCCATCGACGGAAGCTGAATTGCTGAAGGAGTTGTGGGTGTCGTATGTGCCGCTTCCGGCCTCAAAGAATGCGCCAAGGGTCAGGTTGCCGGGTTCTGTGGGGGTGTTCCAGGCAACACCTGCCATGATGGAAAGGCCTTGAACATCCACATGTGAGCCGGTGTCGTAACGGGATTTTCCTGCGGACCCGGCTGCAAAGGCTTGCAGGCCGTTCCCGGCGCTTCTGGCAGCCATCATGCCCTGCCCGGCAGCAAGGTCAGCACCATTGTTGAGGAAGGCCACGTTAGCGGTCCGGCCTTCGGAAAGAGCTTTCGAGCGGGGGTTAATGTAGCCGTCGCCAGTGACGGTGAAGGTAAGATCGTTCGTGTCGAGGGCGATCATACCGTCATACAGCAGGGTGACGCCTCTGGATGCTTCCATCTGGCCGAGGTTGGTGAGGCTGTTTGTAAAGCCCGAGGTGGAAGAAAGCAACGTGAAGGTCTGGCCTGCCTTGGGCGCAAAACCGCTGGCGAAAGAAACGCCGGTAACGGTGGAATTGCCGCCCATGCCATACCCGTCGCCGAATTCAATATTGGCCGAGCTGGCCACCTTGAGCGGTTGCGAATTCTCGCTGATCTGGAAATTGTAGTACTGGAAGCCGGTTACAATCTTAGCCGTGGTCGTTCCGGAATAGTTCCACAGGTTCAGAGTGTTGCCGGTAAAATCGGGTATGGCACTACCGGTATAGCCACCATAGATTTCGCGGCCGGAAATCTTAAACCGCGGGCTACCGGACAAGGTTACCGTGTTGTTGTAAGCTGCTGTTTTGCCAGACGCGCCAAAGATATTATCGACTAAACCGCCATATACGGCAACGGTGTTGTCAAATGCAGCCCCTGTTACAGTCTCGCCGCCGTAGAGGGCTCCGGTTTCGCCGCCATAAATGCGTACTGTGTTGCCGCTTGCGGTACCTTTATTTGTCCGCCCGCCGATAATAGATTGCACTTTTCCGCCGTACATGGTGACGGTATTGTCAACAGCGTTCCCTTTCATTGTATATCCGCCGAATACCTGGTTACCCTGACCGGATTTGATTTCGACGGTATTACCGCGAGCATCGCCGTTCCCCGTCCACCCCCCATGTACCGCGCCGATTATGAGGCCGTTTCGTATGGTGACGGTGTTGTTCACGCTGTCTCCGGTTGCGGCATATCCTCCGAACACACGGTAGATATTTTTGCTGGGATCAGCGGCGTCGGAGTCGATGATAACCGTGTTGCCGCTCGCAATGGGTTTTTCATGCGTTCCCGGATAGAGCGAGTTGGACAGGGAGTTTTGTGGATCGTCCTGCAACATGCTTGTATCGCCGTTATAGAACAACTCTGCCGCTCCCGCCGCGCCGGGAAAGCCAGAAAGCCCCAGCAGCAGAGCGCCGCAAACAATTTTTTTGATTCTGTGTGTCATAGTTCCTCCATGCAAACGTGCATTAATAATTGAACAAAACACTTGTGGTTTGCACACAGGGTTTTGTATTGAAAACGATGAATGGGTACTACTCAGGTTTGGGCATGCTTCCTCCAGATGCGAAAAAAAACTGACTCCCTTGCAGCAATGCTTTATGCATCTGAAATGATGCAGAAAATCCATAGTTGCAGTCGCAGTATGATAAAGAGACTTCTTTTAGTTTCTACATACAAAGTGAATTGTTGGGAATATACCCAAAAGGGTAACGCTTTTTGTGGTAGTGCATTAATTGGCGCTCGTTATGTATTGGGGGCGTGAGTTGACGTGCATCATGAGCAGGCGCGGTGGATGAGCAGGGCGGCAGGGTATATGTTGTATTTAATGAAAAATCCCCCGGCGACACTGTCGCCGGGGGATTTTTACATATCTGTCATGAGGCCGTTAATACGATATTGATTTTGAGAGCAGGTGGATAATCAATATCCCGGCGATAATGAAAGCAAGCCCGACCATGGCGGCCAGATCGAGCTTTTGCCCGAAAAAATACCAGCCGAGCGCCACAATAAGCGCCACGCCCACGCCTGACCACACGGCATAGGCAATACCAACTGGAATAGTTTTGATAGCCAGAGAAAACAGATAGAGCGAGACGCCGTAACCGATAAAAAGACCGACTGTCGGCACGGGTTTGGTGAACCCATCCGACATTTTTACTGCGGCGGAAGCCAGCGTTTCACAAATTATGGCGATAAACAGCAGTAGCCAGTGCATTAGATTTCCTTGTCAGATGCGGTTTTTTAAGAATATTGCAGGGAAAGGATACTTACAGGGCGGGTGGCACGGAATTTTTTCCGTTATGCAGTTCCATGAACCGGCGCGATGCTTCCGCACGGTTTGCAGCCCCCAGTTTTTTGTAGGTGCGAACCAAAGCCTTTTTGACGGTTTCAGGAGATACGCCAAGTTCTGCAGCAATGGCAAGGTTGGACATTCCCTTGACCACATGCCGCATAACCTCCAGTTCGCGCGGCGAAAGCAGCTCTTTTGGGGCGCTCTGGCGTTCCGTAACATTAGCTATGCGCTCTGCCAGCGCCAGTATCGCCGCAAGATGGGCATCTTCCCGCTCCGATTGTTTAAGAAGGCGCAAAAGCGGAATGATATCAGTACCGTATTCGGACAGAGGCAGAATAATACCGTCAGGGCGCGAAAGCTCCAGTGCCTCACGCAAAAGCTCCAGGGCTTCGCTTTGCCCACGCGTTCGCCAACTGGCAATAGCTTTAAGGGTTTTGCCGTGAATATGGGAGAACAGACAATCAAGCGGGGCGGAAGCGGCGGGAATGTCATCAGCCAGAGACAGCACCAGCTGATAATCGCCTTGCAGCAGCAGCGCCTTGCCGTAAATGGTAAGGCTTAAGCCAAAAACTTGCGGCAGGGAGTTGCGGTGGGGATCGTATATTTCGCCGTTCCGCAGCCAGCCGGGGATTGCGTCTGCTTTGCCCAGCACCGCGTTGATATAGCCGACCGCCATATCAATGCAGTCAAAATGCTCGGTAACGCCAAGCTCTTCAACGCGTGGGCGGGGGATTTCCAGAACTTGCAACGCTTCCTGCACTTCGCCCGAGGCAAGAGATATACGCGCCAGGCAGAAAACGGCGGACAGCGCCGCTGCCACATGACGGGCCGCGCCGCAAGCGTTCAAAACATCACGCGCCAATGTCCCGGCTTTGGCAAACTCTCCCTGTTCCAGCCAGTATTCGGCGCGGGCGGCTTTTTCCCCGCCTTTTGTCGTGCCGTTGGTGAGTTTGTGGCAGAGATGCCAATTTTGCTCGGCCAGTTCCAGCAGTTCATTATACCGTCCTGCATCGCGGAGGCTGATGAAGGATATACTCGGACTGCCGTAACACCAGGCCGTTGAATTGCTCAAAACAACAGATGGCCCGTCAATAAGGCGGCATGCTTCTTCATAATGCTCACGCAGCGCCCAGGCATCGTTGAACACGGACAGGCCGCGTATGACTTCAAATTCTCCCCGCAGTCTTTTTCGCATAAAGTCAGGGATATCCGGGGCGTTGCCAAAGCGCTCCTCAGCTTCGTCCAGCATGGAGACGGCACGGGCGTCATTCCATAAAACAAGGCACATCAAAACAAAAGCCAGATAGCCCAAGGGATTTTGCAGGCGGATATGCCAGGGTATCGCATTTGTCGCGGCAAATATTTCTTCCTGAAAAAATACAAAACCCTTGTCGTATTCGGGCAGCAAGAACATATCCAGAGCGCGTAGCAAATCTGCGTCACGCCCTGCCTGAACAAGAAGGCGAAAAGCGGCAATAACCTCTTGCCGTTCCGCGCAGCACTCCCCGGCCAGACGGCATAGGGCGGCTTTGTCTATCTGGGCGGCGTGGCCCAGTTCTTTACGCAGAAAATCCCTGAAAATAGCATGGAACTGATAGCGTTCCCTTTTAGCGTCAAACGCAAGAAAAGGGTTTTTGCCGCGCAATGTCCGCAGGCTGGCAGTGCTGTGCGGAATTGCCGCAATTTTTTGCGCGTCCTGCTCGGTAAAGTTTTCCAGCACGGCAAGGCGCATCAGCAAATCCCGTTCTTCTGGACTATAGGCGGCGAAAACAGCCGCTAAAAGTGAATCGATATCTTGCGATCCGATAAGCCTGCCGCTGGTCTGCCAGCTTTGCAGACATAGCCAGAGCGCGGCGGGCCACCCTTCGCTGTAATTTTGCGCTTCAATTACGGCTGCATCTTCGCTGATGCCGTGCAAGCGAAAGAACTCTCTGGTTTCGGTGTCGGAAAAAGCAAGAATATCCTGCTCAAAAACGGTTGCGCATCGCTTGATACACAATTCTGCCAGGGAAATATCCGGGCGGGTGCGCGAGAACAGAATCAGACGGAAATTTGGAATATTGGCCCGGACAACCCTTTCCCAAAAGCCGAACAGGGCTGTGTCCGTAACGTAGTGGCAGTCGTCAAGAATCAGGCATGTCGGGATGGTCAGGCCGTGCAGCAGATCAAGGGCTTGCCGCCATTGCGAAGCGGCTGCGGGAAAGCCGAGCCGTAGCATGGCCGGGGCAATGCTCATTCCCTGCGCTTCAAACTGCCTGAACATGTCGTGCCACAGGAATGGCGCATCGTGCGGGCCGGTGGGGGCGGCATAATAATAGCTGCTACCGCTGACGGATTCGGCAACTGACTGCGCAAGAGTCGTCTTGCCGTAGCCCATCGGCGCGACAATGGCCGTCAGGCTGTATTGGCTGATAGCGTTCAGAATTTTATCTGTTAAATCCGGGCGTGGTAAAAATGTGGATTGTGAAAGCATAGCGCTCCTGCTGTTTAGACGCAATTTAATAGCAAGTTAGAGCCGTCGTGTACAGGTTCTGACTGATAGCCTTTAATACCACGCCCTTATGCGTTCTGTGGCAAGCGGGGGGATACGCGGCAAGCCGCCTTTACCTTTCTGATAGGCAGGGCTGCAGAAGGATTTGGGTGCTTTGGGGCGTGTCCGCAGCGGCTCCCGGTCATGCGCCTGCCACGCAAGGGCAGGAGGGCCGTTCTGCTCGAAATACGCCATACGCCAGAAAAGCTGTTTGGCTGCCAGGCTATAAATAGGCTGGAAATGATCTGCGGACGCAAAACAGGGGTTTAGGTGCTTTAGCATCTAAACCCCTGTATAAATGGAGCCGGAGATGAGACTTGAACTCACGACTTGCTGATTACGAATCAGCTACTCTACCAACTGAGTTACTCCGGCTGATTTCTTGCCGTTTGCGGATATGCTGGCGCGGCTTTGGTCCTGGCTTGGTAGCCTTGGCGTAATGCTGTGCCTGTATCCGGACGGAAAGTTGATTTTGTTTTGTAGCGGGCAGTAGGGCGGTTGATTCGTAATCAGCTTGCCTGTGGCCGCGCGTCAGGCTGTGTTTTTGCCCTTAGATGAGGGAAAAGTCAAGATGGTTTGCTCCACGGGGCCGGTAAATTGACGATATTTTTAGTCGGCTGACTTTATCTTTTGTGTTTATATAATGCAACAGATCTGCAAGTTAGCCGTCATGACAGGCGCGTTGAAAAAATATTTTTTGCATCACGAATTTTTAATATTTGCTGCTTCCCTTGCAGGTCTTTTGTTTGCGGACATTCAGCATGAATATGTACCTGAGAGTAGTCTTTTTCAAGGGTTTTTATCCTTGACAGTAGCTGGAAATTTGCTTTTATGTGGTGAAAAGTGGTGGAAAGTGGTAAAAGATGGTTGGCTTCACCGCTAAAGTGGTAAAACATTCGGAACGCTATGCTTTTTAGAGGACGAAACACACGCAGCCTGGATTCAAAAGGGCGGCTCATCCTGCCGCCGGAATTCAGAGAGATCCTTCTTTCCCGCTCCGAGGACGGGAAGATGGTTCTCACTACTTACGACGACTGCGTCGTGGGCTTTCCGCTGCCCGACTGGCTGGAGCTTGAATCCCAGCTGAACAGGGTAAAGAACCCGCCGCGGCAACTGCGTGACTTTCGCCGTCTGGTGGTGGGCGGGGCCGAAGAAATGACCTGCGATGCGCAGGGGCGTGTCCGGCTTTCCAAAGACCATCTCGCTTACGCCGGCATTACCGGCGAGGCGATTCTCATGGGGCAGGGCGCGCGTTTTGAGCTTTGGCAGCCGGAAAGACTTGCTAAAGTTATCAGCGGCAATTTTGACGATGTGGCGCAAAGCGTGGAGCAGAGCGGCTTCGACTTTAACTTCTAACTGTTCCGCCCTCGGGATTTGGAGTGGACTATGGACGCAGTAAAAGCCTCCACTCAAACAGGGCGTGATAAAGACGCCATTGCCGCGTTGCATATTTCGGTCATGCTGGATGAGGTGCTTGAGCATCTTGTTCCGGAGGCTGCCGCGCCCGGCGGGGATTTGGGCCGCG